>CAZQQD010000067.1:1659-16841 GCA_964595355.1 uncultured Ignavibacteriaceae bacterium | reverse complement strand
TTGATCGTTTCTTCCTGCGTCAGAATTTTTGTGCACTCTACATATTCTTCAACTGTGCTTGCAGCAATATTGCAGATCAAAGGAACATCAAACTTTTTAAGAAACGGAATTTTCTCCTTCAAGAATGCCTCAACGCCTACGTTTGCAAGTCCGATTGCATTTAACATTCCTGCAGGAGTTTCAACAATCCTTTGCGGCGGATTTCCTTTCCTAGGTTTTAAACTTAAAGATTTTGTAACGATTCCCCCCAGCTTGTTCAGGTCCGTGAACTCGGATATTTCATTTCCATAGCCCACTGTGCCTGAAGCAAGTAGAATCGGGTTGCGAAGTTTTAGCGGACCTATATTTACTGAGAGATCAATCTTGCTCATATCACTATATCTTTTATGTTGAAGATCGGGCCGTCTTTACAAACAAGATAATAAGTCTCGGGATGAACTGTTGATTCTATCGGGCATCCCTGGCAGATACCAAATCCACACGCCATCGCGCATTCGGCGGAAACTTCACATTCAACATTATTTTTAACACAAAATGTTTTCAGAGCTGAAAGCATTGGATTTGGACCACAGCCAAAAATTTTTAATTTCTTTCCTTCAATGGAAGAAAATTCTTTTTCCAGTAGTTGAACAATCGTTCCCTTGAAACCCTCCGAACCGTCATCAGTGGATACCTTGATATTTTTAATTCCATATTTAATTATGTCACTGTGTGTCCGTCCGCCAATGAAGGTGTAAATTTTCTTTTTATTATCTAACGAACGTGAAAAAAATGGGAAAGGTGCTGCACCCAATCCTCCAGCGACAATTATGGCTGTGTCAAAATCATCATCCAGGTTAAAACCGTTACCCAGCGGACCAAGAATGTCTATTAAATCACCTTTGTGCTTGCGGGATAGGATTCTTGTCCCTTCGCCAAAAATATTGAACATCAAATAGAAGTGATCACCTTCAACATCACAGACACTGAACGGCCTACGAAGTAAAGGATACATTGACTCAGAGACCCGAATATTTAGAAATTGTCCCGGCTTTATTATGTGTGAAATTTCAGGACAGAATATTTTAAGCAGGTAAATATCGTGATCCAGTTCTATTGATTTTTCTACCGGGGCTTTAATTATAAACAATCGTGATCCTACATTTTTAGCAATTTGGAATTTTCGGGCGGGTTATAAAAAATCCTGATTTTTTAACCCTCTTAATTTAAGTTTTTGTAACAAGTAAATCAAAAAGAGTGGGGAAAATAACAGTACCCAAATTTCACAGATTGTCATCCTCCCGCAAAGCGGGATTTTGAGATCTCTTGAATTCATAAAGATTCTGAAATAAATTCAGAATGACAGTCTATATTTTATCGTTTCCGTTTCAACACAATCTTTTTCTCATCGTCTTCAACTTTAAGATCGGGTATTTGTGTAAATGCAATTCTCATAGGTGCAGAATATTTTGCTGTATGCGAACCCCCAAAGTAAACGGAGGCATAACCGTAACGCCTGTTCAGTCCGTCTATTGCGGTGTAAAGAGATTTATTCTTTTCAACCTGCCTGTATGATTCAAGAACCGGCAGAGTTACATATTTTTCCTGTAAAAGATTGAAAAGCACAACACTGACTGCAGTCGGAATATCTTTTGTAAAAGGATTTCTTTCCCACATAATGTTAAGCCCCTTTATAAAATCAATAGTGTTCTGTGTGTGAGTAAAAGTTATATTGTCTTTCCATTTCGTTCTTCTTTGCCGGAGCCAGAAATCTATATAAGAACTACTTCTTCTCCCTGAAGATCTATAACGCGAACCCGAATCCGCGGCATCATATGGATCTATTTTAATTTTATACCTTACAGCAACACCGAGCGCACCTGCATAATAGCCGAGGTAACGCAAACGCATCGCCGCTTTCTGAACCAGCCGATGAAGGACTGCGTAAGCGCTGGCATTACTTTTCAATTTAGGCGGAAGTACGTGAGAATGGCCGATAGTCGATCGGTGCGTAAGAGGCCGCGGCACATTTTTCCCTCTCAACTGATCATACATTCTTTCCCCTTCTATTCCACCCCAAACCTTTCTGAGTAAATTTCTGTCCGCCTTACAAAGGTCTTCCATTGTGTAAATACCGTTACGCCGTAAGCGAACTTCCATTCTTCTTCCTACCCCGTAAATATCACTGATCTCCAGTTTATAAAGACAGTGCGGCAGATCTTCATGATCAATTACCACGAGCCCGTCAGGCTTTTGCATGTTGGTACCCATCTTTGAAAGAAACAGGTTAGGAGCAATACCGATTGAACACCGGAGATACTCGCCTACTTCCTCTCTTATCTTTTTCTTTATCAGCAAAGCAATATTAATTGCATTTTCCCGCTTCCTTTCATTCCCGATAAGGCTGCAGATCATTTCATCGATTGAAAGTACTTTTTCCACCGGGAGACATTCTTCTACTTTATCCACAAGCTTGTTATGATATTGAATATAAGTTTTGTGATTGGCCTCAACGAAGAGCATGCCCGGGCATAATTTTTTTGCCTCCGATACCATAGTGCCGGTTCTTACTCCGTATGCTTTTGCCTCGTAGCTGGCGGCAATGCAGCACGTGGTATCGGCCATTACAGGCAAAACCCCCACTGGCTTATTGCGTAATTCAGGTTTGATTTGCTGCTCAACCGAGGCAAAATAGGAATTAAAATCTATAAATAAGCTCTTTAACGCCATTTTTCAAGCTTTTAAATAAGTGAACAAGTGTTCACTATTAACTAAATAAAAGAATCGGAATAAGTCAAGTGGGGTTTAAGTTGAGTAGAATACAAGAGATGTAAAAATGCTTAAATTAAAATGCCTTACTTAGCTTATCTTTTTTTACAATTTTTCCAAACTTGATACAGTCATTCAGTAAAGCCACCTTGCTCCAGGAAATCTCTTTCCAGCTTTCTCAACGATTGACCTAAGAGATTATTGGTTTGATGGATAACACAAAATGAATTTTATCTTTCAATGGATTTATTTAATCAGTGCTCAATTTTGCTATTTTCACATCGATGGCTTTATGTTTTGGTTCAGGTGCAATAAATTCTCCGGATCGTATTTGTTTTTCAACTGAACAAGCTTAGCATATTTATCTTTGCCATAAGCTGCCATAACTTTATCCTCACCGGTGTCTGCCATAAAATTTAAATACAATTTACCGGTGGAGAATTGTTTAACTGCATCAGAAGAATTTCGTACCCAATTAATGTGTTTATCAGGATCATCTCCGGCCATCCACAGCCCAACAATATTAATTACAAAACGAGCATCTCTGTGAGAAAAGGCAGTTTCCTCCTGTTTAACCCGGGTAATTGCTCCTCCCCAATGATGTATATGTACAGCACTGAAAGGGGAAAGATTCTTCAAATTTGAAACCTGTTTTAAAAGCGTATCGATTGTATTATCTGTTAAGTCATTGAAATATTGCGTCCTCCAGTAGGAGTGTATTCCTTTCGGAGCGGTTGCATCAAACATTCCCTGCAGTGCAACGTATGGTATGGGTCCGACAAGATCAATAGCCGGCGGAGTTAAATCGCGCAGGGGCTTCAGTAATTTATCGCCCTCTTCCTTTTCTCCTGTGTAACAAACTCCGATAGCAATCATTTGTGTACCTACTAATTCTTTTGGAACGAAAGGTTCGGGAGGAGCTGTAAGAAATGCTGACATCGTTGATAATTCGTCCGGCAGTGATTGCGTCCATTTGTTATAAAAACTCAGCACGTCTTTTGCTTTATCAACAGGGTAAAATAGTGCACCCCCATATACTTCCGGACCAACCGGATACAGTTTAAAAGTAAAAGAAGTAACTATTCCAAAATTTCCTCCCCCTCCTCTGACTCCCCAGAAAAGATCGGGGTTTTCTGCGGGGCTTGCCGAAACGCGCTTTCCGTTTGCAAGTATCATTTCAACTGCTTGAAGATTATCAATGGTCATTCCGTATTTTCGCACAAGCCAGCCGAAACCTCCGCCCAGTGTAAATCCAGCAACACCTGTGGTAGTTACAAGTCCTCCTGTAGTTGCAAGTCCATACTCCTGGGTCGCTTTATCAAATTCACCCCACGTAAGCCCGGCCTGTGCGCGTGCTGTTTGGGAAGACTTGTCAATTTCAATTTTTTTCATCGGAGAAAGATCTATTACTATCCCGTCATCGCAGGTCGAAAATCCCGCGACGTTGTGTCCACCGCCACGCACAGCAATTTCAAGCTTATTACCTCTTGCAAAGTTAACTGCTTTCTCTACATCATCTTCATTTACGCATCTGACAATAAACATCGGGTGTTTATCTATCATTCCATTCCAGACTTTTCTCGCTTCTTCATAATCCGCATCTTTTGAATCTATTAATTGTCCTTTCAAACTTCCCCTAAATTGTTCAATAATTGTTTCATTTATCATTTAGTCCTCCATTAATAAAAATGAGTCTTCCATTAAGAAAATTTTGAAAGATACAGGCATTAAATAATCAGCCGTAATTTTATTATGGCTTATTTAGCCGGTTTGAAATACCGTAAAAACTATATGAGAATGTTTGTGCTGGTAAAAGGCTACCTATTTGCTGTATATGAATTTTACTAAAGAGCAGAAAGAAAAGCAATCACTTTTTTCGGTGTTTAGTTTTTGGGATAGTGCACCAATTTCACAATATGTCATCCTGAACTAGTTTCAGGATCTTTTGAAAGAACAAGATACCTTAAAATTACTCCGCATCTCTTATCAATTCCGACAAAAATTCTTCTTGCCTTCATTTATTTATTTACGTAAGTTGTTAAATAAAGAGGGATTCCAGCCTCCATTTTAATCGTTTCAATCATTGGGGGCGGCGTAATTCATGCAGATTTTTCCTTTTGGTAGTCAGGAAGATCAGAAATGAAAGGGATAATTACCGGACAAGCAATTTCCCATTACAGAATAACGGAGAAACTCGGCGAAGGTGGGATGGGCGTTATCTATCTTGCCGAGGATTTAAACCTAGAACGCAAAGTCGCAATAAAATTTCTACCCTACCATATATCTTCCAATTCCGAAGAAAGAGAGAGATTCAAATTAGAGGCTAAAGCTTCTGCTGCACTGAACCATCCAAATATAGCTACAATTCATTCTATTGAGGAAGTCGACAATGAGATGTTCATTGTAATGGAATATGTGGAAGGCAAAGAGCTAAAAAATATTATAGAAGAACATCACAATGCTTCTCTACCTTTTGATGAAATTATTAATTATGCAACCCAAATTACAGAAGGATTGGAAGCCGCCCACAAGAAAGGTATAGTACACAGAGACATAAAATCTCAGAACATAATGATCACTGATACCGGCAAAGTCAAAATAATGGATTTCGGGCTGGCAAAAATAAAAGGTGGAACTCAGCTAACTAAAATCGGCACTACGGTTGGAACCCTCGCATATATGTCTCCCGAACAAGCCAGAGGTGAAGAAGTAGATCACCGGACTGACATCTGGGCACTGGGAGTTGTAATTTATGAAATGCTAACAGGCAAAATGCCATTTTACGGAGAGTACGAACAGGCTGTTGCTTACTCGATACTTAATGAAGAACCTGAAGAAATAGAAAAATCCAGGGAGGATATCCCTACTGCACTTTTACAAATAGTAAAAAATTCGCTTGAAAAGAATATTGAGAATCGCTATCAGTCCGCCGAAGATTTGCTTACTGACTTAAGGGAATTAAGCAAAAGTGGTTCATCTGAAATACGATCGACGGTTAAAGTAAAAACAAAAGACAAAACTTCAGTTGTAAGAGTATCATCCCCCCGCAAAAGAGTAATTCTTGTTACCGCTCTTATTTGTTTATTTGCAATAGCTGTTGCAATCTATTTTTATTTAATAAAAGAGAATACACCTGCTGTTACAGAAAATCAAAATAAATCACTTGCCGTAATGTATTTCGAAAACATACCTGACCCTGCTGATAAGAACCACACTGGCGATATGATAACAAATCTGCTTATCACTGATTTATCGCAATCTAAAGAAATGGAAGTAATTAGCAGGGATCAATTATATAGAATATTAGACGATCTCGGTCTCTCGGATAATAAAATTATAACACACAAAACTGCTATAAAAGTTGCTCAGAATGCAGGTGTATCTACAATATTGGTTGGAAACATAGTACAGAGTGATCCTTCACTTGCAGTAACAACCCGGTTAATTGATGTAAATTCCGGGAAAATTCTAGGATCGCAGAGGCTGGTCGGTTACAAATCGGAAAAGATATTTTCTTTTGTGGACTCGCTTGCGCTTCTAATTAGAAAGGACCTGAGAATTTCACAGGTTGACTCATCCGGGATAAAATCTGTAGCTGAAGTTACCACCAATTCTCTGGAAGCATACCGTGCATATACAGAAGGTTTGAATTATTATGATAAACTTTACTTTAAAGAAGCCGTCACAGCATTTAGTAAGGCAATTGAACTCGACAGCAGCTTTGCAATGGCTTACTATTACATATGGCAGTCTGACAGAAACCCCGAATCCTGGGAAGCACTTCAAAAAGCAGTTGATCTGGCTGGAAATACAACTGAAAGGGAAAGACTTTTAATATTTGCAATGAATTATTATTGGCATGGTAAACGTGCAAAAGCTGCGGAAATCTATAAACAAATAATAGAAGAATATCCGCACGAAGTTGAAGCTTACGAAAATCTGATTCCAATTCAAGACCTGAGCATAAACTTACTACTCCGAGGGGTGCATAACAATCCTTCCGCTAAGATGCTCTGGAACGATCTTGCTATAAGTTATACATTTAATAACCAAAAGCAGGAAGCACTGGATGCAGTGAATGAGTATATCAGGTTGTCTCCTGCAGAACCAAATCCCTATGATACTAAAGGTGAAATATATGCTTTGTTTATGGAATATGATTCAAGCGCAATATGTTTTAAAAAAGCAATCGAATTCCGGAAGGATTTCTGGACTACAGCTAAGAAGCTGGGGGTCTATTATGTAATTAAAGGTAAATATAAAGAGGCACAAAAATATTTTAATATGTCAGGAGCTTCACCACTTTTACTTCCTTCAATGAATATTCACCGCGGGCTTCTTAATTCTGAAATTAAAAAACTAACAAAAATCTTAAAAACAAATATTCCCTTGTCTGAGATTATTAGCAGTGGATGTATACTAATTCATTTATATTATGAAACGGGCCAAATCAAAAAAATGCTGCAGATTACAAAGGATACCACTAAATGGAAGAAGAAATTTCCAAATGGGACATACGGCCGGCAATGGTTCGCGTGGGCTCTGGCAAAGAATGGAAAAACGAGAGAGGCCGAGAAAATCATCGAAGATATGTTAAAAAATGTGGACAAAAGTGCTCCGTATGTAAAAGTAGTAGGTTTATTTACACTAGCAACAATTTACTTTGAGAAAGGTGAATATGAACCTGCATTACAAAATTTTAATAAAGCATTCAGTAAGCTGAAACCTAATCACGAACCGAACATATTTTATGCGATTTGCCTGCTTAAAACCGGACGAATCCAGGAGGCGGTTGCGCAATTTAACAGGCTCAAAAACTGGCCAATGAATGATGATAGCTATCAGCAACTTTTCGTGCCGGGTGGGAAATGGTATGCCTACATTTATAATGTTAAAGCTCATTACTGGCTCGGCGTGGCATACGAAAAACTTGGGAAAAAAGAGAAGGCAATTAAAGAATATAAAATATTTCTGGATACCTGGAAAGATGCAGACTTTGATTCACCGGAAATAAAGGATGCGAAGATCAGACTTCAGGAATTAGGTACATAGAAATAAAATGATTTACAAAAATTTAAAACAGGGAGAATAAAATTATGAAAAAGATTTCGCTATCTATTTCTATTCTTCTTTTTTATCCGTTAGTTATTCTGGGACAAGAAAGTACTAGAATAATCGGTATTGTAACTGATATTAATAATTCCCCGTTACCCGGAGCAAATGTTTTTATTTCTGATCTGAATTTTGGGGCTGCCACAGATGAAAACGGTAAGTATGAATTTACAGTACCATCAGACCAATCCAATAATCAGACTGTTGATATGACTGCAAAGTATGTTGGCTACAAACCACAGACGGTATCTGTAACACTTAGAGGCGGTAATATCGAACAGAATTTTACTCTTGAGGAGGATGTTTTTCAGAGTGAAGAAGTTGTTGTTACGGGCATTGCTTCCAAAACAGCAAAATCAATCGCTGAGGTTTCAGTGTCAAGAGTAAACGCAGCCGATTTGACCAATACCAGTACATTCCAAACAATGTCTCAACTTGTTGAAGGTAAAATCTCCGGTGTTCAGGTTACATCTTCATCAGGGAATACAGGTGGTGGTTATAGGTTTTATGTACGTGGCGGAGGCGGTTTAAATGGTGATGAGCAGCCGACTATCTATATTGACGGTGTTAGGGTTGATAACGATGAATTATGGGGTTACTTTGTTGGCGGACAGGCCCCTAGTGCACTTTCTACGCTCGATCCTGAAGATATTGCCAATATAGAAGTTCTAAAAGGGCCTGCAGGTGCAGCAATGTATGGAACAAACGGCTCAAACGGCGTTGTTCTTATAACTACGAAAAGTGGCAAGTACGGACGCGGAATATCGCCGCCATTTTCTGTTAACTATAAATTTGCATACGGTGTAAATACTCAATCTTATAAATACAAAACCAGCGATTTTATTACGGCAAAAGATGCCAATGCAATTTTTAGAGACGGAATAATCAGGCAGAATTCTTTAAATGTATCAGGCGGTTCAAACTTACTCCGATATTATGCTTCCTTCGATGACCGCAGTGAAGAGGGAAATATTATGAATAATGGTTTAAACAGAAGAGCTTTAAGGGCAAATATAACCTCTTACACAATACCAAATTTAACTCTGAAAGTATCTTTTGGGTATAGTTCTACTGATATCAGCAGACCAAGAAATGATTATCAAATTACAGGTTTTTTACACGAGGTACTTACAAATCCAGTGGCATATCATAATGTAGACAGTAGCACTATTGTAGAAAGCACAGATCAAAATGCTATAAAATCTTTCACGGGTGGAGTACAAATTAATTATACTCCTATTAAAAAATTGGAATTATCTTTCAAAGGAGGAGTGGACAACAATAGTTACCGCGATGATTTGACAAATTCAATAAATACTTCTTACAGTGGTAGTAGAGCAGTTGACAACCAGGAAAACAGACAATATTCTTACGAATTTAACGGTAGATATTCTTATAATTTAATATCCGGTTTACAGGCAACATCTATTGCAGGTGTTCAACTTTTTGACAGAAAGTATAACGAGTCGTACTTCCAAACGGCCCAATTTACTACAGGATTAATAATGCAAATCGGAGCAGGTTCTCAGGTATTGAACTACGGAGAAGATTTCTTTAACAACAGGGAAGCAGGAATTTTTACAGAACATAATTTTTCATATAAAAATCAATATTTTTTTACCATGGGTTTGCGAGAAGATTTTTCCAGTTCAATAGGAACTGAAGCACCGAGTATTATATATCCCAAAGCAAGTTTTGCAATACGACTTGACAGGTATAACTGGTTTCCTTCTGGCTTATTTAATCTATTTAAAATAAGGGCTGCTTACGGGGAAAACGGACAATTGCCTGATGCACGTGACGCTGTCCCCTTTCTGTGGGATGCAACCGCCGGAGGTTACGGTGCTGGGGCTACGATCTTCAGCATTGGTAATAATTCTATCAAACCGGAGAGAATTAAAGAGCTTGAGGTAGGTTTTGATACAGAATTTCTAAAAAATTATTCACTGGAATTTACTTATTACAGGCAAAATGCTTCAAATTCAATTGTTTATAAATTGCAATCTCCCTCTACCGGACTAACCGAAGCAGCAGTACCTTTTAACATAGGTGGAGTAAAGAATTGGGGATTCGAATCTCTTTTGCAGGTAAATCTGGTTCATTCAGAAGATTATGACCTGAATCTAAGTCTTATTTGGAATTATCAAAATAATAAAGTTACTGATCTTGGGGGAGCTGAACCTATTTATGATAACATTTTCGATGTTAATGCAATTAAAGTAGGTCTGCCAAAGCACGAATTTTATGCCTGGAAAAGTCTTGGTGCAAAATTTAATCCTGACGGTACATATGCCGGTCCAATTGTAACTGAGGACCGGGTAGACCTTGGAAATCCTATTCCAAATCACACAGGTTCTTTCTCAATTAATTTTAGGTTCCTTAAGAATTTTAATTTATATACTCTTGCTACCTGGGCATTAAATCGTAAGATGTTTAATCTTACGAAAGAATTTGCTGCTCAATTGGGAAATGTTCCTGAATACAATACCCTTGAAGCTCAATTGGGACAAACCGACAATTTCCCTGAAATTACTCGTTTGGTACCCGGTACACCTGAATATATTGATGCGGCAGATAGATTCGCTAAAATGGATTATAATTATTTTGGTAATTACGTCGAAGATGCGCAATATTTTAAAATAAATGAACTAAGTCTTAGCTACAGTTTTAAAGATTTATTAGCTGAGACTGCATACGACTATATAAAGAATATAACAGTGGGTTTCTCTGCTTTGAATTTATGGACACTGACAAATTATTCCGGGGCAGATCCGGAAATTAACTGGTATGGCAGCCGCACTTTAGCAAGAGGGCAGGACTTTTTAACATTACAGCACCCGAGAGTTTATAACTTTTGGGTTAAGATAAACTTATAAATAGGAGAGTAATATTATGAAAAAATTAAAAATATTATTACTGTCAATAGTTTTATCATTAGTATTTATTTCGTGCAAAAATTATGTGACAAATGTTGATCCGCTTACTACTGCTATAGAAGATTCTCAACTTAATACAGAAGAGCAAATTCCATTTGTAGTACAGGGGGTAGAAACAAAATTTGCCAATACATTAGATGCAACTGATGTTTGTGCGGCAGGTTTATCAGATGCTTTTATTTTCCCTTCCAACGTGCCTGCAATCAACCGTGTTACATTTATCGAAATTGATAAAGGAGAAATTCAATTAAACAATACTGATATTAATATTGCTTACAATGCTGTAGGACAATCCAGGTTTTATGCCGATGATTTGATAAGAAGAACAAACTCTATTTCAATATCAGATGCATCTGTTAAAAATAATGCTTTGTTCACCGGCTATTTCTATGGGGGATATGCACGCTATATATATGCTGCATATTTTGGATTAAATCCTACTCAAGGCGGTTCCCCGATAGATAACGGTCCATTTATTGAGTCAAATGAAATGTATGATTTAGCTATCGGGAAGTTTGAAGAATCATTAAAATACTTACACGATGCTTTAATGATAAGAACAGTCAACTCGGTTATTTCAAGAGCTTTTTTATATAAAGGAGACTATGCAAAGGCGGCAATGTATGCTGAAAAAGGGATGGTCGACGGTGATGCTCCTTTTACGGCTAAGCATAATTCGATTGAGGGTAATGCCTGGTGGGGCCTTGCTGGTGCATCACTTAGTGAGTTTGTCGCTGATTTTAGATTCAAAAGTTATATAGATGCAGATCCAAATGAAGCCAACAGGATAAAATTAGATTCAGTTATGAGTACCGATAGCGTGATGTATTATTACCAGACAATTTATCCTGAAAAAGCTTCTCCTCAAAAAATAATTACCTGGCAGGAAAATAATTTAATAAGAGCAGAATTAATTCTTAGAGGAACAGGCTCAGGAGATGCTTTGGGATTAGTAAATGAAGTCAGAGCATCTCACGGAATCGCTCCCCTTTCTTCAATCGACCTAGATATAATTTATATTGAAAGAGATAAAGAATTATTTGCTTCAGCCAACCGGCTTGTAGACGAAAGAAGATTCAATAAATGGCATCTTGGACCCGGGACCTGGCAATATCTTCCGGTAACAGAAGCAGAAAGAAATGGAAATCCTAACATTAACTAATGTAAATTAATTTTATGATCAAAAAATAAAATTTACAATTTCAAATGATTGGCAAAACTATTCTGCATTATAAAATCCTTGAGATGTTAGGCGAAGGCGGAATGGGAGTTGTTTATCTCGCTGAGGACACAAGGCTCGAGCGCAAAGTTGCAATAAAATTCCTCCCTAAACTTATATCTTCCGATTCTGAAGAAATAACCAGATTTAGAATAGAAGCTAAAGCTGCAGCTGCTCTCAACCACCCAAACATTGCAACTATTTATGCTATTGAAGAAGCAGACGATCAAGTGTTTTTATCAATGGAATATATAGAAGGAGTAGAGTTAAAAGATAAAATATCATCTTCAGATGAAAGATTACCAACAAAAGATATAATCAATTATGCGACACAAATAGCAGAAGGATTAGAAGCTGCTCATAATAAAGGTATTGTTCACAGAGATATAAAATCTCAAAACATAATGATCACGGATACCGGTAAAGTAAAAATTATGGATTTCGGTCTGGCAAAAATAAAAGGAGGCTCGCAACTAACAAAAATAGGAACTACGGTTGGAACCCTCGCATATATGTCTCCTGAACAAACAAGAGGTGAGGATGTTGATCAGCGAACTGATATCTGGTCTTTTGGTGTGGTGTTGTATGAAATGCTTACCAGACAAATGCCTTTCAGAGGTGATTACGACCAGGCAATAATTTATTCGATAATGAATGAGGAACCGCAAATTGAGGGAATTGATCCTGAATGGCGTTCTATGATCACAAAGTTATTGACTAAAAATGTGGTTGAACGTTACCAGGGTGCAGAAGAAATTATAGAAGACCTAAAAGTGATAAGCGGTGGTGGAAAAGTTAAGAGACCTCTGAGACTATCAAATCTTGCCCTGGCAGTCGCGGGTATTGCCTTAATACTTTTTGCAATTGTTTTTTATTTGTTTATGCCTTTAAATAAAAAAAGTGATAATACAAAAACATTCACAACTATTGCAGTACTTCCCTTTCTTGATATGAGTCCCAATAAAGATCAGGAATATTTTTCTGATGGTCTTTCTGAAGAACTGCTCAATATGCTTGCGAAGAATCCAAAACTGCGGGTTACTTCCAGAACATCTGCTTTTTATTTTAAAGGAAAGGATGTCGATTTAAAAACCATTGCAAAAAAACTTAATGTAAAACACATACTCGAAGGAAGCGTACGAAAATCAGGTAATGAACTTCGCATAACTGCGGACCTTGTCAATGTTGAAACGGATGCAACGCTGTGGTCAAATATTTATAACGGTACTTTAAATAATATATTTGCTTTGCAGGATTCTATTTCAAGTTCAGTAGTCAAAGCGCTTAATATTACTCTGTTGGGTAAAGATACTGTAAAACAGTATAGAGAAACAAACCCGGACGCTTATAATGCATACCTGCTAGGAAATTATTTTTTAGATGCACGTGGTAAAGAAAATTACGAGAAGGCGATCGACTATTACAAAAAAGCAATTTCGATCGATCCAAAATATGCACAGGCATGGGTTGGTTTGTCTTCGGTACATGGTATGCAGACTATTTCTGAACTTATTCCCGTAGATGAAGGCTACCGGATTGCACGCCAAGAAGTTGAAAAAGCACTCGAGCTCGATCCCAACCTCGCTAGCGCTCACTCGCGTCTCGGATGGATAAAATTAAATTATGACTGGGATTGGGAAGGAGCAGATAGATCCTATAAGAAAGCTCTGAAACTGGATCCCGGTGATGCGGCAATCATCAGTGAAGCTTCTGTACTCTCACGTACTCTCGGAAGATTGGATGAAGGGCTTTCGTTAATACGCAGATCGACCGAACTCAACCCTGTGAGCATTTCAGCATATAAAGAGCTTGGAGTAATTACATATTACTCCGGATTGTACGACGAATCTATAAATGCTTATAAAAAAGTATTAGAACTAAACTCAAATATACCTGCAATACATTTATTCATAGGCCTTGATTATCTTGAAAAAGGAAAACCGGATTCCGCATTGAGTGAAATAATGAAAGAGAATATTCCAATTATGCATATGTACGGCTATTCAATGGTTTATTATGCACAGGACAAAATGAAAGAATCAGACAAAATGCTGGCAGACTTTATAAAAACAGACCATGAATATGGGGCATATCAGATTGCAGAAGTTTACGGTTTTCGCAATGATAAAGACAAAGCTTTCGAATGGCTGGAACGGGCTTACGATCAGCGTGATGGCGGTTTAACAGCTATAAAAGGTGATCCGCTTTTGCATAATATAATTAATGATCCACGCTATACCGCTTTTTTGAAAAAGTTGAAGCTGCCGCTATGAGAAAAGATTTTCAAATAGGTTATTGATTCCGACGAAATAACTTTTTATTTTAAACTTAATGGGTAGCAAATCCTGAATTCTCAAACGATATTTTTTTAATAAACCGTGTTAAGCAGGTTCTCCCCCTCCTGTTTAACTAAAGCGGTTGGGCCTGCCGGCATCCCTGTTGGCAGGCTTTAAAAATATCCCGTGCTAAGTATCTAACTCAAAATATAAATGTCAATTAATCTTAATAAGATCCGTCAATCTTAAAGTTGACAAAACATTCTTTACAGGTACATTCACATTTTTTAGAACGAAATTGACATCTTTAACTTTGCAATATGCACAGGCGTGAATAAAACTTTCGATTGCCAGGCTTGTTATAAACTTTACGTTAGATAAATCAACCGAAATATTTTTACTGCCGTCTTCAATTAAATCCTGGATCAGGGTTTGAAATGATTTATTTTCGGCACCGAATAATTTATCCTTATCTATAATTATTATAGATGTATCCTTATTATGTTGAACGTGCATTTCCATAAATAAACTCTGTTAACTAATCTGTATAATTAACATTAAAAGAACTGTAATGGAAATTCTTAGCCCTCAGAGGAAAATTAAATCAAAGTGAAAACAACATAATTTTTCCCTTATTGTCAATGATAAAAATTAAACAATAGCCCAATATTAGTTAATCATAATCGCAGATAAATTATGGTATCCATCAGTATCAAAAAACATTTAGGCTGAATAACCCCATCTATTTCCATCAGGAAATTGTATTTTACTTTCTCTTAAAATTAAAATCACATTCAGTACGAACATCATTTATGATATTCCTCACATTACCAATATCAGTACGAACATCATTTATGATGTTCCTCACATTACCAATAGAGAACCAGCATC
>CAZQQD010000067.1:0-1559 GCA_964595355.1 uncultured Ignavibacteriaceae bacterium | reverse complement strand
TTACCGATAGAGCACAAGCATCATTTATGATGTTCCTTTATCAATTTTTCCAGACGGTTTATATTAACAGAATTGTCATAAAAATCCCCCATCCATCTACTGCACCGGTTTGCATCAAGAGGAATTCCAATTACAGGTACATTGTGCTTACGGCAAAACCTCATACCAAATGTTAGTTCAGGAATGCAGGCTATGCCTAAAACACCAACCGTGTTATTCTGCTGCTTATAATAAGCGAATACCTTCTTAAGATCCGCACTCATCCATATATATGGGGTCACTTCACTTTTCTTCAACAACTTGCTCACCTTGTTAATGGTACATTTCTTTGAACATCCTTTGCAGAGATTATCTATTTCATCAGGAGCTGCAAGGCAATCTTTACTTAAATCACGCAGACAGTGCGGCAGAAATGCTAACTTCTTTTTACTTAGCAAAAATTCTTCCACATAAATTCGATTTGTCAATTCAATTTCAAGTAAATACAAAAGATACTGCTCAGCCGTAGTTGTAAGTGCTTTTTCCAATAACTGCGTTACTTTTATTGACCGGAGATGATCAGCAACATTGACTAAGTATTTTGAGAGGTCACTTCTTAATAATCCCATTATTGTTGAAATAAAAGGATCTTTCTTCTCACTCTTTTTAATTCTTAGCTTTGAACGGCTTAAATCGGAGATCAACCAAAGTAGCTCATTTGAATTCATCCCGGATAACTCAAGTATTTCATCAGTGCAAACAGTCAACTGATCATAAAAATTATCCGAAGAATTTTTCCCACCGTAGAGAGAGTATGTCTTGCCTATTATTGGTGTTGCAATATTTCCTTTAATGTCGGTCAACTTTATTTCTTATGACCTCTAATGAAATTTCAATACTTATCTGCAATTGTAATAACTAATAGCAAAATTAACTAAATATTCCGGGACTATAAACATTATTTATAGTCCTGTATTACTATTATCATTCAAAAATCCTGATCTGTTTATTCACTAACTAAGAGAGTACGAACATCATTTATGATGTTCCTTACATTACCAATTCAGTACGAACATCATTTATGATGTTCTTTATGTTTAACAATTTATTGTGCTATGATCTCTAAATGAATTTGATAAATCAAATTCTTACAGCAAACACAAATAAAATAGTACGAACATCATTTATGATGTTCTTTACGTTACCAATAGTGTAAGGACATCATTATGATGTTCTTTATGTTTAACAATTTATTGTGCTATGATCTCTAAATGAATTTGATAAATCAAATTCTTACAGCAAACACAAATAAAATAGTACGAACATCATTTATGATGTTCTTTACATTTCCAATAGTGTAAGGACATCATTAAGATGTCCTTACATCAAGAAGTCACTATAGCGCCTTCAATACGATAAAACATATCAAAAACATTTCACATCATTAATTTTTCTTCAGGATTATTAGTCCTAAATTTACAAACTTATTTTTTACTCTGTTTTTAATTCTCAACTAAACACTAAAGGTAAATTATGTACACAATCCAGACAGCCGCCGGGGAATTTTTGAAACACTGCAG
>CAZQQD010000066.1:0-17640 GCA_964595355.1 uncultured Ignavibacteriaceae bacterium | reverse complement strand
TAGTCATCGCAAGATTGTAATGCTGGATTTTCCAGCCGTTTTTTGTCTTAATAAGAATTCCCGAACCACGTGCCGGACCAAAACCTGCAACGAGTGTTTCATCAAACCAGGCGTAGGTTTTATCTTTTGATATATAAATATTTCTTTTCGTGGCATAAATTGTCCACGCAGATTTTCTCTTGAACCAAGGTTCCGCCCATTTCCGGAATTCAGCTTTTGTCCAGTACTCGGTTGCGTCAGTACCCATATAAACTGCATCATCCGCAAGATAACTGAAGTAAATTTTTGCATCTGATACTGAAGCTGCGTGGTGCCATTTTGTCAGCATTTCATCAAGCTGCTTTTTCAGATTGTCGCTGCTTTGTTGATTGAAACCAAGAAGCAAAGCTAATATTAAAATTGTTTGTGGCATATGTCCCTTAAGCTTTTATTTTCAAATTAGTTAAACGTTCTGCAATTCGCAAAGAATTTTTGGCGTTTCTGTTTCGTCGATTTACATTGAAATAACATCCCTTCCTGCGTAATTTTAAATAATAAATTTTCCCCTACTTTCTGGGGGAGTGGACAAATCAATAACTGAGGAGGGAAAAATCATGTCTTTCGACCCTGCTAGTAATATACAGGATAATCTGGTCTTTGGTGAATTCGGCGACGTTAACCCATCGATAACTGATTCATCGACTTTTACATTTATGAGCCAGGAAAAAATGGAAGAGCTTTTCGATCACGAGATTGAAGGCTGTTTCCTCTATTCACGTCACTGGAACCCTATGAACAAGGAATTATCCGATGCATTAGCACGGCTGGAAAATTCCGAGCTTGCCCAGGTTACAGCATCAGGAATGGCAGCGATAAGCTGTACAATTTTTCAGCTTTGCAGTTCCGGCGACGAGGTCATTTCAAGCCATACAATTTATGGCGGTACTTACGCTTTATTCAAAAACTTTCTGCCAAGGCTCGGTATAAAAGTAAACTTCGTAAATATGAATGATCTTGACGAAGTAAAAAAAGCGGTAACAAAGAACACAAAAGTAATTTACTGCGAATCAGTTAGCAACCCGTTGCTCGAAATTGCAGACATACCTGCATTAAGTGAAATTGCAAAATCAAAAAACATAAAGCTTGTTGTGGATAACACATTCAGCCCTATGATAATTTCACCGCTGGAGTTGGGCGCAGATATTGTTGTGCACAGTCTTACAAAATTTATCAATGGCACAAGCGACTGTGTTGCGGGCTGCGTTTGTAGCAGTTCGGAATTTATTCACAGCCTTCTGGATATTACAAGTGGCGCAAGCATGCTTCTTGGTCCCGTACTTGACAGTCACCGCTCGGCAAGTATTCTGAAAAACCTTCACAGTCTTCACATACGAATGCAAAAGCACAGTTACAACGGAATGTTCCTTGCAAAAAGTCTTCAGGAAATGGGAGTTAAAGTTTTTTACCCTGGATTGAAATCACATCCGCATCACGAAAGATTAAATAAACTCCGCAACCCTGATTACGGATATGGTGGAATGCTTGCGTTTGATGTAGGCACGAGCGAGAAAGCAGGAAAGTTAATGGTGAGAATGCAGGAAGAAAAAGTCGGTTACCTTGCCGTTAGTCTCGGTTACTTTAAAACATTATTCAGTGCACCCGGTCACAGCACTTCTTCGGAAATCCCGTCTGAAGAACAGAAAGAGATAGGAATAAGCGAAGGTCTTGTTCGTATGTCTGTGGGATTGGACCACAACATTCAAAGGTCGTTTGATAAAATAAAGATGTGCCTTGAAGAGGTAGGTTATCCTAAAAATGAAATGGCTGGTGTGGAAAAGCAATTATGACCAGGAATATTTTTATTGCCCCGGTCTCGTGCCGGGGCTACTGAATTTTTATGGCAATTTATCTGCTTTAACTTCTCCCTCTATAATTTTTTAATTATTTTCAGTAAATAGATTATACAAAAAAGCATAATACGACAGATTTAAGAGTTAAATAATATAAGGATAGAAAATGTTCGAGTATTTTAAAAGTATAGTAACGATTCCTTCGGATGAAGAAGATAGTTCTCAGAAAAAGCTACAGATTGCTACCTGTGCACTATTTTTCGAGATAGCAAAAGCAGATGAAGACTTTACTAATGAAGAACACATAAAGATTGTTTCTATAATGAAGTCGAAGTATGAATTGAATAATGATGAGGCAGATGAATTGATGTCGCTTACAGAGGAAAGCATTAAAAAAAGTGTCAGCATTTATGAGTTTGCTACTCTTGTAGATCAGAATTTTTCAAAGGATGAAAAACTTGAATTGATGAAAGAACTATGGCAACTGATTTACACCGACAAAAAGCTAAATAAATATGAAGACAACCTCATAAAAAGAATTGGCGATATTCTAAAACTTGAACACAAAGAGGTAATTGAAGCCAAATTGATAATTAAAGGAGAACTTGGTTTGTAAATTATTTTGCCAATTCTTTTTCTACTGCAGAGGTTAATTCTTTGCTTTCAGGAGTTACTTTGCTTTTAAACCTTGCAACAATATTACCCTGCCTGTCGATTAAAAATTTCTCGAAATTCCATCCAATATCAGATCTTTCAGTAACGCTGTTATTAGTCAACCTTGCATAAAGAGAGCATTTATCTGAACCGAGTACTTTTATTTTGTCAAAAAGCTTAAAAGTTACATCATAAGTGTCTTTACAAAATTTCTGTATCTCTTCGTTTGTACCTGGTTCCTGGTGACCGAAGTCATTGCAGGGGAAGCCCAGAATTTCAAAGCCTTTATTTTTGTATTTTCTGTAAATTTTTTCAAGGCCTTCATACTGTGGTGTGTATCCACATTTGCTTGCAACATTAACTATCAGCAAAACTTTCCCGTTATAATCTGACAGTTTAATTTCTTTGCCGTTCATATCTTTTACAACAATGTCGTTTATGTTATTCTTCAATTTATCTCCTGGTTTCGTTTCGTGTTTAATTTCAGTATTTTTCATTACAGTGAATGCTAAAAACAAAATTGAAAAACAAGCTATAGCAAATGCAACAAGAATTGATCTCCGTACCATCGTATTCCTTCCTTTTTCAGTGATTTGGTCTTTTAACTAATATGTTTACAAAAAAACATTTTATCAACACCTTTTCAGTACTATTTTTACTTATTGTAAATATTATATTTTTATTTGAATATTCATCCTCCAAATCACACATTCTCTCTACTTATTTATGGCTGTATATCCCTTTGTTTTTTGTAATTATATGGTTTACAGATAAAATTCTAAAACCTGCTAGAATAATAGTTAGAAAAAATTTTATTCTGCTGTTTTTGCTAGTAATCCTACTTTTAGTTGCTTTTGAATTTTTACTTAATATAAATAAGGGGTATGCTTATTTTGCCTCTTCTGCATGGTTAACAAGTATTGCAGGGGGAACGTTCCCTTATACTAATACTTATTCATTCAATCTTCCGTTTTTATATTATCTTGAAGCCCCCTTTTATTTGCTCGGCAATGTGGGTTTGTTTGGTTTTTTCGGGCTTGCTTTGTTTTTATATCTTGTTATGCAATTTTCTTACACTAAAAAAGAAATTGTAACCAGGGTCGTTGTTCTTTTAATTTTACCTGCTTTTTATTTTGAATTACTTTCTGGTGGGAATACATTTACAAATGCAGTACTTGTTATAGCGGTAATTTTTTTAATGAATAAATTTATTGATGAGGATAAAATCAATATAAAATTTCTATTTCTAAGTATCGTCTTTGGTGTTTTACTTTGTACACATCTCTTAATTTTAATTCCTTTTTCGTTGTCTCTGATCTTCTTTTTTAGATATAATCTTAAAAATCTATTTTTATTTTCCCTGATTGCTTTATTTACCTGTATCGCTTTGTTAATCCCTTTCATTAGGTGGAACCACTCTGGTTTCATAGCTTATGGGCTTTTTACCAATAGCTTTGCGAATTTACCTGTCTGGATTTATATCTTATTATTTATTGCGGTGGTTTATACGGGCTGGATGATAAGTGATTTGCAGGAATTACTTTTTTCTACAGGAATGATTCTGTTTTTTATTTCACTTATAGAATTTTTAGGAAATACAGATTACTCTAACGAGTTAATTCTAAGTATTCCTTTTTTAATTTTATCAATCAAAGAATACGAGGTTGATAAATTTTTAGGGAAGAAGATTCCTATAAAATAAAAAATCAACTCATCAATACAGCTATAGCTGCAGTGTTTACAATATCGTCAACGCTGCATCCTCTACTTAAATCAAAAAATGGTTTTTTCAATCCCTGTACAATCGGCCCAATTGCTGCTGCTCCGCCAAGTCTTTCTGCAATCTTATATCCTATATTTCCGGCATTGAGATCAGGGAAAATTAAGACATTGGCTCTCCCTGCAACATTGCTTCCGGGAGCTTTTCTTTTTCCTATTGAATCAATTATAGCGGCGTCGAACTGTAACTCGCCATCGACATCGAGCTCCGGTCTTTTTTGTTTAAGTATTTCCATTGCTTCCAAAACTTTATCGATTGATTCGTGCTTTGCGCTTCTTTTTGTAGAAAATGAAAGCATCGCAACGTATGGAGTGTCACCGGTTAATTTTTTATGATTGTCTGCAGCTGAAGATGCAATATCAGCAAGCTGATCTGGATCAGGTGCAGGGACAACAGCGCAATCAGCAAAGGTGTAAGCCTTTTCAGGAAAAGCCATAAGGAAAAAACTTGAAACAATAGAAATTCCTTCGGGCATTCCAATGCATTGAATTCCTGCTTTTAATACATCAGCCGTAGAAGCAAATGAACCTGCCACACTTCCGTCCACTAGAGATTCCTTCAGCATCATAGCTGCAAAGAAGAGATCGCGTTTCATTATATCACGTGCTTCTTCTATTTTAATGCCTTTTTTTCTTCTCAGGTTAAAATAGCTATTAGTAAAATCACTTAATTTATCAGACTTAAGCGGATCTATTATTCTTAAACCGTTAACTTTTAATCCCAGTTTCTTTATGCTGTCATTTATTTTATTTTCATCTCCGAGTGTAATTACGGAAGCAATATTTTCTCTTAGTAAAATTTCTGCAGCTCTCAATACTCTTTCATCATGAGATTCAGGCAGAATTATCGCTTTCTTCAGTTTAGATGCTTTTTCCTTTATATCTTCAAGTACCTGAATTTTCATTATTTCTCCTTAAAATTTCGTTTGTGTTATCAAAAATTACGAAAAAATAAAACAGATTTATATTCGGATGTAACAAAACCATCTAATATCTGAGGAAATAATTTCAATCAATTTTGCAAAAAATAGACTCAAATGTTCTGAGTCTTATATAGCTGTTTTCTTAAAAAAATAATACTTATTATCATCATTGTAATATAGGATAAGATTAAATAACCCCTGATTTTATTGATTATTAAGGCAAAAAACGATAGATTCACTATCTTAATTTAAACATGATAGCTCAGAATTTACAGATTTTAAAAGGTAAAATTGCTGAAAAATGTGCTGCTGTAGGCAGAGATGTTTCTGAAATCAAACTTATAGCTGTTTCCAAGAATTTTGGAATAAAAGATATTCGTGAAGCCTTTGATGCAGGAGTAAGAGATTTTGGTGAAAATAAAGCGCAGGAACTGGATGGAAAGTTTGAACAACTTGGAGATAAAATAACGTGGCACTTTATAGGCAATCTTCAGAAAAATAAAGTTAAGTATGTTGTAAAATCAGCAGAATTTATTCATTCAGTTACTTCTCTTTCTCTTGCTGAGGAAATAAATAAGCGGGCGGAAAAATCTAATATTAACCAGAAAATGCTAATACAGGTTAAAACTTCCGGTGAAGAAAGCAAATCGGGAGTTACTGACGAAAACGAAATAATGGATCTTGTTTTGGCCTGTAAAGAATTTTCAAATGTATCTCCCGTTGGTTTAATGACAATTGCTCCTTATACAGATAATGAAAATTTAATCAGGAAAAGTTTCAGCTATTTGCGTAAATTAAAGGATAAATTAAAAAATCAGGGTTTTAATTTGCAGGAACTCTCTATGGGAATGACCTCTGATTTTGAAATTGCGATCGAAGAAGGAGCTACAATATTAAGAATCGGCTCGGCAATCTTCGGTGAAAGAAATTATTCAAAAAGTTGGAAGGAAATATGAAAATTTCCCCTTTAAGTATAAAGAAACAGGAATTCAACAAAGCTGTAAGAGGTTACGATAAAGAAGAAGTAGCAGCTTACCTTGAAAAGCTTGCGGATGAATTTGAGTCATTGCAGAAAGAAAATGATACACTTAAAAAAGGACTCGAAGAATCGAATGAACGACTTACGGAATTCAGAAAAATAGAGAAGAATTTACAGAGCACGCTTTTAAAAGCTCAGGAATCTTCTTCAAAATCATTAGAGTCAACTAAAAAACAGGCAAGCCTGATAGTAAAAGAAGCTGAAATTAAAGCCTCTCAAATACTGGAAAAAGCAAGAGAAAATGCAAACGAAATCAGGAATGCCGTAATCCATTTGAGAGAAGAACGCGATATGATAATTTCAAAATTGAAAGCAATTGTAACTACTCAGTTAAAAATTGTTGAAACAAAATTCCAGGAAAAAGAAGAAACATCTCAGAAAGATGGTTCGGCAAAAGCAGAAGAAATTGAAAAACTTGACATTGATATTGATAATATTGTAAAAAAGCTACTTTGAATGAGTGAATTAATTTCAAAAATAAACGAAACTCTGAAAGTCATCAGGGACAAAACAAAGGATGAATTTCCTATCGGGATTATTCTGGGGACCGGACTTGGTGGACTTGTAAAAGATATTAATGTTGAGCATGAATTTGATTATGCTACTCTTCCTCACTTCCCACTTTCGACTGTGGAATCACACCACGGCAAATTAATTTTTGGAACAATAGGTGGGAAAAAAGTAGTTGCTATGCAGGGAAGGTTTCATTATTACGAAGGCTATACGATGCAGCAGATTACATATCCTGTAAGGGTAATGAAATACCTTGGGGTTAAAACCCTGCTAGTTTCCAATGCCTGTGGCGGGATGAATCCTCTTTACAGAAGAGGTGACGTTATGTTGATGATTGACCATATTAATTTTCTCGGTGATAATCCTCTTATTGGTAAAAATGAAGATGAACTTGGCCCAAGATTCCCGGATATGAGTGAACCGTACAGTAGTGAATTATTAAACATGGCAGAAGAAGTTGCTTTGGAAAATAAGATAAGAATTCAGAAGGGAGTGTATGTAGCAGTTCCGGGTCCAAACCTCGAAACCAAAGCTGAATATAGGTTTTTAAAAGCAACTGGGGCTGACGTTGTCGGAATGTCAACCATTCCTGAAAATATTGTTGCAAACCACATGGGGATGAAAGTTCTTGGAATAAGTATTGTCACGGATGAATGTTTCCCCGACGCATTACAGCCCGTGAACGTTGAAGAAATAATTTCTGCTGCAATGGCAGCAGAACCTAAAATGACCTTAATTATGAAAGAAGTAATTAAGAGAGTATAAATATGGAATTAAAACAAGCATATAAATTTTTTACTCCGGTTCTACTTGGAGTACTGATGTTTTCGTCAAACTTTCTGAATACAAATATTTTTAAGTTTGGCGATAATAATTTTTCCGTGTGGTTTATAATTTCTCTCCTTTGTTTTGCATGCGGTTGGTTTATTGACCGGACGCTTAACTGGATTCAGGGAGGCAAAGTAGTTTTTGCAACGGTTGTTGCTGCAACTTTGATAAGTGTGGTCGTCGTCACTTTTTTCAAAGAATATTTCATCAACGGTGAAGTGATGACGGAAACCCTGATTCTTTACACCTTGCGAAATATAACACTTGGTGCTATGGGATTTTTCGGCATGGCGGTTGCTGAGGTGATTCATCTTGAAAAAGATTTTGCCTCTGTAAAACAAAGGCTTAAAATGTTTGAGGAGTCCGCCGTTGATGCAAAAAAAGAAGCCGAGCTAGAGATCAGAGCTGCTAAAATAAAAGCTCAAAAAATTATAAATGATGCAGAAATTATTGCTAAAAATACTTTTTTGAAAAAAGAAAGAGTTGAAAACGAAATTAAAGAGTTTATAGAAACTGAGAAAGAATTAATAAAAAGATACGAAGATCTGTAACAAAGCTCATCCATAAGTATTTTAATCATACTAGTTTCAAAATGTTCAAACAGAATTTAGATAAAATAAATTACCCGGAAATTGAAGAAAGAATTTTAAAATTCTGGCAGGAAAACAATATCTTTGAAAAAAGTATTTCCACCAGAGACAAATCAAAATCTTTTACTTTCTACGAAGGGCCTCCAACAGCAAACGGCAAACCGGGAATTCACCACGTAATATCAAGGACCTTAAAAGATCTGGTGTGCCGTTATAAAACCTTACAGGGTTACAGGGTTGAGAGAAAAGCAGGGTGGGATACGCATGGACTGCCGGTGGAAATAGAAGTTGAAAAGAAGTTAGGTATAAAACACAAGAGTGAGGTAATTGATTACGGAATTGAAAAATATAATAAAGCTTGCCGTGAATCTGTTTTTACTTACCTCGATCTCTGGGAGAAAATGACCACACGTATGGGTTACTGGGTTGATTTTGATAATCCCTATATAACGCTCGATAATAAATATATAGAGTCTGTTTGGTGGGCATTGAAGACTTTATTTGATAAAGGATTGATCTATAAAGATTATAAAATTGTCCCACAGGATCCCAAATCAGAAACGGTTTTATCATCACACGAGCTGGCTTTAGGTTACAGAGAGACCAAAGATCCTTCCGTTTATGTTTATTTTAAAATTAAAAATTCTGATACAAGCTTTCTTGTCTGGACAACAACTCCCTGGACACTTATATCAAACGTGGCGTTGGCTGTAGGAGCTGATGTTGATTATGTAAAAATAAAATTTAATGATAGAAAAATAATTCTTGCAAAAGAAAGACTCTCACTTATTGAGGGTGAATATGAAATCATCGAAGAGTTTAAGGGGGAAAAATTAGAGAAAACGGAATACGAGCAGCTTTTCAATTATTTGAGCGTAGATAAAAAAGCCTTCTTTGTGGTCTGTGGAAATTTCGTAAGTACGGAAGATGGCTCAGGAATAGTACATATAGCGCCGGCATTTGGTCAGGATGACTATGAAGTTTCAAAAAAATATGATTTACCGATGCTTCAGCCGGTAACCCGCGGGGGTTTGTTCACAGATGAAGTTACAGACTTTAAGGGGCAATTTGTTAAAGATGCTGACCCCGGAATCATCCACAAATTAAAAGAGGAAGGGAAACTATTCAAGAAAGAAACTATTGTTCACTCTTATCCTTTTAGCTGGCGTCACGAAGATGTTCCTGTAATATATTATGCAAGAGAATCGTGGTTCATCAAAACAACTTCAATTGCAAACAGGATGGTTGAGTTGAATAAAACGATTAATTGGCAGCCACCTGAAGTAGGAGCAGGAAGATTCGGGAACTGGCTTGAAGAAAATAAAGATTGGGCTTTGTCAAGAGATCGTTTCTGGGCAACACCTTTGCCAATCTGGATAAGTGATGACGGTGATATGTTTGCCGTAGGTAGTATAGAAGAGTTAAAAAAAGGATTTATTGAAGAAAATGGTGAAAGAAAATTAGTTGCAGATCTTAAAGAACTTGATCTTCATAAACCGTTTGTTGACAGGATATTTTTTGAGAAGAATTCTAAGATTTACAAAAGAACACCCGAACTGATCGATGTTTGGTTTGATTCGGGTTCGATGCCATTTGCACAGTATCACTATCCTTTCGAGAACAAAGAATTGTTTGAGAAAAATTCCTTCCCGGCGGACTTCATTTGTGAGGGAATAGATCAGACAAGAGGATGGTTTTACACACTGCACGCAATCGCAACAATGCTTTTTGACAATGTTGCTTATAAAAATGTTATTGTGAATGAGCTGATACTTGATAAACAAGGATTGAAAATGTCAAAGTCAAAAGGCAATAGTGTTGATCCTTTTGAATTGTTTGACAAATATGGAGCAGACACAACAAGATGGTATCTTATAACCAGCAGTCCTCCGTGGCGTCCAACACTTTTCGATGAAGAGGGCCTTGTAGAAGTTCAAAGGAAGTTTTTCGGAACATTATTAAACACATATTCTTTTTTTGCTCTTTATGCGAACATAGATAAATTCAATTTCTCTGAAAAGTTTGTTCCTTATGAAAAAAGGCCTGAAATAGACAGATGGATTATTTCAAAACTAAATTCTCTGATTTCAGAGTACTGCGAAAACATGAATAATTATGATGTAACGAAAGCTGCTAGAGCAGCTTCAGAATTTACGATTGATCACTTATCTAATTGGTATGTAAGGAGATGCAGAAGGCGATTCTGGAAATCGGAGATGAATGAAAATAAAATATCAGCTTATCAGACACTGTACGAATGTTTGATAAATATTTGTAAATTAGTCGCTCCTTTTTCACCGTTTATTGCAGAGGAACTTTATCAGAATTTAAATTCAGTAACCAAAAAAGAAAATTTCGAATCTATTCACTTATCTGTTTTTCCTACTGGAGCATATTCTGATAAAGAGCTGGAAGACAAAATGGAAATTGCACAGAAAGTTGTATATCTTACACGTGCAATGAGAGCCAAATCGAATTTAAAAGTCAGACAACCGCTCTCAAAAATCATGGTAGTGATCGAAAAGTCCAGACAGGATGCTTTGAAAAAGATAAAGGATGTTATTCTGGACGAGGTAAACATCAAAGAGATGGTGGTCCTTACTGATGATTCTGAAATAGTTAGTAAATCAGCAAAGGCTAACTTTAAATCAATAGGCCCTAAGTTTGGAAAAAAGGTAAACCCTGTTGCGAATGCAATAAAAGAATTAGATCAGAAAAAAATTGCTGAGCTGGAAAAAGGTAAAAACATAAAATTAAATATTGATGGAGCTGAAGTTCAGATTGACAGGGAAGACGTTGAAATAGTAAGTTCTGAGATAACGGGCTGGATTGTTGAAAGTGATGCAGGTGTTACTGTTGCTCTTGATACTGAATTAAATGATGAATTAGTTTTCGAAGGATTGGTCAGAGAGTTTGTAAACAGAATTCAGAATATGAGAAAAGATGCAGGTTTTGAAGTTACAGATAAAATCAGAATAAAATTTAATGGTAGTGATAAAATCATTTCTGCCGTTAATTCTTTTAAGGAATATATATCCAATGAAACACTTGCAGAAAACATTACAAGTGTTGAGTCATTTAACGGAAGCGCTAAACAAGATTGGAATATAGGGGAATATAAATGTTCAATTCAAATAGAAAGGGCTAATTCCTAAATTAAGGAGACCTTAAAATGGCAAATGTAAAAAAATCAGCAGGTAAAAAAGCTGCTTCAAAAGATAAAAAAACAAAAGACATGAAAAAGAAAAAAAACACGGCAGGTAAACCAGTTAAAAAGCCTGCAGCAAAAATATCTGCAACTAGCAAAAAGACCGGGATTAAAAAATCGAGGTCAATCAAGTTGAAATCAAAAACCCGTAAAAAGGAAGCAGAAATTGTTGATGCCGAATCAACTGCGGCTGCACGTGCAAAAGCGTTGGAAAAAATTAAAGGTTACAGCAAAAAGGATCTTGAGCATTTTCGAAAAATTATTCTGGAAAGACAAAACGAGATAATTGAACAACTTCAGAATCTGAAAGATCAGATGATGGATCCGACTACCGGAGAGTATATTAATGAAAACTCACCTTATTCATTGCATATGGCTGAACAGGGTACTGATGCTATGGAAAGAGAAAAAACTTTCCTTTATGCTCAAAGGGAAAATAAATTTTTAGGTTATCTCGAAGAAGCGCTCAAAAGAATAGATGCTGGTACATACGGTATATGTGTTGAATGTATTGAAAGACCTCAGCATTTGTGCGAGACCTGCCCGTTAATTCCCAAACCAAGGTTGGAAGCTGTACCACACAGCCAGCTTTGTCTGCCAATGAAACAAAAGCAGGAAAAGAAATAGCACTTTAAAAAATGAAGCACCGGGATTTTCAGGGCCTCATAAATTCATCAAATTTACATTTATTTAAGGTATCTCTGTGAAGGTATTATTTGTATCTTTTTTAGTATTAATTATTGATCAGGTTTCGAAACTTTTTGTTAAAGGATTAACGATACAATCTCTCGGTATTAAATTGAAAGGCTTGCTTCCTGGACAGAAGGTTCCGGTAATAAGCAAAGTTTTTAATATAACTTTTATAGAAAATCCGGGAATTGCATTTGGTCTGAATTTTGGAGATACTTTCAAACTGTTGGTCTCGATCTTTACGTTTGCTGCCTGCATTTCACTATTTTATTTGCTTTATAAAGTAAGGACGAAAAGTTTCAGTTTGCGACTCTCTCTTGCCCTTATTTTAGGAGGTGCTCTCGGTAATCTTTTTGACAGACTTTTTTACGGAATTATATATGGTTACGCTCCTCTGTTTTATGGCAGAGTAGTCGATTTTTTCGATGTCAGAATTTTTAGTCTCTATATTTTTCATCGAACACTCGGAAGTTACATATTTAACTTTGCTGATTTATCAGTAACTATCGGTGTAATTTTACTTTTCTATGCATATAATAAAGAGAGAGTAAGTAACAAAAGTTTGGATCCTTCATTGGAAAAATATTTAGTAGAGAATAAGGAATAAATTGAGAGTATTATTCGTATCACTCACCATTGTAATAGCAGATCAGGTCTCAAAGCTTGCCGTTAAAGGCTTTTCAATCCCAATTTTAAAAATTAATTATGTTGGTATGTATGAAGGACAGAGAATACGGGTATTAGGAAATTTTTTCCGGATCACATTTATTGAAAATCCCGGAATGGCCTTTGGTTTTGATCCTGGCGTAAATTTTAAACTATGGATATCAATATTTTCAATTCTCGCCAGCATTGGTTTGATTGCGTACATTTATCACGTAAGAAAACAAAGTATGGTATTAAAACTGGCTTTGGCATTTATACTTGGCGGTGCAATTGGCAATCTGATTGACAGATTGTTCTATGGAATTTTTTACGGTTATGCTCCTCTTTTTTATGGTCACGTTGTTGATTTCCTGGATTTTGATTTCTTTCATTTCACATTATTTGGAAGGACATTTGACCGTTGGCCAATTTTTAATATTGCAGATGCCGCAGTTACAATAGGTGTGGTCATGCTTTTGTTTTTTTATAATCAGAAACATAAAGAAGGAAGCGCGGAAGTTACTTTGAATATATCGGAAACTTCAGCAAATTTAAACTCCGCAAACCCTGAAAATGCACAAAAGGATTCTGATGATGGCGAAGCTGATTCAGGAAAAGAAATATCGCTTTGAAATTCCAACGAGTTACTACTAATTAAAATTTTCCTCTTTCCCCCTAATCCTATATACCTAAATTACTTATGGATTTTATTTGCTTACTGGAGCGTATTTTAAAGTTGCAGATAATATTTGTTTGTAGTGGTAATCGGATTGTTAGTTGTTAATATATTATAAACGGTATCAATAATTTCTAATTTCTGAGAGCATAAAATGAATAAATATATAAGGATACTGATAGTATTTTTTATATTCTTCAGCGTCAAATTTAGCTTGTTTGCGCAAAGCAATCGTGCTCCGCAAATAATTTCATTAAAAGCATATTCTGACCCGGCTATAGGAGGGGAACCGGTACAATTAACTTGTGACGCCATTGATTTAGATGAAGATTTTCTATTTTTTGAATGGGAAGTAGAAAACGGGTTTATTGATGGTGAAGGTAACGCAGTTGATTGGATTCCAGAAAATCAAGCTGGTGGCCTTGCAAAAGTAATTTGTATTGTAAGAGATGGCAAAGGAGGGGTAGCCAAGGATACTTTAATGGAAACAGTTCGGACAGGCCCGAACCACAATCCTACAATAGTAGGTATTTTCCCGGATAAAAAAGCTATTCAGGTTAATGAAACAGATAAAATTATATGCGCTGCCTATGACGTAGACGGAGATAAATTAACTTTCCATTTACGCTCTACTTTACCGGGCACTTTTGTAAGTATTCAAAATAATACAATTATATACAAACCATCAGTAACCGGAAATCATGAAATTATATTTCAAATTTTCGATGGGAAGGGCGGAAATGTTTCAAAATCCATTACACTAACTGTAAACTAAAAAAGAGATGAAAATGTTTATTAAAAACTCCTTGTTAATTATATCTATTATAACAGCAGGACTTATTTTCGGATGCAAATCCAACACTACCACTACTGGACCAGAATCGGGCAATAATGCTGTAAATAAATCTCTTTATTTGACTAATTTGGAAGTTATTCCCAAATCATTCGAACAAGGAGGAGTATCTTATATAAAAGCTTTTGCATCCTCTTCACAAGCAAATAGTTTATCTTATAATTGGAAGAAAGTAGGAGCTGGTAAAATAATTCACATTAATCCTCAGGAAATTATTTTCACTGCATCTGTACCAATAGATACAAAGATTACCTGTACTGTAACTTCTTCGTCGGGGGAAACAGATTCAAAATCTATTGTAGTTCATGCCCCTTCTACAGGCAATCACGTGCCCGTTCTTGATTCTATTTTAGTGAATCCCAAGACAATAGCTGTCGGAGATACATCAACTATTCAGGTTTTTGCACATGACCCGGACGCAGCTGATACTCTTAGGCTAGCTATTGGCATTAGTAGTGGATTTATAACCGTAACGGGGGACGTACTGGGAGGACAGAAAGCGGTAGAAGGAGCTAATATCAATTTTGTAGCAACTGAAACTGGCGAAGCATACATTTATTTGGAGATTACCGACGGCCATGGTTATGGTATAGGGAAAACTTTCGCTATTACGATAACTAACTAATAATATAGTTAAATTTTATCTAGGTAAAGAAGTTTTTCTACAAACAAAAAAGATTATTCTAATCAAATCAAAAGCGTATCTATAGGCTTTAAATAATTCCGGCATGAAAAAGGAATGAGATTTTAGGTACATACATCCTATCTAATTCACTAAACGTGTGCTTTCTTTCCTCTGTATTTAGTTAAAAAAATAGCTTAAATTTTAAAATTAAAGAAAAGTTTAATGAATAAAATTTAAAAACTGTTCAGGATTTAGTCATAGCGACTAGAATGAGAAATTAGTTTCACAACAGGAAATGATAATAAAAGAAAAAAAATATCAATTTGAAATTCCTGATGGAAAGAAAAAAGAACGGATAGATATTTTTCTCGCCTCATCTGTTGAAAATACCACCCGTTCAAAAGTTCAGAAATTAATTGAATCAGGAAATGTAACAGTTAACGGTAAGATCGTTAAGGCCAGTTATCACGTTCTGCCCGGCGATATTATTGAAGCAACTCATCCAATTTCTCCCCGCCCTGAATTTGCTGAACCGGAAGAAATTCCTCTCGATATAATTTATGAAGATGGTTTTCTTATTGTGGTAAATAAACCTGCGGGAATGGTAGCTCACCCTGCTTATGCAAATTATACCGGAACCTTAGTAAATGCTCTACTTCATCATACCGGGAAGCTCAGTAATTATAACGAAGCAGACAGACCTGGGATTGTGCACAGGATAGACAAAGATACAAGTGGATTACTTGTTGTTGCGAAAGACGAATGGACTCATGCAAAACTGGCAGAACAATTTTCAAAGCACACAATAGAAAGAGAATACAGGGCAGTTTGCTGGAAACCTTTTAAAAAACTGAAAGGCGAGATTTCTGCTTTTATTACCCGCAGCAAGAGGGACAGGAAGAAATTTACAACAAGCGAAGCAGAGGGAAAAAATGCAATTACTTTTTATGAGGTGATTGAAAATTTTGAATTTGCTGCGCTCGTTAAACTTAATTTGAAAACTGGAAGAACGCACCAGATAAGAGTACACCTATCTTCAATAGGTCATCCAATTTTTGGTGATGCGACTTATGGAGGCACACGGTTGGTTACAGGAGCGAATTTGCCTAAAATAAAAAGCAGGCTTCAGAATCTTTTAAAAATTATGCAAAGACAAGCACTTCACGCTAAAACGTTGGGTTTCTATCATCCTCATAAAAAAGAAATTATGAGATTCGACTCCGAGCTTCCGGATGATATGAAGTTATTGATAGAGAAGTTATAATTTTAGAGAAAGTATGCCTGTCTCTACTTCTTATATTTCAATATTAAATTGGTTATTTTGAAGTATTAAAATTTTAAACATTAGTAAATGATATGCTCAAACTTTATAACACTCTAACAAAACGGAAAGAAGAATTTAAACCTATTGATCCTCCAAATGTACATTTTTATATGTGCGGACCTACCGTTTATGATTTTTTTCATATTGGTAATGCACGCTCATTCTTGATGGCTGATATTATCCGGAAATATCTCGAATACAGGGGATATAATGTGAAATACGTTATGAACCTGACAGACGTGGACGATAAGATAATCAGGAAATCAAATGAGGAAAAAATTGGCTCTGATAAAGTCGCGGATAAATATATCAACTATTTTATGGAAGACATCGTAAAACTTGGTGTGAAAAAGGCAGACGTTTATCCAAGAGCAACACAGCATATGACCGAGATTATAGACCTGATCAAAAAGCTTGAAGAAAAAGGGGTTGCGTATAATGTCAAAGGAAATGTCTTTTATGATGTTTCAAAATTTAAGGGCTACGGGAAATTAAGTGGAAAAAAAACAAATGAACTTGAATCAGGCGCAAGAATTGAAATTAATGAGGAAAAGAAGAATCCTCTTGATTTTGCACTCTGGAAAAAAGCCAAAGAAGGAGAACCTTTTTGGGAAAGTCCATGGGGAAAAGGAAGGCCTGGCTGGCACATAGAATGCTCTGCTATGAGCTGCAAACATTTAGGGGAGACATTTGATATTCACGGCGGCGGTAATGACCTCATATTTCCGCATCACGAAAATGAAATAGCTCAAACTGAAGGAGCGACCGAAAAACCATTTGTTAAATATTGGTTGCACTTTGGTTTTCTGAATATTAATGATGAGAAAATGTCGAAGTCTCTTGGCAATTTTTTTACTGCAAGAGATATTCTGAAAAAATATTCGCGGTTTGCTATCAGAATGTTTTTTGCGCAGGCACATTATGCCGGACCTTTGAATTTCAGTGAAGAGCTGTTAGCTTCCGCAGACAAAGGGCTTGAGAAGTTGAATAATCTTCGTGATAAAATAAATGAGGAGCTGAAAGGACAAAATACTGATGGTGTAAACCCTGATTTTGATTTTGGGAAATATGAAGAAAAATTCATTGAAGTGATGGATGATGATTTTAACTCTCCGCAAGGTATTGCTGTCCTGTTTGATTTTATGAGAGATGTAAACCGCATCATAGCCGAAAATGAAAATATTAGCAATGAGTTTTATCAAAAAGCAAAGGATTTTCTTTCAAAAACCGCTGTAGATGTTTTTGGAATTTTAAGCTTTGAAGAAGAGAAATCCGTTGGTGATGATAGGCTGGAAAAAGAATTAATCGAACTTTTAATTCAGCTTAGAATTGACGCGAAGAAAGATAAAAACTATGCCTTGTCTGATAAAATTCGTGATGAGCTGAATAAAATAGGAATAGCTCTGCAGGATTCAAAGGATAAGACTACATACAAAAAGATTAAAAGCTGATCAATTGAAAAGT
>CAZQQD010000065.1:0-18462 GCA_964595355.1 uncultured Ignavibacteriaceae bacterium | reverse complement strand
AGAGAATACGGTGAACGCGTTGTTAAAGTAAAAGGTGATCAAATTACAATTAAAGGCAAAGCTGTTACATCTTATACTTTTAAGAAAGATTATTATTTTATGATGGGCGACAACCGGGATGATAGTCTCGACAGCCGCTTCTGGGGATTTGTTCCCAGGGATGCAGTAGTAGGTGAAGCATTTATAATTTTATTTTCCTGGGACCGGGATATTCCTTTTTCAGAACCTTTTAGGTTAATTGGTTCTATAAGACCAGAAAGAATTTTGAAACTTTTACATTAATCTTAAACTAGGTTAAATGAGAAAATATAATTTTCTCATTTTATTTTAACCTAAAGGAATAATAAAATGTTTAATAAATTTAATTTCAAAACAAGCGAACAAACATTATTAATAATTCTGCTTTCAGTCTTCTTCATATTTAACAGCGCAATCCCACAGACCAATAAAAAAAAATCAAAACCTTATTTAATTCTTATATCTTTCGATGCTTTCCGGTGGGATTATCCTAACAGAGGAATTTCTCCAAATATAGAATACATGAAAGAGCACGGGGTATCGGCGATTTCTCTCAGATCAGGTTTCCCATCAAAAACATTTCCGAATCATTATGCTATTATTTCTGGGATGTATCCTGCTAATAATGGACTGATTGCAAATACATTTTACGATCCTTATACAAAAGAGACCTACAGGCTCAGTGATTCAACTAAAGTAACAAATGGCAAATGGTATTTAGGCGAAGCTTTCTGGCAAACTGCTGACAGGAATGGAATAAAAACCGCAAGCTATTTCTGGCCGGGTTCTGAAATGAAACCAGACTACAGAAGCCCTGATTATTATGTACATTATTATCATGACCGGCCATTTAATGATAGGGTAAAGGGAGTTATCAACTGGTTGAAACTTCCCTATTCAGAAAGACCACATTTCATTACTTTATATTTTGAAGCTACCGACGATATGGGACATAAATACGGTCCTGATTCTAAAGAAGTGAACTGGGCAATTGAAAAAGAAGATTCTGCGCTGGGCTTACTATTTAATAAATTAAAAGAAATTAATTTATTTGACAGCACAAATGTAATTCTTGTTTCGGACCATGGAATGACGAATATCTCTAAAGATCGAATAGTAAATGTTCAGGATATTTTAAAAAATTATAAAATTTATTACCAGGAAAACGGGCCATTCATGTTGCTGCAACCCGAAAAGTCAAAAGTGAAAGAAGTTTATGATTTATTAAAAAAGAACAGAAATCATTTCCAGGTTTATACAAAAGAAAATATTCCTGCATGTTACCATTTCTCCAACAATGCATTTATTCCTGATATTATTTTAATGGCTGATCTTGGATGGAGCCTGGTAGATAACAGATCAATGAAATGGGCAGAAAAAAGCCAGGATAAGGGAAACCATGGCTACGATAATTTTGCAATGGATATGAACGGAATATTCTTCGCGATGGGACCTGCATTTAAGAAAAATTACCAGGTAGGCACAATAGACAACATTGATATTTATCCTTTAATGTGCAAAATATTTAATATCTCTCCCCGTTCAAATATTGACGGCAAACTTCAAAACATTGAATACATACTGAAAGGTTATTGAAACGACAGAATATGAATCTTTTAAATATCGATTACGAAAAATATAAATTAGAAAATGGCCTAGAAGTAATACTGCATCATAATTCCAGTCTTCCACTTGTTGCTGTAAATTTGTGGTACAGGGTTGGATCCTCGAATGAAAAAAAAGGTAAAACCGGTATTGCCCATTTATTTGAGCATATGATGTTCCAGGGCTCAAAGAATGTCCCTAAAGAAATTCATTTTCGTTACATACAGGAAGCCGGTGGAACATTGAACGGATCAACCAGTTTTGACAGAACAAATTATTATGAAAAGTTGCCTTCAAATTATTTAGATCTTGCACTATGGCTGGAGTCGGATCGGATGGGGTTTCTTCTTCCTGCACTTACACAGGAAAAGCTGACAAATCAAATTGGCGTTGTAAGCAATGAAAGACTCGAGAGGTATGACAATCAGCCCTATGGTTTAGCCTGGGAAATTCTCGTTTCGAACTTATACCCTGAAGGTCATCCATATAGCTGGCCGACAATCGGATTTATGAACGACATAAAAAGTTATACACTAGATGATGTTTCCGGCTTTTTCATAAAATATTATTCCCCTTCGAATGCCACTCTTGTCATAGCTGGTAATTTTGAAAGAGAAAATATAAAAGACCGAATCTCAAAATATTTTAACGATATTCCGGCATCAAAAGAAAATACTGACAATAATGAGAATCGATTAATTACTCCGGATGTAAAATTAGAAAAAAATATATTTATCGAAAGATTTGAAAATGTACAGCTCGAAAGGGTGTATTTTGCCTGGCATACTGAAAAGGCGTACGGCCCTAATGATAATTCTCTTGATGTACTTTCAGATATACTGACCGGCTCAAAAAGTTCACGTTTAACAAAACATATGGTTTATGATACAGAAATGGCACAGGATGTTTCAGCGTTTCAATTCTCAGGTAAATATGATGGTCATTTTATGATAATAGCCACCGCAAAACCGGGAATTTCATTGAGCAAACTAAGAGAAGAAATATTTAAAGAAATAGAGAACCTAAATAAAAACGGCGTTACTAAGAAGGAATTATCAAAATCAAAAAATATGATAAAGTCTTCCTTTATTAATTCGATGCAAAATCTCGATGTAATTGCAGATCATCTGAACAACTATAATTTTTATCTAAATGAACCTAACTCTTTTAATTTCGATTTGAAGAGATACAAGGAAGTTACGAACGAATCGATAAAGAGTGTTGTTAATATGTTCATAACTAATAATAGATACATTGAGTTACAAATTAGACCAGTTGATAAAAAACCGAATGGTTGAAAATTTGGACAGAAGCAAAAAACCGGCACCTACTGGTGAAATAAAATTTAAACTTCCACAAATTGAGAGGTTTAAACTTAAGAATAATCTTAAAGTGCTTTTTGTCAGAAAAGAAAACCTGCCGCTTTTAAGGTTTAATCTGATTTCTGAATCAGGAAGCAAGATTGATCCTTTAGAAAAGAAGGGTCTCGCTAATCTTTTTACGATGGTACTTGACGAAGGAGCTGGAAAGTTCAATGCAATTGAGCTTTCCGAAGAGTTTGATGTTATAGGTTCAAGATTCGGTATAAATTGTTTTAATGACAATATACGTCTCACTCTTCAAGCATTAACGGAAAACCTGGACAGGTCCCTTGAATTATTCGGAACAATCCTTTTACAACCACATCTTGATGAAAAATCTTTTGAAAGGGAAAGAAGGAAAATTCTTACATCTATTCAACAGCTCCAGGACTCACCGGAAGATATCGCGGATATTGCTTTTGACAAGCTGGTCTTCGGAGAAGGTAATCCTTATGCATATCCCGTTTTCGGTTATAAAGATGATATTAATAACATTTCTATTGGTGATATCAGAAGTATTTATGAAAATAATTTTGATCCCGCTAATTCAACATTAGTTGTTGTGGGAGATTCAACCTGTCAGGAACTTGAAGAAAAGTTGAACAACTATTTATCTTCGTGGAAATCGACAGCACAAATAAAAGAACCTGAAAAAATAACAAAAGAAGGAAAGCTCTCTGTTTACCTGATACACAAGGAAGGCTCGGTTCAAAGTGAAATAAGGATTGGGCACTTAAGCGGAAAGAGAAATGGTAAAGAATTCTTTGCAAAACATTTGTTAAACCTTATTATAGGAGGACAATTTTCCAGCAGGATTAATCTTAATCTCAGAGAAGATAAAGGGTATACTTACGGAGCTACTTCCCGATTTAATTATTTAAAGGAGGCTTCACAATTCCTGGTCTCAACTTCTGTAGGTTCTGAAAACACAGGAAATGCGATTAAAGAAATTCTGAAAGAGCTCAAAAAAATAGAAAACGGTGTTACAGATACAGAACTTGATTTTGCACGGTCATCTGTAATCAGAAGATATCCTGGAAATTTTGAAACTCACGGACAGATTACTACAAATCTTGCGTCTTTGGTTCTTTATTCACTTCCCGACAATTATTTCGATACTTATATTGATTCTCTCAACAGCCTGAAAATTGAAGACGTTAACAAAGCCGGTTTGGAAAATATCCATCCCGACAGATTATCAATTTTAGTTGTCGGAGACAAAAACTCGGTGCTGAAACAACTGAAGGAGTTAAATATATCAGAAGTTATTGAACCTGATATTTGGGGGAAAGTGTAATTTAATTATTTGCCCAATAGTCAATTAGCCTGTAATAATACAGAAGGCCTGACGAAACTGTATCCAATCTTTCTAAATTTTATTAATTCTAATATTTGTGAATTTAATTCATCAGTAGTAAGGCTTAGAATTGATTTTGTATTAGATCCGGATTTCACTACAAAGTCTTCAAACTGATTTTTAATTTCATTAGCATCACTGGAATTTAAGAAGCTACAATCACTTAGCATAATATATTTAATTTTTCCCTTATCCAGAAAATTTTTAATAATTTTCATTGCAGGAGAGAAATACAACCCGGACTTATTATCAATCACAAAAAAAGCAGCCTTAGAATAAGCTGAAATAATTGCACTGATTGAATTTCTAATCCTATCTGCAGAAAATCCAGCCTTCATCTTATAATCAAGGTCTGTTGTTTCGTCGCTAATCAGAACACAAATTTCCTTTTGTGCAGAAGTTATTTGTTCCTGAAGTCCCGCTGTTTTTTTTGAAGGCAGCAATAATACCGCGAATCGTTCGGGAAGTTTAATTAATTTTTGGAAATTTTCAGAACTTAATTGATCCGCGTCATTCACAATTATACCGACAGTTCCTGCATCTCTTTCAATATTTTCATTGTAATTAAACTCTGCCTGCAGCTTAATATTATCACCTGAATAAACTTTCAGAAGATTAGCACCACCAAATTCAAGCTCTTTTGTTCTAATTGCAATTCCATTAACTCCAAGTGAATCTTCTATTTCATCCAGTAACAATGCTATTGGCAAATCTTTAGGCACTTCAACTTTATACTTATAATTTAGAGAATCGTCATCCTTTCGATACCGTCTTTCTTTTTTAATCCAGCTATTTTCAAGACCGTAACTATGCAGAGCATCAAGAAATTTGGAGTTTATATAATTTGAACTTCTTGCCTTTTCTATCGGAGTGTAATGATAGTGCGTAAGCTTATTAACAATTAGATTCGCTATAAGAAAAATAAAAGCCAACCCAAACAGGATCTGGATTAGCTTTTTTTTATCTGAAAATATTTTCATTAAAAATTAAAATAGTTATCGCAGTTCAGAATATCACCTTAGATGCGAAAAATTTATTTATTTTTGAACTCAGGCTTACGTTTTTCCATAAATGCTTTGGTACCTTCTTTAAAATCCTCCGTGCCACAGGCCAAAGAAAATAGACTTGCTTCATAATTTAATCCTTCTTTACCGGAAACTTCATCAACCATATTTACAGCTTTAACCGAAAGACGAATAGCCTGCTGTGCCTTTGAAGCTATCTTTGCTGCCATTTCAAGAACTTTCGTCATTAACTCTGTTTGCGGATAAACTTTATTGACAAGTCCAATTCTTAATGCTTCGTTTGAATCGATCATATCGCCTGTTAAAATATATTCCATTGCCCGGCCTGAATTAATTAGGCGAGTCAATCTCTGCGTCCCCCCGTAGCCGGGAATAATCCCAAGATTAACCTCTGGCTGTCCAAATTTTGCATTTTCTGAAGCAATTCTGATATGGCAAGCAAGTGCAAGTTCACAACCTCCGCCCAGAGCAAAACCATTTACCGCTGCTATTACAGGCTTATCCAGACTCTCAATCAGGTTAAAAACTTCCTGACCCTTTTCAGCAAAAGTTTTTCCAGTAACTACATCAAGTTTATTTAATTCTGCTATATCCGCTCCCGCAACGAAAGCCTTCACACCACTGCCGGTTATTATAACAACATAGGTTTCAGGATCAGATTTCAATTCAGTGAATGAAGATTTTAGTTCATACATTGTCTCTGCATTCAGAGCGTTCAATTTGTCAGGACGATTAATTGTAACAGTTGCAACATTGTTTTTCTTTTCGATTAGTAAATTTGAATAATTCATTTTATGCTCTTATATGTTTATATATAAAGGAAACCTTACTTTCAAATCTATTGAAAAATACTGATTTGTTTCATAGTAATTATAAGAGGCCAGTACTTCCATCATAAAAGTCGATAGCCCAACACCCGCGGAAAAACCAAATTTATTTTTATTCTGAGTAACATCATTTTTTCCCGAGGCAGCTTTAAATTCATTCAGAATACTATAGAAGCTGTAATTAGCGGAAAATTCAAATATAGGCATAACTATTATCTGACTCTTTATTATTGGGGGTAAGTAATATCTTATTCCCAGATTAACCGGAATTACATTTGTAGAGTAGTTCGAATAATCAGATGAACGATAGAAATCCTGTGAACCTGGAAAATTTTCAAAGCCGCTTCTCAAAAATAAAAATACCGGTAGATACTCATCATTTGTATAAGCTAATTCAGCATCAAACCCATATCCAAATTTCGAAGTATTTGCAAAACCGCCTACCGGAAAACGGGGCCCTACTCCAAATGCAAGAAATAAACCCTTGGCACTTTGATTATATGGACCACCAGCATAAACAAAATTAGAAATGATGAGGAATATTGGGACTAAAAATTTTTTCATCTGTACTTAATGTTATTAGTACAAACTTACGAAATAATAAAGTTTCCTAAAATGAAACTTCCGGTTCTTTTTTACGAAAAAATGATGATATCAGAATTACTAAAAAGGTTAGTCCTAATTGCATGGGTAAAAGGAAAGAAACGAGCTGTTTATTCACTTCTAAAAATCCATCCCAGCCTGCATATTGTGATGCAAATAATAAATGAATTATTTCCTCTGAAGATGAGCCAAATACAAGAAAGTTCAGCCAGAAAATTGAAAAAATTACAATTGTAAACCAGTAGATATTTTGGAAATATCTTATCAACAAGCCAATCGAAACAGATATTAACAATAAGGAAGCTATACCGGAATAGTCAACATTATTAATATTTAAAGGAAAAAATTCGAATGCAAATATAAAAAATGAAACTGATGTAACGACTAGAAAACTTTTTTTGGAAACAGTACTGGCCAAGACAAGAAAAATAAAAAAGCAAAACAATTGTGGGAAGTTCCAGATAAGATAAATCGGGTAATCAATTATTGAAGAAAGCCCAAATTCATAAAAATATTCCGGATCACCAATTGTTGTTTTTTTCAGCCAAAATAAGCCTCCAATAAGAATTAACGTAGGTAGTAAAATCCAGAGTAGTGGAAGAACGGTTTTCTTATGATGAGGATCCACAAATATTTGTTTAATAAAATTAACCTGACATTTTTTGAAAATTATCAGAAGAGGAAGTATGAAGCTAATATGAATGCGGAATCCAACTAAAATAAAATATGTATCGAGGTTAAAAATACGTAAAAGAATTCCTGCTGCATTTAGAATTATAACAGCAAATATCAGCCGCCAGGGTTTAACCAAAAGTTCCAATTATTGATTCTCTTGTATTTCCATTTTCTTCAAGTCCGTTCCGAGACCATATTTATAAACAAGTTTACCACCATGTTCACCGGTTTCGTAAACGAAATAACAACCTACAAGTGCAACAAGAACAATTATATATTTTATGTAACCTGTAAATTTTTTCTTTAATACAAGTACAGTTCTTATAATAAGTAATGCTGTAAAGAACCAGAGAGTTATATTAGCTAAATCTTCGTGTTCGCCAATAGCATGAAATTGAATTATTGCTCCCTGTTTTTCCCATGCATTCGCTAAATTAACAGCCTGATTTCCCGTCAGCACTGCAGCAACTGCTCCCAAAACACCAAGAAATAATAAAATATGAGCTGCCTTTGAAAAAAAATCCTTTTTTGAAAAAGCTCCAATAATTTCAAACAAAGTATAGGTTAAAAAAAGGACTATGGGAAAATGAACTAATTTTGGGTGAAGGCCAGCTAAAAATTCCATATAATTTCCTTAATTTAATTATGAAAAATCATCCGCAAAGAATTGAGCCCCCGTTTACGTTCAAAATTTCTCCGTTAATATGCCTTGCCAGGTCAGATGCTAGAAAAAGTACAGGACCAGCAATGTCTTCAGCACTTGCAATACGTTTTAAAGGAATATCTTCTTCAACTTTTTTCCGATATTTATTATCAGATAATTCATCGCTTGTCATATCAGTATAAACCCAGCCGGGAGCAACGGAATTTGTAGTTATATTGTAAGGTCCTAATTCAGTTGCCATTGATTTGGTAAATGATATTACTCCTCCTTTTGAAGAAGCATAATGAGAATAATTCGCCTCTCCTCTCTGCCCAGCCGTTGAGGTAATGTTTATTATTCTCCCAAACTTATTTTTTTTCATTAAGGGAATAACTGCTTTGGTAAACAAAAAAGTTCCAGTAAGGTTAATTCGAATAGTTTCTTCCCAATCTTTTAGCGACATTTTATCTGCCGGACCATATTTCCATAGACCTGCATTATTGACAAGGATGTCAACCTTTTCGAAATCAGAGCACACCTTATTAACTGTGTTTTCGATTTCATCTGCATTATTCAAATCACATTTATAAGCTTTAACTTTTGAGCCCCGAGAACAGTCTTTAATTAATTTTTCAGCCGCATCTTTATTTGATTGATATGTAAAAGCTACTGCAGCACCTGCTTTAGCAAATAACTTCACACATGCCGCGCCAATTCCTCTTGAGCCTCCAGTGATTAAAACAATTTTTGATTTTAACTCTACCATAACTAATATTTAACTTTAAAAAGAAATAGTCCTTGCGAAGGAACAGCTTCACCAGCTGATTCTCTATCTTTTAAATTTAATATTTCTTTAAGGATTTTTCCGCTTTCTTTTTCCTTTTCAAGTTTTAATAAAGTACCTACAATTGTTCTTACCATCCCGTGTAAAAATCTGTTTGCTTCAATATAAAATAATATGAGTTCTTTCGATTCACGCCAATTAATCTGAAATATTTCACAAATTTTATTTTCGATTTCGGTATTTTTTTTTGCAAATGATGTAAAGTCAAATTCTCCGATTAGTAAATCAGAAAGGTTTTTTAGTTTTAATATATCAATCGACTCATGGTAATGCCAGGAATATAAATGAAAAAACGGTGATTTCACTTTGGAAATTAAATAAATATAGCTCCTTTTTTTTGCGTCAAATCTTGAATGAAAATTTTCTTCTACTTTCTGAATATTAGTAACAGAGATATCTTTTGGTAAAATAGAGTTCAAAGAATGTGAGAATCTATATGTGTCAAGCGTATTTTTAATCTTAAAATTTGCAACCTGACCAAATGCATGTACACCTGAGTCTGTCCTGCCCGAACCTACCAAACTTAGCCTTTCTTTTGTCAAAACTTTAATTGCCTCAGAAATTTTCTGCTGAACTGTAATGGCATTTTCCTGAATCTGCCATCCTGAATAGTTAGTTCCATCATATTGTATTGTTAGTTTATAATTATTCATGCTTTAATCAAATAAATAAGCCTTCATCTGTCATCTTCATGCTATACACAGAAAACAGTTAATTTTAATTTATAGGTTTTTTTCTTGTTTAACATTTAATATCTTAGGATTGTTAATTTTTAATATTCATAAAATAACCTATTTTTTATTACGTTAAAAATAATCTCTTAAATTTGGGGAAACATTTAGTTTAATGGAAAAACCAACTGTTTTACTTGTTGAAGACGATCAGTCCAGCCTGGACATAACCAAACTTTTTCTAAAAGAAGTTTGTAATATAGAAATTGCTCAGGATGGTTTTACCGCAATTAAAATGGCCAAAGGGAAAAAATATCCAGCAATACTGATGGACATTGGCCTCGGCAAAAATATGAATGGTATTCAGGCAACAAAGGAAATCAGAAAAATTCCGGGCTATGAAAACACTCCAATAGGCGCATTAACGGCCTATGCTATGAAAGGCGACAAAGAGGCGTTTTTAGCTGCAGGTTGTACTGATTATTTATCTAAACCTTTTGACAAACCTGAATTAATAAAATGGGTCAAGAAGATATTGTACAGTGAATAATGACTTATTTTACGTAAACTGTTTTGACATTTACAAACTCCTGAATCCCATAAATAGAAAGTTCTCTTCCGTAGCCTGATTCATTTATTCCTCCAAAAGGTAATCTAGGATCCGATTTTACAAACTCATTGACAAAACAACTACCCGAAGCAAGTTTTTTTTTTGCTATTTTTTCTCCTTTCACAATATCTTTTGTAAAAACTGCAGCACCCAATCCGAATGTAGTATCATTTGCAATCTTTATTCCTTCTGCTTCATCTTTAACTTTAATCAAAGCGGCAACGGGGCCGAATAATTCTTCATCATAGGCTGGCATACCTTTTTTAACATTAGCAAGAACTGTTGGAGGATAATAAGCACCTTTGGTTTTGGGAATCTCTCCGCCTAATAAAATTTTTGCACCGTTTTTCACACTTCTATTTACCTGTTGATGAAGTTCATCACGTAAATCATTTCTTGCTTGTGGACCAAGATTATTAGACTCATCAAATGGGTCTCCCATTTTTTTTGATTTCATTTTTTCAACAAAAAGTTTTTCGAAGTCATCATATATTGATTCAACCACAATGAATCTTTTTGCGGCAATACAACTTTGCCCACCATTAATTAATCTCGAATTAACACAGGTTTCTGTAGCCGCTTCCAGATCAGCATCTCCCAGAATCAGATATGGATCACTTCCGCCTAATTCAAGCACGGTTTTTTTCAGTTGTTCACCAGCAGCCTTTGCAACAGAAATGCCCGCCGCTGTACTTCCTGTGAGAGTTACTGCTTTAACAGATCTATTTTTTATAACATCTCCAACTTTTTTGGAAGATATTACCAATGTTCTGAAAAGATGTTCAGGAAAACCCGCTTCTTTAAAAACATTCTCAATTGCAAGCGCGCAGCCGGTTACATTTGAGGAATGTTTAAGTACTCCAGCATTTCCTGCCATCAGGTTAGGAGAGGCAAATCGAAAGACCTGCCAAAAAGGAAAATTCCAAGGCATAACAGCCAAAACAACGCCAAGTGGTTGGAATGTTACAAAACTCTTGGATGCATCAGTTTCAATAATCTCATCCTGTAAAAACTTCTCTGCATTTTCTGCAAAGTAATCACATACCCATGCACACTTTTCTACTTCACCCCTTGACTGTGCAACTGGCTTTCCCATTTCCAGTGTCATAATTTTTGCCAATTCTTCTTTCTTATTTCTCATCACAGATGCCGCTTTTTTCATCTTTTCAGATCTAAATTCAAAGTCTGTATTTCGCCATTTTTCAAACTCCCTATGTACCGAATCAATTATTTTATCAACCTGCTCAATTGTCATTTCGTTATATTCTTCTAATAATTCTTCGTTGGCCGGATTTATAGAATTGATCATGTCGTACCTCATTTTTTGTCCATAAATATTATAAAAAATAAGTAAATAAATGTTGAAATTCTAAGGAAGGGATTTATAATGCACTCTAAAGTGAGGCTGAATCAAAAATATTGTGTTGCTATTTAAGAAACAGCCTCTATCACCTTTAAATATAGCTCTTTTAAAATTATAATTGAAGAGTTATTGGTTACTATTTATTGAATTCTTCAATCGCAATTTTCTCGAGATCTGATTTCATTTCTTTTGGTAAACTAACTCTCTCATAATATTTACCATCCTTTCCTTTTTCATCCGGCGAAGAAATGAATAGACCGTTTGATCCATTTACAATACGGAATCCTTTTATAATAATTCCATCGTCAGTTTGGATATCAAAAAATGCATTGATAGAACCACCAGAGTTTTCATCCAGTTTATTCATTCTGACAATCTTCATTTTTACCTCCTTTAAGATAGTTATTGATTATATTATACAGCCAATTGAACTGTATTTAATTATTCCGTTAAGGCAATAAATCTCTTCAAAAACTAAATCGCTTCAGTTAATTTTTATAAAAATTGCAGGTATTATCTGCCCCTGTATTCAGAAGGAATTCAATAATTTGCTATTTCCCCTTCCCTTAGGCTTAATTTTAAGGTAAGAAAGTAATTACAAAATCACAAGGGCAGGGATAAAAAATACGTAAAAAAGATTTGCTGAGATTTTTTTAGAAAACTTGACATATTATAATTTAATTCATCCTTTTAATAACCACGATCGTTTTATCATCATTATAAGCACCGCGTTTAGAAAATTTAATAACATCTTCAAGTACTGCGTAAGCAATTTCTTTAGCAGGTTTACTTTTTACTTTCTTAAGCAGGTTTAATAACTTTTCTTCTCCGTAATTATTAAACTTTATATCAGACGAATCTGTCACTCCATCCGAATAGATAAACAAAACATCCCCTGGATATATATTTATGTTGTCAACGAGAAACTTTGCATTTGGCGTAGGTCCTAAAACAGGACCTGTGGTACTGAGCAATTCAACCTGGTTAGAATCACTCCTTAAAAACATAGGTGGATTATGACCAGCATTTGAATATAAAAATAATCCGTTCTTTTCAGTAGATAGTTCACCGTAAAACAAAGATGCAAATTTATCATCTGCAAAGATCTTATTAACAAGTTTGTTCATTCTTTTCATTAAAGGTGAAATTTTTATTTCAAAGTTTGCACCCATTCTTAGTGCACCAGAGATATACATTGCTTCAGCAGCCGCACCTACTCCCTTGCTTGCAGCATCTCCTACTATAACAGCAAGCTTATCATCTTCTCCCATTTCGATATAATCAAAGAAATCACCACCAACTATTTCAGCAGGATTTGTCACTCCAAAAAGTTCATAATCATGAAACCTATATTCGTGTTCAGGCAAAATACTTTTCTGAAGTTCCCTGGCTTTATCGAGATCAGCTTTCATCACACCTGCCCGGTAGGATACATTTCTCTGTTTTATCCTAGAGGTTAGTGCAGTAGAAATAATATTCAGAGCTAATCTGAGGTCATCATTTATCTCATCTGAATTCAACGCAAGCAGATATTCATAATAAGGCTTGCCACCCAGTTTAACTTTATAGCCTACTCCTGAAGCTGAATATTTAAATATTCCTTTCTCTCTCAATGTAGCATTGGTTTCATTTCCTAATACCGTACGTTCCTTTGCTATATAATCGAAGATAGGGTAATCACTAATTTTTAGTGAAAAGTTTTCAGCAATTCTTTCAATCTTACCAGTCTGATACAACAGGTCGTAAGAATTCTCATCGGTATTCAGATGCCACATCCTTCCGCCATTGATTTCTATTTGCTGGTTAAGTACTATCTGGTTCAGCACTTCAATCAACATATCCTTATCTGAAGCAAAATCTCCTGAAGAAATAGTTTCGATCGTTTTATATAATTTTTTCTGTTCCATTTATTCTTATAGCTATATTAAAGCATTCTAATTTTTGAAAGACAAAGATACATCATATTGAAGATTATATCTATTGATACAAAAATCGTTTAAATATGAGTCTACCCGGCGCTAACGGTAAAAATCATTTCGTGTAAAAGTCTATCATCTTTTGAATTGCTGCCCTGCAAACCGGACAAAAATGATTAAAAACAATCTGATTCATTGAACAAACCTGAGCCGGGCGATAAACACCTTTTGCAACATAGCCGCCTCCTTCAAAAACTCCGACCACATTTTTATATTCAGGCGTAGCAGGGGTCGGTATCGGTATTGTATCAGCAACCATAGACTTCCATTTTGATTTAAAATCAACAAGCGTTGTTAAATTTGGTTCAAGCGGTTCCACATCTGTTGGAAAAAAATCGCTGTAAGCTACCGAAGAAGTATAATATTCATCACCAAGAAAAGCGAATCCGTGACCAAATTCATGAGTAAAAACAAATGGTGAATTTTTATTATCTGCAGTACAAACTGTATAGAAATTATAAAGACCTCCACCACCGTACCTGTCTGTATTTACTAAAATATAAATCTGATCGTATGGCGCATTTGAAGCAAGATCACGTACTGCTTTATCATCAGATGTCAGGCAATATCTTGCTTCATCAAAAGTATAGAATGTGGTATTTAATAAAGTATTTCTCCAGATCCCTTCACCAGGAACATCGGTACCCGAATCTTGTGAAGCAGCGGCTACTCCCCATATATTGAATTTATCTTTATCTTTGTCATACGGGGACGTTTCAAAAAGGTAACCCGCAAATCTCTCACAATCTTTTTTAAACTTACCAAGTTGGTCTTGTGTATAGCCATCAGGAAGAATAACAATATCAACCTTAGTCGCCGGATCACCTGAATAATGAACTTTGAAATTCGGAAAGCGATAATTATTATCCGGTTTTATAAAATAACTTTTCGGGTCAATTTTATACTCAAATTTCTTAATCGGAATGTGCTCTTTATTCCTTGTATAAAACTCAACTCTTATTTTTCTTTTCGGGAAAGGCATAGTAATAGTTTCATAAAATGTTCTCACAGTCTGTTTTGCTTCAGGGGTTGTCTGCCACTCATTAAGCAAAGATGAATAGGTGTGATAATAGATCAACGTATTTGTACTATCATCATATGCTTTGAAAATAAAAGCACCGTAATTAAATCCATCCTCCAAATTTGCTTTCCTCCCTCCCCAATATGGTTCAACTTTAATTTGATCAATTGAAAAAGAATCGTGAGCCGAATCTGCAGTATGGAAATAATCTATTCTTAAAGATTTATCGATGAAATAGTTATCAAATTTAATCTGTGCAAAGGCCGCAACTGATAAAACAAGTGTAATAATTAATGTTTTCATTTTTAGTAAATTTTTAGGTAAGTAAATCAAGTATCTTTTTTCATGTAAACCACTCGTTGCGGGAAAGGAATTTCAATTCCCGCTTTGTTAAATTCTTCATAAATTGTTTCACGAAGTTCGCACTGCATCCTCCATGCGTTCCTGTAATCATCGGTCCTGGCTGCTAACCTCAAATCAAGCGAAGAATCACCAAACGATAGTAGCACAACATCAGCGGGAATTTCCTTGGAAATAAGTGGATGCGCATTTGCTGCCTTTAACATTATCTCTCTTACTTTTTTAAGATCCGTCCCATAAGCCACACCAACTTCAATTATAACTCTTGTTAAGATATTTGGGTAGGTTACATTAATTATTTTGGATTTTACAATTTCATTATTTGGCATTACTACAAGATTATTGTCAAAATCGAGTATTTTTGTGCTTCTGATTCCTATTTCAGCAACATCTCCTATATCATCACCATATCTTATCCTGTCTCCGATACGGAACGGACGATCTATCATTATTATAAATCCGGCTATCATATTAGATAAAGTATCCTGTGCAGCAAGAGCTATTGCCAGCGAACCGACGCCAATTGAAACTATAAAGGCGCTGATATCAACCTTAAAACGGGATAAAATAATTACAATCGCAAGTGCGCCAATAATTATATTGGAAACTTTTTTCAGCAAAGGAAATAAACTACCGCTAAGATTCCTGTTTTCGCCCGCATTAATTTTTTCGGCATACCAATCGAATAATATTGTTACTACACGGTAGGATAAAAGCAGAATAATCAGAATAAGTATAAGGTAGAGCACACTATCCGCGAGACTTAAGAATTTATCAACGAAAGGATATGATTTTTTAAAGAGAGCATCTGCATTTTCTTCGTATAAAAAATATCCGTATCGAAGATTATTAACTGCGAAATAAAACCCCCCTAATATTATCAATCTGAAAGTGCCTGATTCAGCTACCTCAAGTATTTTATCATCCAGTTGAGATTTTGACTTCTCGACAAACGGTTTGATTATTTTTTTTAGTAGATAGCTAATTATCTTTGCGACAATAAATAAAAGAATTATTATCACTATAGAAACAGCAATTTCAAAAACAAGATCATTACCAATCAGTCCCCTGATATATTTTAAGAAAGTAGTCATCGTTTTATTCTCCTTGAGCCAGGTTTTATTAAATTGATTCCCTCTTTGCACAATTTGCAATTCTCAGGTGTATACGAAACGACTTCCATTTTCATTGCACCGAACTGAGGATAACCAAAATCAACTTTTCCATTACTTCTATCCACGATAAATCCGACACCAGTAACATTTGCATTCTGGCCTTTGACGATATCTATCACCTCAAAAACTGAGCCCCCGGTTGTAACAACATCCTCACAGACCAAAACATTTTCTCCTTTCTCCAGAGAAAATCCTCTTCTAAGAACTAACTTCTTATCCTCTCTCTCAGCAAAAATTGATCTTTTGTTCAGCTGTCGTGCAACTTCCTGTCCAACTATTATCCCGCCAATTGCCGGCGATATAACTGTATCTATTTTATAATTCTTAAAATGTTCTACAATTTTCGCACAAATCTTTTGCATATATTCAGGATATTGAAGAACTTTTGCACACTGGAAATATTTATCGCTGTGTCTTCCTGAAGTTAAAAGGAAATGCCCCTGGAGGAGAGCTTTTGTTTTAAGAAAAATTTCATAAATTTCCTTTTCACTCAAGCTCATCTAAAAATTCCTCCATTTCCTTTGCAGCATGTTTCTCGCCACTTTCTTTTGCTATATCAATACCTTTTTTGTAAAGTGATTTTGCAGTTTCTATTTCATTCTGTTTTTCTTTCAGTTGAGCATATTGCATATAAGCGGGGACATATTTAGGATTGTTTGCCAGCAAGGATTTAAAATATTTTTCAGCCTCTTCAAAATTATTAGCAGACATATATTCCAGTGCTATACCGTATAACAAAAATGAGTCTTCAGGTTCTTTCTTAAGCAGGGTTAAAAGTATTTCAAGCCTGTTGTTCACTTATTTTATTACCTCAATTTTTTCTGCGAGTTTAAAATCCTTTTCAGTAACACCACCCTCACTATGAGTTGCAACGGAAATTTTAACTTTATTCCAGGAATGCATTAAAATATCTGGATGATGATCCATTGATTCAGCTTCTGCGCCTACTTTATTAACAAAATCAAGTACAGATTTAAAATCTTTTAATTCAAATTCTTTCCCGATTTGGTTGTTTTCAAACTTCCAACCTTTAACCTTCCCTAATTGTTCATTTATCTCATTTTGAGTTAAAACAGCCATAATACCTCCTTCTAAATTCACCATTTGATCTTTTAAAAGATACAAAAAAAAAGCGTATTAAAAGTAATACGCTTTTTTACAGAATTTATTTTCACTATCAGGTTTCACCACTTGTATCCGTTTTCTCCTTTTCCTCATCGGGAATATCTAGATCCATATTTTCATCCATAAATACCAACTCTTCAGTTCCTTCAACATGCTTGGCGATTATTTTAGCTCCTTCCTTAAATGATCCCCTAAGTATTTCTTCAGCAAGCGGATCTTCAACATACTTTTGGATTGCTCTTCTCAATGGACGCGCACCAAATTTCTGATCAAAGCCCTGATCTACAAGAAAGTTCTTAGCTGAATCATCTAGAACTATTTCCATTTTGTGTTCCGCAATATTTTTAAGCAGATCCTGAAGCTCAATGTTTATGATCTGCAGAATGTCTTCTTTTTCAAGATTTCTAAATACAATTGCTTCATCAACCCTGTTAAGAAACTCAGGATTAAAGAGTTTTTTCATAGCATCTTCAAGAGTATTTTTCATAGAAGTATGCTGATCACTAACATTTTCGCCACCGAATCCAAATGAACCTATATTTTTGATGTCCCTTGCACCAACGTTAGTTGTCATAATAATAATTGTATTTCTGAAATCTACTCTTCTTCCAAGACTATCAGTGAGAACACCGTCATCGAGCACCTGTAACAAAATGCTGAAAATATCAGGATGAGCTTTTTCAATTTCGTCGAAAAGGACAACTGAATATGGTTTCCTTCTAACTTTCTCTGTCAGCTGTCCGCCTTCTTCATAACCAACATATCCCGGAGGTGCTCCAACTAATCTTGAAAGAGAGAATTTTTCCATATATTCGCTCATATCTATCCTGATAAGAGCATTTTCTGAATCGAATAAATATCTTGCAAGAGCTTTACTTAATTCCGTTTTTCCAACACCTGTCGGGCCAAGGAATATAAAACTTCCGATCGGCCTGTTTGGATTTTTAAGTCCTGCTCTTGTTCTCCTGATCGCCTTCGTAAGTTTTTGAACAGCTTCATCCTGGCCAACAATCTGTTTTTTAAGCTCATCTGCCATTTTCAGAAGTTTTTCAGATTCTGTCTGTGCAACTCTGTTAACAGGAATTCCTGTCATCATTGCTACAACTGTTGCAATATCTTCTTCGTTTACATCGTGTACAATATCTTTAGTTTTAGCTTCCCATTCATTCTTTGCAATTTCAAGATCAGATTGAAGATTTCTTT
>CAZQQD010000064.1:0-18586 GCA_964595355.1 uncultured Ignavibacteriaceae bacterium | reverse complement strand
AATAATAATCGCCTTTTTTCTCTGCAGTAGTTCTCAAACTTCCTGCATCGCTGCCGGAAACTGATTCTGTCAATCCCCACGCTGCAACTTTTTTGCCGCTGGTAAGATCGGGCAGGTATTTTTTCTTCAGAGTTTCATTTGCAAACCTGCAAATGTGATTTGTACCTAAACCATTGTGGGCAGCAACTGAAAGTGAAATAGAAGGATCTACTTTTCCTAGTTCTTCTATGATTGTTGCAAACTCGATGTAACCTAATCCGGCACCTCCGTATTCAGCAGGGACTATTATCCCCATAAACCCGAGTTCTCCCAATTGACGTATTATTTCCATAGGAAATTCCTGGGATTCGTCGAATTCCATAACTCTTGGTTTGATTTTGGATTCAGCGAATTCCCGGATAGTATCTCGGATAATAATTTGTTCTTCGTTAAGTTCAGTATTAAAGGTCATTTCAGTTGTTTCCATTTAACCCCCAGTCAAAAATTTCGAAAAATCAGATTTGTTTCTTAAAGTTCTCCAGAATTTCTTCTGCAATATGATATGGAGACAAGTTTCCTGTAACCACTTTCTCCAATGACAAATTTAATGAATTTTCTCTTGTTTCGCTCCATAGTTCCTTTCTCAATTTCTCTTCTACTATCTCTTTAATTCGGGTTTTCATCCTTTTTTCACGATTAGGATAAAATTTATTTGCTTTTATCAGATAATCTTTGTGTCTATTAATTTCGTCATTTATTTCTGGAATCCCTTTATTTTCAGAGGCAATTGATCTGATTATGTTTGGCATCCATGAGTTTTCATCGTGATCTCGCATGCCTAGAATTGTTTTTAAGGCTGCAGCAGCTTGCTGTGAACCCGGGCGGTCACTTTTATTCAGTACAAAGAAATCAGCTATTTCCATCAAACCGGCTTTCATTGCCTGAACAGCATCTCCGGATTCAGGAACCAGAACAACTATTGTCGTATCAGCTGCCTGTGCAATATCCAGTTCTGACTGACCGACTCCAACAGTTTCCATTATTATGAAATCATATCCTGCCGCATCGAGGATATCGGCTGCGTCTACTGCTTTTTTACTTAGGCCCCCGAGACTTCCTCTCGTTGCCATACTTCGAATAAAAACATCGCTTCGCTGACCTATATCTGTCATTCTGACTCTATCGCCTAATAGAGCTCCTCCTGTAAATGGACTGGTCGGATCAACTGCTATTATTCCAATTGTTTTTCTTTCCTTAAGAAGGTATTTTGTCAACTGGTTGGTGATTGTACTTTTTCCTGCTCCGGGCGGACCTGTTATTCCGATTCTGTATGCTTTACCAACATTAGCATAAATATTTTTTAATAACTCAGCAGATTCAGAATCATTCTTTTCAACTATTGAGATTGATCTTGCAACCGATCTTCTGTCATTACTTAATAATTTTTCTACTAGTGTTTCTTCGATCATTAATTATGTTTGATTAGTTCAAATTTTTTTTAAAGAAATCAGCTGTTTTTTGCAACCCGTTGTAAAGATCAGTATCTGGTTTCCATTTGAATTTATTGAACAGTTTTTCAGAAGTGATCACACTTCTCATTTGTTCGCCGGGTGCAGCCTGACCATGTTTTTCAGTAACTTCTTTACCTGTAACTTTGTTTAATTCACTGAAAAGTTTATTTACATCTGTCTCTTTTCCGGTTCCAACGTTGTAAATATCACTTTTATTTTCATTAAGTGTAAGCAAATTTGCTTTAACCACATCTCCGACAAAGACATAATCACGCGTTTGTTTTCCGGATCCATTAATGATAGGCTGTTCGTTTTTCAAAAGTTTCGAAGTAAATATTGCAACAACTCCTGCTTCTCCAAAAGGATTTTGTCTGGGCCCATAAATATTTGCGTATCTTAGAATTGTGTAATTCAATTTGTATTGTACATTATAAAAAAACAGGTATTTCTCAACGGCAAGTTTTGAAATTCCGTAAGGTGAAAGCGGGGAAGTAGAGTGTTTTTCATCAGCTGGGAAATAACTCTGTTCACCATAAACTGCTCCGCCTGTTGATGCAAACATAAATTTCTTTACGTCTGTCATGACAGAATTTTGAAGTAAATTTATTGTTCCGATTATGTTTGTATTTGCATCAAAAGCAGGGTCAGCAACTGATCTGCGAACATCCATTTGTGCAGCGTGGTGATTAACCACATCAAATCTCTCCCTCTCGAAAAGTTGTGATAGTGATTTATCACAAATATCAGCCTTAATAAATTTTGCTTTGGGATTTATATTCTTTTCAAAACCAGTTGAGAGATTATCCAATACAAAAACCTCGTCACCTTCGTTTATAAAAGCATCGGCAACCTGCGAACCTATGAATCCCGCTCCTCCTGTAACGAGTATTTTCATTCATTAAACCTTGTATAAGTTAGAATTGTAAATATATTCTTTTACTTTTTCAGGGACAAGAAAATCTATAGATAGTCCCTCTTTCACTCTTTCTCTTATTTCTGTGGCGTTAATCTCCACCAAAGGTGTGTTAACAATGATGGCTTTATTATAATATTTATTTTTTTCTTTTGGAACTATGTCAATTTTTCTTTTCATAACAACAAGTTTTGCTAATTTTAAAATTTCATCAGGATTTTTCCAGTTATCAAATTTTAATAAATTATCAAATCCGATTATTAACTCAATTCCTGGATATTCTTTTCTGAACTCTCCTAAAGTGTCGATAGTATATGATATTCCACCTTTATTTATCTCAAAATCTGAGACTTCGAATTCGGTTAATCCCTGCACTGCGAGCCTGATCATTTCTAACCTGTGAAAAGAATTTTTACTTCCATTTCCTTTTTTATGAGGGGAAATATTACAGGGGATAAAAATAATTTTCTCTAAATTTCTGATTTCTTTAACTGCCCGGGCGGTAATGAGATGTCCAAAATGGATCGGATCAAAAGTTCCACCGATAATTCCGATAGAACTCATTTTAAAAGATCCTTATATTCAATAAAAATATGTGTGAACTTTTCGTGCATTTGCTGGCTGCAATATTCGAGACTTTCTTTCTTGGACAATTCCAAATAAAGTAATTTGAAATCATTTTTTGAATTTACAACAAGTGAATTCTCCCATACATAAACGAAATTATCAAATTTGTTTACTTTATGCAGCATGCTTTCAAACTCTAGTTCATCCCAATTTACTTCACTAATGAGTTCCTGATTCAGGTAATTAAACCCAATAAACGATACACTACCATTTATTGATTTACCTATGATTACAGCATCGGACTCAATTGTTAGTAAATCAAGTATTTTTTTTAATTCGGAGGATGAAAAGCCAATAGAGTTTGTAAAAACTATAAGGTTTATGCTTGTTGAGCCGAAATATTTATCAAAGATATCTTTAATATTCTGAAAGGAATTTTCTGTATCTATAAAAATATTTGAAGGATTGTTTTTTTTTAGATCCTCCGGTAAATAATTTTTATCTTTTTCATCAAAGAAATATGAAATCGAAGCATTATTTACAATTTGCTCCAGGTTCTCTTTGTGGTTTAAGATTAAATTTGCATACAACTGGCCTGTGTAATTTTTATCAAGTGTGCCTAACGGAATAACAGAATTTTCATCAAATACCGGCATTGTTGACACAAGATAAACCGTCGAATTAGGTCTTATCATATTTATTCATGTAATTTTGTTTGGATAATAAATTAGATATAAAATCTCTATAATATTCGACATCTCTTTCATAATAATTTCTGCTTTCACCTTTTGATTTCCTGAGCTGCATCTTTCGGAAAGCAAGAGTCGTTGCAGCTCTAACATACAATTTACGAATACTTTCATCAATCCACCCGATTGTATTCCTGTAATTTGAGTTTAAAATGTTCAAATGACCTTCGGGAATCAAACCGTTTCTGGCTTCATCCTGTAGTTCGTGGTAAATTATTTTCCTTTCTCCCAGTACAGAGACATTGTAAACAATTATAAAAATTATGACGGTAATGCCCATAAACAAAAATCCTAGCATTGCAGTGGATTCGAAACTGACACTGAAATTCCACGCAAAATGTATGAACATTGCTATACCTAGGCCTATTGTTGTTAATAGAATTTTTGTGTCTCTTTCCTTAAATTTTGCATAACCAAGGAATGCGCCAAATGTTGCTGTTGAAACGCAATGCATTACTCCTGAGAATAATGTACGAATGATCACAATAGAGAGCCATTCTGAAATGGTGCTTCCATAAGCTATAAAGTATAGAAAATTTTCAGTCATGCCAAAACCAAGACCTATTGCTCCTCCATAGACAATTCCGTCGGTCATATTATCGAATTTAATATTCTTAACAGTAATGAAAAGAAAAATTCCCTTTGTTATTTCCTCGACGAATGGTGCAACAAAGATTGTTTCAGTTCTGTGTAGAACATACTTTGAGTGGATAAAAAAGGAAAAGAATCCTGATACAATCCCACTTCCAATAATTGCAAGAACAATTGCGCCTAAGGCTCCCCATAGATAATTTTTAAATAACAAAGAGAATGGCTCTCTATCGTACCTGTCAAAACGCCAGATTATTGTCAGATAAATGAACATTGGAATAATAGCGGCTAAAGCTGAAGAAATTATCAACATAAATTGTTGTCTCAATTCGTTAAACGAATAAAGTTTATCACTTTTCTTTTATCCAGGTTATTAATTCACGTATTGTAGGTCTTTTCCCGTAAGAAAGTATTCCGATCTTGAAAATTTTAGAAGAGAAATAAATAGAAATAAATATCGAAACAACTAAGATTAAAATTGTTGTGAGAATGTCAGTTATAGGCACGGGGGAAATATTTAATCTTAATAGCATAATAGAGGGTGTTGTTAATGGAATATAAGATAAGATATGAACTATTTCAGAATTAGGATTTTGTATTGCAGAGATTGCGAAAACAATTGGCAAAATAAGAATCATGCTAATGTAGCTGTTAAACTGCTGAGCTTCCTGTTCCGTGGTTGCGGTCGCTCCAAGTCCGACGAATATCCCCGTGTAAAAAACAAATCCGAGCACAAAGTAGACCAGATCAAGACCAATGTTTTCAAAGATTTCAGGGGAAATTGTTGCGGCTCCCGTCAACGCAATTCCGATTAATCCCCATATTACTATTTGGAACAAGTTAAGCATACTCAGGCCGATTATTTTACCGGTAAGTAATTGAGTTGGTGTGCAACTTGAAACTAAAATCTCTATTAGCCTGTTTGACTTTTCTTCCAGCAGGCTTCTCACAAGCATTCCACCGGAGGACATTATCATAATCATTAAAAGTATTATAAAAACAAACGATGAGAAGAATACAGTAAGGAAATCGGATCCCTTATCTTTTCCTTCTTTGCTGATTTTTATCGGTTGTATGTCTACCTGACTAAAAAGGTATTTCTTTAATGATGTATCAATTCCTTCTTTTTTAAATTTGAGATCAACACTTACTTCATTAAATGCCTGCTCAAAATTTCTGATATCTTTATAATTTGCTGTACTATTGCTTCTCCACTGAAGTTGTACAGAATCAGTTCCTCCATTTTTTACCATCAGGTAGCTATTGACCTTATTCTTAAAAACTTTTTCATCTGTATGTTTTACTAGTTCATCATTTTTATAACTTGTAGCCTGACTATCAGGTGTTAAATCTACAAGAACGTATCTGGGTAGGTCGCCGGGTAGTTTTTCATACTTTAATTTTTGTTGAAGCCCGGTGAAATAAAGCCCAGAGCTATCAACAACCCCAATTAATTTTGTAACATCAGTCTCGTGGTTTTCAAGAAGGGTAGGCAACATTGCAAAGGCAATAATTATTACAGGCGTAACAATCATAGAGATTAAAAACGCTCTCGTTTTTATCTTTTCAAGAAATTCCCATTTTGCTACTGAGAAAATTTTATTCATTTCTTATTACTGGTGTTTATTGCGTCAATGAAAATTTTATTAAGCGTCGGTTCGATTACAGAAAATTGATTTATTAAAAGTTTATCGGAAATTTTTCTCAGGAATTCAGCTGGTTTAACTTCTTTTTTCAAATGTACTTCCGCATAAATTCCATAAAGATCCACACCTTTTACTTCAGGTAATGAGTTTAAAAATGAGGCATTTCCTTCGAATTCAATTTTTACATTATTTGTACCGAAATCTCTTTTTATTCCCGTCAGACTTCCCTTACAAATTTCTTTTCCGTTATTTAAAAGCAGAATATCTGAACATAGCTTTTCAGCCGTTTCCATTTGATGTGTCGAAAGTATCACTACTTTACCCGAATTAACAAATGAGAGAATGGTTTCCCTTATCAATTGTTGATTGATCGGATCAAAGCCAGAGAATGGCTCATCAAGTATTAATAGTTTTGGATCGTGAATGATCGCTGTAATAAACTGAACCTTTTGTTGGTTACCTTTTGAAAGTTCTTCGATATTATTGTTACGATAATTTCCGATACCAAGTTTAGCAAGCCAGTATTTTGCCCTTTCCGTTGTCTGGTTTTTATCCAGTTTTTTCAAAGATGCAAAATATTGTATTACGTTAATAACTTTACTCTTCTTGTAAAGTCCGCGTTCTTCAGGAAGGTAGCCTATATCGTTTGCGAATTCGTTTGTAATCGGCTTGCCGTCAAATAAAACTGAACCGGAAGTTGGCCTGATTATATTCAGTGCAATTCTTATTGTAGTAGTTTTTCCGGCTCCATTCGGTCCGAGCAACCCAAAAATCTTTCCGGGCTCAACATCAAAGGAAATGTCATTTACTGCAGTTACATTTTTGTATTCTTTTATCAGGTTTTTTACAGAAAGCATTACTTTGCAGTCCAAATTTGAGCTAAAATGTTATTATCAAATGTAAGGTTAAATTTGGAAATTTAATAATTGTAGTAGATGTTGAAAAGTCTGATACTAAATGAAAAATATGGCTATTTATTTAATGTCTTTAATGTGCCAGAATAGCCAAAAATATTGATTATCAATATCGGTATTTCTATATTTAAGCTTGTTTTAGCTTATTTTTTGCTGTTCCTTAGGATCACTAGGGAGGCAACACTTTGCGAGAGTATTCCCGATGATTATTAAGATTGCAAACCTGAGCGACGGTATTCACACGCTAAGTTTTGATGAGAATATAAGTGAAATAGGTGTTTCCGATCCTTTCTATGGAAATTGCAAAGTAAAAGTAAAATTATCAAAATCGCACAGCCAGATTGTTCTTAATGCCGAATTAAACCTGGAAGCAAATTATCAGTGCGACAGATGTGGAAAGGATTATAAAACTAAAGTTCAAAACAGTTATCAAATGGTTTATCTTTTCTGGGATGAACCGGAAAACAATGAGAGTTTTAATCTGATTTATCTTCCAATTGATGCTGACAAAATTAACATAGCAAATGATGTAAGGGATTATGCTTTGCTTGCAATATCAATGAAAAAACTGTGTAAAGAAGATTGCAAAGGGTTATGTCCCAGATGTGGGAAGGATTTGAATGAAGGTAAATGTAATTGTATCGAAAAAGAAACAGATCCACGATGGGAACCTTTAGAAAAATTAAAAAACAAATTAAATAATTAAATAAGAAGAGAAAAAAATGCCAAATCCTAAACGTAAAATGTCGAAGTCTAGAAGGGATAAACGTAGAACGCATTATAAAGCTTCAGTTCCAGCATTGGGTATCTGTTCAAACTGTGGTGAAATGAAATTAACACACCGCGCATGCCCGGCTTGTGGTTATTATAATGATCGCTCAATGTTTTTGCCTAAAAGCTGATTCAAAATAAATCCTTTTAATGAACACTTCTGATTCCAACAAGTTAAGATGCAGAATAGTTGTCGATGCAATGGGAGGTGATTTTGCCCCTCAGAATTCTGTAGCAGGCGCTATCGAAGCTTACAACGAGAAAAAAGACTTTGATCTTTTTCTGGTTGGGAAGGAAAAAGAAATACTACGTGTAATTTCAGAAAATAATCTTACTTTTAACAAAGACTTTATTATAAATGCTGATGAAGTAATTGGGATGGATGATACCCCGACAGTTGCTTTAAAGAAAAAACCAAATTCTTCAATAGTAGTTGGTGCTAGCCAGGTTAAAGAGAAAAAAGCAGACGCATTTGTCAGTGCCGGAAATACAGGTGCAATGATGGCTGCTTCAACTTTGATAATAGGAAGAATAAGTGGTGTTGGCAGGCCTACAATTGGTGCGTTTATGCCGAATCAATCAGGTGTATGCACAGTTTTCGATGTAGGTGCAAGTGTTGATTCGAAGCCAAAACATTTACTTGAATATGCAATTATAGGAACGATTTATGCGCGAGAAATGTTTGGAATTGACAATCCTACAGTAGGGATTTTGAGTGTTGGGGAGGAAGAATCTAAGGGTAATGAAGTAACTCTTGCAGCAGCAAAATTAATAAAGAAAACAAAACTGAATTACATAGGAAATGTTGAAGGGAGAGATATTTTAAAAGGCTCAGCAAACGTTATTGTTTGTGACGGTTTTGTAGGAAATATTTTAATAAAATTTGGAGAAAGTGTTATCCCTTTTTTGAAATTTAAATTTAAAGAATATGCGGACAGAAGCATTTTTAACAAACTTAAAGTAGGATTGGTTAGAAATACACTACGTGAAATTTTAAAGGATTTTGATTACCAGGAACACGGCGGAGTACCCTTGCTTGGTGTCAATGGAATTAGTATTATTGGTCACGGTTCCAGTACAACTAAGGCCTTTAAAAATATGGTACTTAAAGCTAATGAAATGCACCATAAACAGTTGATACAGAAAATTGAAAATTCAATTCAAAACTATTCTAATTTAGTGGAATCATAAAATGAATAAAGAAAAGAAATTCAGTGCAGTTATTACTGCGGTTGGTATGTATGTTCCTGATAAAATAATGGACAATGCATATTTTGAAAAAATCGTTGATACTTCTGACGAATGGATAAGAACAAGAACTGGTATTAATGAAAGAAGATTGCTTGAGAACGGAGCCACTAGCGACCTTGCTGCCGGGGCAGCAATAGATTTGTTGAAATCAAAAAATATGTCTCCCGAAGAAATTGATGTTATTATTGTTGCAACTGTAACGCCTGATATGTTTTTTCCGGCAACGGCCTGTCTAGTACAGGATAAAATTGGTGCAAAAAATGCCTGGGGATTTGATCTCTCTGCTGCTTGTTCCGGATTCTTGTTTGCCTATCAGACAGGGTGCTCGTTAGTTGAGAGTGGTAGTTATAAAAAGGTGATGGTAATTGGTGCTGACAAGATGAGTTCAATCGTCGATTATACCGATAGAAATAATTGTATCCTTTTTGGTGATGCAGGTTCTGCAATATTACTCGAGCCATCTGAAGATAAAAGTATTGGCTTGCAGGATTCACTATTGAAAGTTGATGGCTCTGGCAAAGATGCTCTTTATATGAAAGGAGGTGGAAGTCTGAATCCACCTACTATTGAAACAGTGGAAAATAAAATGCATTATCTTTATCAGGACGGTAAAGCCGTCTTTAAGGTTGCTGTTAAAGGAATGGCTGATATTTCTTACGAAATTATGGAGAAGAATGGCCTAAAATCAGAAGATGTGGCATATCTTGTTCCTCACCAGGCAAATTTAAGAATTATTGATGCAACCGCAGAAAGAATGGGTATTAGTAGAGATAAAGTAATGATAAACATCGATAGATATGGAAACACAACTGCTGCAACTATTCCACTTTGTTTAACAGAATATTATAGAAACGGAAAATTAAAAAAGGGAGACAAAATAATTTTAGCAGCATTTGGTGCGGGGTTTACCTGGGGTTCTGCTTATGCTGTTTGGGCAATTTAATATTTTTAAGACTAAGAATTAGTAATGGGTAAAAAAGCTTTTTTATTTCCCGGTCAGGGTTCACAATATATTGGAATGGCAAAAGATTTGTATGATAATTCGGTTGAAGCAAAAGAAATGATAAAAACTGCTGATGATGCATTAGGAATAAATTTATCATACATATTATTCAATGGGCCTGAAGAAAAACTAAAACAAACAGAATTTACTCAACCGGCTATTTTTTTACATAGTGTTGTCCTTGCAAGTATTATCCGCACATTGCAAGTGGATGGAGCCGCCGGGCATTCTCTTGGAGAGTATTCTGCTTTAGTGGCTGCAAGATCAATACAATTTTATGACGCGGTAAAGCTGGTTAGAGAAAGAGGAAAAGCGATGCAACTGTCTGGTGAAGAAAACCCCGGTACTATGGCCGCAGTTATAGGTTTGGATCCTCAGACAGTTAATGAATGCTGTAAAGAAGCTTCTGCTGTTGGGATAGTTCAGGCTGCCAATTTAAACTCTCCCGGGCAGATTGTAATTTCAGGTTCTGTAGATGGCGTCAAAAAAGCAATGGAAATTTGTAAAGCTAAAGGAGCTAAATTAGTAAAAGAGCTTGTTGTAAGTGGGGCTTTCCATTCACCATTGATGCTTTCCGCAAAAGAAAAGCTAAAAAATAATCTTGATGAAACAAATATTTATGATGCAAGATTTCCGGTTTATGCAAATGTAACGGCTAAGCCTGTGACAAAAAAGGAGGAAGTAAAAAATCTTCTTTTTGAACAGGTAACTTCACCCGTAAGATGGGAAGAGACGATCAATAATATGATCGCGGATGGATTTGACGAATTTTATGAAATAGGTCCTGGTAAGGTATTACAGGGACTTGTAAAAAGAATTAACCCTAATGTAAAAACTTATGGAATTGATAAATATTCTGATGTGGAGAAGTTTGTTTAATGGCTGAAAAATTTACAAAAGAGATAAACGGAATTAAAATAGATCCGATAATTTTTACCTTCACTTTTAGCTGTAATTGCAGTGGAGAATGTTGTCATTATGGTGTTTATACTGACCTGGAGGAAAGCCAGGATGTTCTAAAGATCAAAAATAAAGTAATTGATCTGATGGATGAAACCCAATGCAAAGACACTTCTAAATGGTTTGAACCACCCGAAGAGGATGAAGACTTTAATTCTGGAATTGCAGTGGGAACAGAGGTGATTAACGATAAATGCACTTTCCTTGATCAAGATGGATTATGCGTATTGCAAAAGCTTGCTAATAATGAAGGTGCTTATAAGTGGAAATATAAACCACTTTATTGTATATTATTTCCCCTTGTTATTTATGAAGGTGCCTTAACAATAGATGATGAACATATTGATCGTTTGAAAACATGCAATATAAATCCCGGTGCAGAAACCTCAATTTTTGAGCACTGCCGTGAGGAACTGATCCATTTTTTTGGTAAAAAAGGGTTTGCGGAACTTGAAGAATATCAGAAAGAATATCTGAACCTGCCTGTCGGTCAGACGGGTTCACAGAAATCAAAAAAAGAAGTAGCTTGAAAAAACTGGAAAATAAAAGAGCAATTGTTACAGGTGGTACCAGAGGAATTGGCAGAGCAATTGTTTTGGAATTTGCCTCTGAAGGATGCAATGTAGTATTTACATATAATAGTTCTGCTGAGGCCGCTGCAAAGATTGAAGCTATGTCGGGTCAATTTGGGGTTAAATTGTTAGGAATTCAGGCTGATGCTTCAAAATTTACCGAGGCTGAAAAAACTATTAATTTTGTTTTGGAAAAGTTGGGTGGTTTAGATATTTTAGTAAATAATGCGGGAATTACAAGAGATAACCTGATATTACGAATGAAAGAAGAGGACTTTGACCAGGTTATTGCTGCAAACCTTAAGAGTGTTTTTAATTATTCAAAACATGCTATAAAACCGATGATGAGCCAAAAATACGGGAAGATCGTCAACATTTCATCGATTGTAGGGTTGATTGGTAATGCAGGGCAAGCTAACTATGTTGCTTCTAAAGCAGGTGTGATAGGGTTGACAAAATCTCTAGCGAGAGAATTTGCCTCGAGAAATATTACGGTTAATGCAATTGCACCTGGCTATGTTTCTACAGATATGACTGATAAATTAAACGATAAACAAAAAGAGGCTTTGTTGGAGCAGATTCCTTTGAGAAAAATTGCTTCACCGGAAGAGATTGCCAAAACAGCAGCATTTCTTTCTTCACAGGATGCTGATTATATTACGGGCCAGGTATTAGCTGTGGACGGCGGATTAACAATGTAATTATATCGTACTGAATAAATAAATATATACAAAAAAATATAGGAGAATACATATGGATATTGAAGCTAAAGTAAAAGAGATAATAGTCGATAAATTAGGGGTTGAAGAATCTCAAATTACACCGGAAGCTTCCTTTACCAATGACCTTGGTGCAGATTCATTAGATATAGTGGAACTCGTAATGGGTTTTGAAAGCGCTTTTTCTGTTTCTATTCCTGATGAAGATGCAGAAAAAATAGGTACTGTTGGTGATGCAATGAAATATCTTAAGGAAAAATTAGATAATAAATAATTTTACTTATTTTTGATAAGCCCCGAATTCCGGGGCTTTTTATTCTTCATTCATTTCTTACGGCCTAACAGCATATTATAATTTTAAAAATACTTACCAATAATGTGCGCTTTTTTCCTTTCTAATTATTAAATTAATCAATATAAGCTCAAAGAGAAGTAAAACAGATACTTGTGGAGTTATTTTGACGGCTTTCTTTTCCGGTTTATTCAGGATATTTAATAGTAGCTCAGATAAAAATCTTAAGAAACTATTAAGTCCTGATAAAGTAGCAAAATTAGAAAAACTCATCGGTTTTAAAATTAAAAGTGAAGAATACTTTCTCCAGGCACTTTTACACCGTTCTTTTTTAGAGCAAAACTCAGAATTTGAGGTATCGAATGAAAGGCTTGAATTTTTAGGTGATGCTGTCTTAAGTCTTACAGTTGCTGAACATCTTTTCAAAAAATTTCCTGAAGAAGATGAAGGATTTTTAACCAAGGTTCGCTCTAAATTTGTCAATAAAATAGCTATTGCTGATGTTGCTCAGGAAATTGGACTCTCCAATCTGCTACTTGTAGGGAAAAATCTTTTGTCCGGTTCTTCAATAAATTCTAAAACAATACTTGCTGATGCGTTTGAAGCATTGATTGGAGCGATTTATATGGATGGCGGATTGGGGGCTGCTAAGTCATTTATTAAAAGAGTATTAATTGAGCCTTATTCAAAAGCAGGCATTCATCTGATCGATGAAAACTTCAAAAGCCAATTGTTGGAATATGTGCAGGCCAGAAAACTGGAAGCCCCTGTATATTTTGTAATTAAAGAAGAAGGTCCGCATCACGATAAAGTTTTTACAGTTAAGGTAACTATAGGAGATCAAGAATACGGTATAGGTAAAGGGAGAAGCAAAAAAACTGCTGAACAGAGTGCAGCCGAGGAAGCAATACATAAAATTGAAGACTCTAATTCAGTTAAGTAATTACTACCTCCCTCGCTGATTTCCCTATCATAACTTTCACTCGTTTTATAAATTAATTGATTAAATTTCTTCTATGTAATTTTTATTTTATATAAAATTTTAAAATTAATAAGAACAGGAAGAGTGTAAAAAATATGGAAATTTTTGAACATCCGGATAAATTTGTTAACAGACATATCGGGCCTAATGATGCCGAGATAACAGAAATGGCAAAGGTAATAGGTGTAAAATCAATGGGTGATCTTATGGACGAGATCGTCCCTAAACATATCAGATCAAAAAAAGAGTTAAATATTGACGCTGCCTTGACTGAATTTAATTATATAAAAAATTTGAAGAATATAGCTAAAAAGAATATAGTATTTAAAAGTTATATTGGAATGGGGTATTATCCTACAATAACACCTCCGGTAATACAAAGAAATGTTTTAGAAAACCCTGGCTGGTACACGCAATATACGCCTTACCAGGCAGAAATTGCGCAGGGAAGGCTTGAGGCATTGCTTAATTTTCAGACTGTTGTTATTGATCTGACAGGAATGCCACTAGCAAATGCTTCGTTACTTGATGAAGGTACAGCTGCTGCTGAGGCTATGTCACTTTTTTATTCTTTAAGAGAAAATAAAGATGCTGACACCTTTTTTGTTTCTGATGATTGTTTCCCTCAAACTATTGATGTTTTAAAAACCCGTGCAAATCCTCTTGGGATTAAATTGATGATCGGTGATCATAGAAAAGTTAAGCTTGATGATAAAATATTTGGAATGCTTGTACAATACCCTTCGGATAATGGTGAAATATATGATTACAGAGAGCTGTTCGATAATGCAATTGAAAAAAATATTTTTAAGGTTGTTGCAACTGATTTATTAAGTCTTGCGTTATTAACGCCTCCTGAAAAGTTCGGAGCTGATGTTGTTGTTGGTTCTTCCCAGAGGTTTGGTGTCCCAATGGGATACGGAGGACCTCACGCTGCTTTCTTTGCAACTAAAGACGAATTTAAGCGACACATACCGGGAAGAATTATAGGTGTGTCTATTGATTCAAATGGAAACCATGCTTATAGAATGGCACTGCAAACAAGAGAGCAACATATCAGAAGAGAAAAAGCAACGAGTAATATTTGCACTGCTCAGGTTCTGTTGGCTGTTATGGCAGGAATGTATGCAGTTTATCACGGACCAAAAGGAATTAAAAAAATAGCAGAAAATATCTATTTACATGCTCATCTTTTGAGCAACGCTCTGGAATATCTCGGATATAATCAAACCAATGAAAACTTTTTTGATACCCTTCATATAAAGATTAATGAAAGCTTTCAAATGGAAAAAATACAGCAAATTGCTCTCTCTAAAGAAATAAATTTCAGATATTTTAAAGATAATTCAATCGGGGTATCACTTGGCGAGCCTGATGATTTGGAAGATGTTTTTGAAATAATTTCTGTTTTTGAGGAAGCAGGAAATAAAAAAATAAATAAAGAAGAATTATTAAACATTGCCGGTAATGTAAAAGTGGAATTACCCATCTATTTGCACAGGAAAGAGGGATATATGGAACATCCGGTTTTTAACACATATCACTCTGAAACTGAAATCTTGAGATATCTGAAGAGTCTTGAGAATAAAGATCTTTCGCTTGCACATTCGATGATTCCTCTTGGTTCCTGCACTATGAAATTAAACGCAACTACCGAAATGCTTGGCATAACCTGGGATGAATTTGCCAATCTGCATCCTTTTGCTCCGCTAGATCAAGCTGTGGGATACCAGGAAATATTCGAACAACTAGAAAAAGATTTAGCTGAAATAACCGGCTTTGCAGGTGTCTCTCTTCAGCCTAATTCCGGCGCACAGGGAGAATTTTCAGGTTTGCTTGTAATTCGTAAATTCCATGAAAGTAAAGGTGAAGGTTATAGAAATGTTGTATTGATCCCATCATCTGCACATGGTACAAATCCGGCAAGCGCTGTGATGGCGGGAAGTAAAGTTGTAGTTGTGAATTGTGATGCAAACGGCAATATAGATGTTAACGACCTTAAAGAGAAAGCCGAAGCAAATAAAGAAAATTTATCTGCTTTGATGGTTACTTATCCTTCCACACACGGAGTGTTTGAAGAAAAGATACAGGAGATCTGTAAAATTGTTCATAGTTGTGGCGGACAGGTTTACATGGATGGTGCTAATATGAATGCGCAGGTTGGAATAACAAGCCCGGCAATTATCGGAGCGGATGTTTGTCATTTAAATCTGCACAAGACATTTTGCATCCCACACGGTGGTGGTGGTCCGGGTGTTGGTCCCATTGGTGCTGCTGAACATTTGGTACCGTTTTTACCTGAACACTCGTTGGTCTCACAGGGACATAAAAATGGAATCCCCGCTGTTTCATCAGCGCCTTGGGGAAGCGCGGGTATATTAGTAATCTCTCACTCTTATATAAAAATGATGGGAGCCGATGGATTAACAAAAGCATCTAAAGTTTCTATGCTCAATGCAAACTATATTAAAGCGCGGCTCGAAAATCATTTTAACGTTTTGTATAAAGGTCAAAAGGGAAGAGTAGCTCACGAATTGATCTTTGATATGAGGCCATTCAAGAAATTTGGTGTTGAGGTTGAGGATATTGCAAAAAGATTGATGGATTATGGATATCATGCGCCTACTGTCTCTTTTCCTGTTGCTGGTACTTTAATGGTTGAACCTACTGAAAGCGAATCAAAAAGCGAGCTTGATCGTTTCTGTGATGTACTGCTTTCTATTCGTGAAGAAATCAGGGAAATTGAGGAAGGTAAAGCAGATCCGAAAGACAATGTACTTAAAAATGCTCCGCATACCTTGGTTTCAATTATTGCGGGTGAATGGAATCATCCGTACTCCAGAGAGAAAGCAGGATTTCCCTCCAACTGGACTATGAATAATAAATTTTGGCCAAGCGTGGGAAGAGTAAACAATGCTTATGGTGACAGGAACCTTGTTTGTAGCTGCAATCCAATTGCAGATTATATAGAAGAGACAGTATCGTAAATTGATAGGGAGGTTACGTCTCTGTGAACCTCCTATGCCTACTCAATCACTTACTTAAAAACTGAATGGTAAATAAAACTCTGCTAGCCCTTTTAATATTTGTTCTTATTGGTGTTAAAACTTTTGCCCAGAATAATGACACCACATTTTACTCGGGTAAATATTCATTAAAGGTTGATTCAATAATTGTTACAGGTAATGAAAAAACAGATGATTTTATTATCCTTAATGAACTTACTTTCCATCAGGGTGACGAAGTAAATTCAAAAATATTGAACTATAATAAAGAAAGAGTTTACAGCCTTGGAATTTTTACTCACGTCGAAATAATTCCTTTCAGTACTGATTCAGTTAACGTTGTTGAAATAGCAGTTAAGGAAAGCTGGTATATTTTTCCTATTCCTTTTTTGACATTAAAGGAGAACGATTGGGAAAAATTATCTTATGGTCTCGATCTTTTTATACAGAACTACAGGGGGAATAATGAAAAGATCAGGCTGCATGCTGCTTTTGGTTATGATCCTAATTACTTAATTTCTTATACCAATCCATACATTTCCAGAGATAATAAGATTTTTTTGAATGCCAATGTATCTTACAGTAAGATTAAAAATAAAAGCGATATTGCACGATTACTTTATAGAAATGATTTTGATCAAAAAGTGAGCGGAATTGGTCTGCAGATAGGAAAGCGCATTGGTTTATTTCAAAAACTTTATCTCAATCTTGGATATAATGTGATTGAAACGCCGTTTTATATAAAAGGTATTTCTGCATCAGATTCACGAATTGATCACATATTAACAGCCGGGGTTGGATACATTTATGATACCCGCGACCTTAGTCAATTTGCCAGAGACGGGATATATTTCAATACTACTTTCGATTTCAAGGGTTTGAATATAGGCAATATAAATTACAGGGTTTTCAGTGTTGATATAAGAAAATATATGAAGCTGACAAAGAACTTAAGTATTAAAGGCAGAATAAAGTCACGATTAACAGAAGGCAACCTGGTTCCGTACTATGACTTTTCTTTCCTGGGATATGAAGACAGAGTGAGAGGATATTATTATCATAAAAGGGAAGGACATTCTTCTTTTTTAACTTCAGTAGAGCTGAATTATCCTCTGGTTAAAGATTTTAACATTAATTTGGATTTTATTCCCCTTCTTCCCAAAGCATTATTTTCATATCGAATAGCTATTTATGCTGAACTGTTTGCTGATGCGGGTTTAACAAAACTTAAAGAGGAAGCTATTTCCATGAAAAAAATTGATTCGGGATATGGAGCGGGGCTTACATTTTTAATTCTGCCTTACTCAGTTTTCAGAATTGAATATGCAATAAATGATTTAGGCAGAGAACAATGGATACTTGGAATTGGAACATCTTTCTAAGAAAACAAAACAAAGTGAATAATTGATAAGTATTATTGATTTTTTTTGTTAAAATAATTTAATTTATAAAATAAACGCAAAGGTTGTACATTTTAAAGTAAAATGAGAGAGAATTTATTAGCTAATTGGCATTAAAAGCAATAAAACCTTATTTTTGAAAAAACACCTAGTAATTCAGGGGAAGACTGCTTCTGTGAGCCTTATTACCTTATAATTATTTAGTAAAATGAAAATTAAATATAATAACCTGTATACACATTTTATTTTTATAACCTTAAATCGCTTGCCTGTAATTAAGGAAAAGAATAGGAGTAGAATTGAAAAGTATATTACTGGAATCGTAAATAATAATGCTTCTAAATTGTATGCGATTTATGCAAATCCGGAACACGTTCATTTTCTTATTTCACGCTCACCCAAATTGTCTGAAGAATATCTCGCTACAATTATAGCAGAAAGTTCTGAACGCTTTATAAACGATAATAAGTTATGTGCAGGAAGATTTGCCTGGCAAAAATCTGCTGCCGCATTCTCTGTATCAAAAGCTGATGTTAATAAAATCTGTAAGTACATACTCAATCAGCCGAAACATCATCATAAAGTTACATTTGCTGAGGAATATGAATCACTTATGAAGTTTTATCAAATGACCTTAAATGCACAGAAATAAGGTAATAAGGTTAGTATTCCATAGTTAGCTTTGTTACTAAGGTTGACCTGTAAGAAATAAGGTTTGTATAAAAGCTGTAATAGCTTTCTCTTAAGTTTTAAAAACCTTA
>CAZQQD010000063.1:15180-18682 GCA_964595355.1 uncultured Ignavibacteriaceae bacterium | reverse complement strand
CTTTCGGAAGATTTTATTTTTTTATACAGGAGCGGTGTTTCTATATTCTCATAAACTGTGAGTTCATCTATTAAGTGATAGCTTTGAAAGACAAAACCCAGATGCTGCTTATGAAATTCAGATCTTTGTTTTTCACTCAGTCCTGTAACATTATTGTCATAAAAAAGATATTCCCCGTCTGAAGCCGTATCCAGCATCCCAATTATATTTAGTAATGTAGATTTTCCTGCTCCGGAAGGTCCCATAATGGTCAGGAATTCCCCTTCTTCAATATCGAGAGTAACGTTTCTAAGAACATAGGTTTTTACAAAACCTGTGGAATAATACTTTTCTATATTTTTGAGCTTGATCATAAACTGATATTCCTGTAACTATAATTATTTTGTGTAAAAGTTAACTATTTCCCTTTTAACCTGAAAAGCGCCTGAACATAATTTGATTCTCTGCCTGGATCAAAAATCTGAATAACTTCCCAATTCTTGTCATACTTCTCAATTGCATCCCGGAGTTTTTGAATCCTTAAGGTATATTTATCAAATGGATGATCCGCCATTTCTTCTTCCGTAATGCTCCAGTCAAAGGTTTCAACTTTGAAATTATATTTCCTGCTTTCTCCTGCCACATTTACAACTACTTCAACAGGCTGATCATTTTCCACATCTTTTAAGGGTAGGCAAATATCTCTCATCATATCCTCCTAATAACCAAATATTATTGTAATTATAGAAGTTAATTCAACAAATATATAGCATTAAATTCCAATAAGATAAACTTAAATGTGATGAACGGTTATTCATATCTCAATGTTTTAACCGGGTTTGTATTTGCTGCTTTAACACTCTGAAAACTGATCGTTAAAATTGAAATAAGCAACGCGACAACCGCAGCCAGAATATAAATCGAAATTCCCATACTTGTCTTATATGCAAAATCTTCCAGCCATTTAGAAATTGCGTAATATGCTAACGGGAAAGCAATGATATTTGCGATCAAAACCCATCTTGTAAAATCCTTTGATAAAAGAATAAGAATACTTCTGATATCCGCGCCAAGCACTTTTCTTATCCCGATCTCTTTCATTCGTACTTCTGTTGCAAATGAAGAAAGACCGAATAATCCCATTGATGCTACTATTACTGATAGTATTGCAAAAATCATTATAAGTGAACCGGTTTTTTCATCAGACTGATACATATTTCTATATTGTTCATTTAGAGTTTCATAACTAAAATCTTTATTTGGTATTATCTCCTTATATTTATCTTTTAATGAGGCTAAAGCCTCTTCTGTATACCTGGGGTTTATCTTAACAGCGATATTGTAAAATCTTGCAGGATTTACGTAGAGAAATAAGGGTTCAATTCTTTCATGAAAAGATGTAGTATGGAAATCCTTAATTACCCCTATAATCTTAACCAGATGATTTCCCTTTCCCTGTGGTATATATACTTCTGTTCCAACAGGATTCTTTAATCCGAGTTTTTTAGCGGCAGTTTCATTAATAATGATTGAATTGTCTTTATCTGTACCGAATTTTTTCGAAAAATTACGCCCTTCAAGTAATTTTATTCCCAGTGTTTTTATAAAATCATAATCAACTCCTGAAGCCTGCATTGTCATTGTATCATCTTTGGATTGACCTTTTAGTCTGAATGATTGTTGTTCTTTATTATTTGAGCCAGGTAAAGTATAAACTCCGGAGACATTTTCCACACCGTGCACAGATAAAAATTCATTTTTTAAGACAGAATATTTATCGGCAGCACCTTTTTGTGAAGCAGGATAACTGACTACAAAAATATCCTTTTTGTTAAAACCCGGGTCTGCATTAAGCATATAATTTAGCTGTTTATAAATTGCAGCAGTACCGATCAATAAAAATATTGAAATAGAAAACTGAAGAACCACCAGTGTTTTACGCAAGTTTGTTCCGGATGATCCCGGAGTTTTTACTCCTTTTAGTGAATCGACAGGTTTATATTTTGACAAAAACAAAGCGGGGTAAATACCGGCAATAAAGCTTACAAACAAAATAAGACCGGTAAGTATTAAGAAAAAGTTTTTGTCAAAATAATTTATTCCACTTATATTGACATCAAAATACTTAAATAAAACAGGACTCAGGAATTCAAAAAATATTAAACTTATAAAAACAGCAAAAAGTGTGATAATTATGGATTCACCCCAAAATTGTTTGAATAGACCTGCCCGGTTTGCTCCTAATACCTTTCTGAGACCAACTTCTTTTGAGCGACGTAATGATCTTGCAGTTGATAAATTTATAAAATTTAAGCAAGCAATTAGAAGTAATAATAAAGCAATAGAAGAAAATATATAAATTGTTTTGATGTTTCCCGTTGGTCCTAGTTCTCCCATCATATCGGACTCAAGATAAATATCTCTTAAAGGTAAGATGTAAAAACTTAAATATTTTGCAAAACCTTCATTAGTATGCTTTATTAAAATCTGATCTAGTTTTTTCTTTAAATCGTTCAGATTTACGTTATTTCTTAAGTAAAGAAAAGTATAATCTTCTCCCCAACTCATCCAGGGGCGATCGATTTTATAGATATCTATTGCTTTTGAGTATGGTGCAATAAAATCACATCTGAGATATGTATTGGCAGGAACATCCTTTATTATTCCTGTTATTGTAAAATTGTATTTGTTATCTAAGATTATATTTTCCCCAATTACTTTATCATTGCCAAAATATTTTTTAGCAATTTTTTCTGAGATCACTATAGAGTTAGGACTAATTAATGCTGTGTTTTTATCACCCGCAACAAAATGGAAAGTGAATACTTTAAAAACATTTGAATCTGCAAAGAAGAAATTATCTTCAGTGAAGTTCCTGGCGTCTACTTTAATTTTCGCATTATAATCTTTTCTGAACCTTACAGACGCTTTAACCTCCGGAATTTCTTCGGCTGCAGCAGGCCCAATTCCAGGCATCGTTCCGGCAAGCTTCATAACATTATCACCATTTCCGAATCCTGCAGAAATTCTCACAATATTATTGGCATTCTTATGCATCGATTCATAACTCAATTGGTTCGATACATACACAAGCATTAATAAACTTCCTGCAATCCCAATAGAAAGCCCGGTAATATTTATTACAGAATAAAGCTTGTTCTTAATAATATTTCTAAGAGTTACTTTGATATAGTTTTTTAACATCTGAGACGCCCTGTTTTTATTTATGTCTGCTATGTAGATAAAACAATTTTTGTGCCCATAATATTGTAAAAATTGTTAATTAGTGTTCTTTTTTAGGGATTATTGAAGGATTAATATGGATTTGCTCTTTCGAAATGTCCGATATCAGACAAATATGTACGAAAGCGGGCACATCCTAATTCAATTATAACATCTAACTATGTTAAGCCTACAAATAGAATGCGTTTCTCCACGACTTCACCATTTCTGTCAATTTGATATTATAAACCTCGACAAATATCCCCTAAACCATATTTTATTAGATAGCTTTTTTCTTATT
>CAZQQD010000063.1:0-15080 GCA_964595355.1 uncultured Ignavibacteriaceae bacterium | reverse complement strand
CATCAGCCCAGGAACTAATAGCATCAGGAGAGGAAAGCAAAGAAAAACTACCTGCATCTGTACCTTCAAAAGGTAGTATCTGGACTCTCATACCGTGAATCATCAACATTATATAATATAATAGTTAGTTGCTTGTATTCTCAATTTTTAACTATTCATATCTTAACGATTTAATAGGATTCACAGTTGCAGCTTTTACAGATTGAATACTCACAGTAATCAGCGCTATCATAATTGCTACTATTGCTGAAGCGACAAATATCCAGTAAGGCATATCTATTCTGAACGTAAAATTCTGCAGCCATTTGTTCATTAAATAATAAGTAACGGGTATAGCAATGACATTTGCAATTACTACCCATTTGGTAAAATCTTTGGCAAGCATAAAAGTTATTCCAAAAACAGAAGCTCCAAGAACTTTCCTTATCCCGATCTCTTTAGTACGATAAGCAAGTAACAATGCTGACAAAGCAAAAAGGCCAAGACAGGAAATAATTAAAGCAATACCCGTAAAGGTTTCTGCAACAACTGCAAGGTGATCCTGCGTTTGATATAATTTATCAAAACTTTCATCAACGAAATGAAATGGAAGAGCTCTTGATTGATCAACATTTTTCCATTTTTCTTTCATAAAACTTATCGCTCCTGTAACATTCTTAGGAGCAATCCTGACAGTTACGTAATTGTAAAAACTGCTTTCGGAAGGTCTGTAAATATGAATCATAGGCTCTATCCCGGATTCGAGGGATTGATAATTGTAATTTCTAACCAGGCCGATTATCTTCCTGTCTTTACCGCCTACGTGTATTTTCCCTTTATTTATATTTTGCCAGCCTATATCTTTTAATGCAGCTTCATTTATAATCACAGCATCATCTTTATCTGTTGATCTTTCTCTTGAAAAATTTCTTCCATCCAATAATTTTATCCCATACACTTTGAAAAAATCTTCGTCTACTGCTATCCATCTTTCTCTTAATCTTTGTTCTTTCGGACGGTCATCTGGGTAGACAAAAGTATAACTTCCGCGTTCAGCAGGTATAGACATAGACGAAGATGTCACCCCGGTAATACCCGAATAACTTCTCAACTCAGATTTAAACGTTTCTATTTTCTGCTCTGCAACTTTTCTATCCGGGAAATCAGATGCACCCGCTGAAATAACAACTAAATTTGACTTATCTATATTAAGATTACTGTCTTTCATATATTCAATCTGGTTCAACATTATCGTTGTACCAATAAGCATTATAATTGCCAGTGTAAATTGAAATACAATTAAACCGCTCCTCAGATTTAGCTTGTTCCTGACTTTTTTAAATTTACCTATCAGCGTTTCTACAGGTTGATACTTAGTAATAACAAATGCCGGGTATATACCCGACAGAATTCCTGTAAACAATCCCAGAAGGATCAGGCCAGAGATAGTTTCTAAACCACCGAATGAATGCAGCGATAGGTCCATATCATACATCTTATTGAAATATGGCAGGAAAATTTCAGCAAGTGCTATTCCGATCGACAAAGCAATAAAACTTACAAAAACCGATTCGCTTAAATATCTTTTAATTAATTCTTTTCTCGATGCACCCAGAACTTTTTGTATGCCGATCTCTTTTGCTCTTTCCAATGACTTTGCGGTAGAAATGTTCATAAAATTAATTGATGCAATTATCAGTATTGCCAACGCAATTGCGAAAAGAATATACGCATATGTGTTGGCGTTAGTGGTTTCATCATAAAGATCCGGTAAAGCAGTTAATCTTAAATTCAGATGATTAACCGACTCATTTCCCATATTGTTCTTAACAAAACCCGGAAGCTGATTCTCAAATGATTCCTTGTTCACATTCTTTTTTAACATCACGTAAGTGTCCAACCAGGAAGAACCCCAGTTATCCTTTACATTCTTATACCACGTCGCACTGTTTGAAGGAATCATTATTTCAGGACGATAAGTCGAATTTTTAGGTATTTGCCCGAATACACCTCTAACCACGTAATCCGTTTTATAACCTACAGTTATTGTTTTACCGATCGGATCTTTATCACCAAATAATTTTTCTACAGTTTCCTTAGATATTATCGCTGAGTATAAATCTTTCGAGAAACTTTGAGAATCTCCTTTGAGCAAAGGGAAAGAAAAGACTTTAAAAATATTTTGCTTTGCATAAGTAACTGAAACCCTGAACTTTTTACCGGGAACCTGCACCCAATCATCTTCACTCCATAAATGAGTAGCTTCATCTATATCAGAATATTTTTCCTGCAAAGCATTTGCCATCGGGTACCAGGTATCCCTGGTTATCTGCACACCGGTCGGCAAGTGCCGTTCTTTATAAACCATATATATTCTATCTGCATTTTTAAAGTTGGAATTGTAAGAAAGCTCATTGGCAGCATAAAGGAACATAATTATACTTGCTCCAATCCCTATTGCAAGACCTATAATATTAATAAATGAATTCAATTTATTTCTGAATAAATTGCGAAGAGCCATCTTAATGTGATTCTTAATCATAATGATTCCTCCTTATTCATATTTTAATACTTTAGCTGGACTAGTTATAATAGCTCTTAAAACCGGGCAAATCGTTATTAAAATGCTATCATAATTAATACTGACAATTTATTTTTTTAGTCAAAAAAATATTAATGATTCAAATTTTATACCTACCTAAGCTACATTATCAGGGCAAAATCGAAGGATTTTGAATAAATCCTGTATAAAACTGTCCGAATTCAAACACAATTGTTCGATTGCGTGCAGGTCTTTTTTTATTAAAAAATAGTGTAACCATTCAAGAAAAAATTTAGTCATAATACAAAGCCTAATAAACTGCTTTAGATTATTATATTCGGAAGAGCAGAAATAAACAATATTACAAACATTCAATTCATTTATTCTAAATTAAAGGTATAATGCTTTATGAAAACTATTCTCAGATTATTAATGTTTTTCACAATTACTCTTTCCATTTTTGCACAGAGCGATGGTACAATTATTAGTACCAAAAAAGTTCAATTTCCCCCTTACGAAAATATAAAAGATATAAGATTTTATTACTCCAAACCTGATTATGAAAATGCCGTAAACGATCAGAATCTACAAATTGAAAAAATTTATTATTACAGCGATGGACTAAAAGTTGTAGCTTACATGGGAAGGCCTGTTAATGTTGAGAATAATAAATTTCCTGTGGTAATTTTTAACAGAGGCAGCTTTATACGTAACGATATTGCATTTGTACATGCTGCTTTATTTAAGAAATTTGTCGACAATGGTTTTATTATGATAGCCCCCGCGATTCGTCAGAGTGAAGGTGGCGAAGGCATTGATGAAATGGGCGGTAAGGATGTGGATGACGTTATGAATATTCTCCCCTTAATATCATCGCTTGGTTATGCAGATACTTCAAACATATTTATGTATGGTGAGTCACGCGGTGGAATGATGACATTACAGGTTTTGCGCAACGGTTTCCCGTTGAATGCTGCAGCAACAGTTGGTGCCTTTACAGATTTAAAGATGTTAGTCAAAAGTTCACCAAATATGAAAGCAGTTGCTGAAAAAATATGGCCGGATTTTAAAGAGAATAAAGAAAAAATATATAAACCACGTTCGGCTGTACTGTGGGCAGATAAGATTAATGCTCCCCTGCTAACTATGCAGGGAAACAAAGACCAACAGATTAATCCGGAACAGAGCCTTATATTAGCAGGGAAATTACAAACACTGGGCAAAAGTTATCAACTAATAATAATAGACGGGGGCAATCATACCCTGTCCGGCAAAAATACAAATAAAAGAGACTACGAGATTATTAGCTGGTTTAAGGAGCATTTGAAATAATTTACATCTCAATTAAAAAATCAGGTACTACCGATTAGTTAATAATTGAGGTTCGCTGCTCCTTATAATTATGACAAAATTCCTTAACAGATTTTCCTGGTAAGAAAACTTACTCATACTTTAACGCTTCTACAGGATTAGAAGAAGTAACTTTCAATACCTGGTAGATCATAGTTAAGAATGCTACTAATATTGAGCCAATAGTTGTGAGCAGAAATACACTTACTCCGATATCAATTCTGTAAGCAAAATTGCTTAGCCACTTATTTATAAAATAATAAGCAAAAGGCCAGGAGACCATGTTTGCTATCAATACAAGCATTAAGAAATTTTTAGAAAGTAATTTCAATAATGAAGGAACATTTGCTCCCAGAACTTTTCTGATCCCTATCTCTTTCGTTCTTTGTTTTGCAGAAAATGCCGTCAATCCAAATAAACCGAAACAGGCGACAAACAGCGCAAAACCCGAAGCATAGTTTATAATAGTGGCTTCCCGTTCATCCTGTATATAAAAGTCATTTAGTCTTTCATCGAGAAAATTGTATTCAAAAGGCGTAACATTATCGAATTTTTGCTGAACTTCCGAAAAATATTTTATAGTTTTCTGAATATTTGTTCCGCTTATTCTTGCTGTATAATAGTCTATATTTTCGAACCTGTTATTCCAGTAACCAAGAATAATAGGCGATATTTTTTCGTGAAGCGACCGGAAATTGAAATTTTTAACGACGCCAATAATTTTATACTTACCTGAAGAATTATTATCAGAGAGGTTTATAAATTGTCCCAATGGCTGTGATAATCCCAGAGCCTTAACAGCCGCCTGGTTTATAATAATTCCGATTGAGTCCGCAACAGGATTTCCTAAAAAGTTTCTGCCTGAAATAAGGTGCATCTGAAAAGTTTTCAGGAAGTCCTTATCAATTCCAATATATTTCATTTTTCTTTTATCTTTTTCAGTTTCATTTGTATTCCTGACAAATACTCTACCGATATTCTTCCAGTCCCCGGGCAATCTTGTAGAAACTGAAATAGATTTAATGTCCGGTGATTTTAATACTTCACTTTTTATAGCCTGAGAATTATTACGTGATCCGCTGCTATTAATATCAACTACTAACAAGTGGTTTTTATTAAAGCCCAGGTCTTTATTTCGTACAAATTGCAATTGTTGATAAAATGAAATAGTTGCAAGAACGAGTACAGAAGAAATTGCAAATTGAGTTATGACAAGTCCTTTACCTATTTTTGTTAATGCGCTTTTAGGTTGAGCCCTGTTCTTTAGAATTAGTACAGGTTTTAATTTTGATAAAAACAAAGCGGGAAGACTGCCTGAAATCAGTCCAACCAGGAGTGTTACAAAGAGAATAGCAGATATTTCAACAATGTTAAAATGTTTTATTAATGAAATATTTTTATCTGTAAATGAATTAAATGACGGAAGAAGTATTTCAACAAGTATGAATGCAATTAACAAAGATATGACTGACAGAAATACCGCTTCTACCAGCAACTGGCTAACCAGTTGTCTCCTTACTGCTCCAACTACTTTTCTTATTCCAATTTCTTTTGCCCGGCTTATAGACCTCGCCGAGGCAAGATTCGTATAATTTATTCCGGCAATAATAATAATCAGCAATCCAAGAATTTCAAGGATATAAATGGTTGTCTTATCTCTTGAAGCGTAATTAACATAATCATATTCTATATTTTGTGATCCGTAGTGAATGTCCGACATCGGTTGAAGCGATATATGATCTGTTATTCCGAATTCTTTGCTGCCTTTATGATTTTTTTCATAGGTTAAAAGTTTTTTGTTAAAGTTTTTTATATTAGCCGGATTTTTAAACAACAAATAGGTTCTTACCGGGGTAAAATCAGGATCTTCCAATGCTTTATAAAAACCATTAAAATGTTGAAGAGATTTAAAAGAAATTAGGATGCTAAACTGTATATGAGAATTTTTAGGAGGATTTTGAACAATACCGGTAACTTTAAAACTCCCCCATCTTCTATCAGTCTTAATAACCTTACCGATAGGATTCTCATCTCCAAATAACTTTTTAGCTGTTGCTTCTGTTAACACCATTTCATTCGGCTCTGCCAACAAATTATTTTTACTCGCCTGAAGGACTTTAAAATCAAACATTTTCAGGAAGCTCGGTTGTGTAACTAAATATTCAGATTCGTAATATCTATTATGATTATACTCTATTGTAAATCTTCCAAATGAATACCTGTCAAGCATTGCAACAGAGTTTTGGATTTCGGGATATTCTGATTCTAACCTTTTACCTAAATAGGCGCTGCTCAAAGAGTATTTATGAATTTCATTTGTTTTTGAAGTTGTAATTACCCGTGCAATTCTGTCATAGTTATGATTGAACTTATCATAATTATTCTCATCGGAAACAAAAAGGATAATTAATATTGCAGCAGTGATGCCAACTGATAAACCGACTATATTTATAAATGAATATATCTTTTGCTTGTTTATATTTCTGAGTGCAATTTTTAAATAATTCCCGAACATTTATTTCACCTTAATTTTCATTCATATCTTAAAGTATCTACCGGATTCGCATTAGCGGCTTTAAAAGCCTGGAAGCTTATAGTAATAGAAGCTATAATTACTGTAATTACGCCAGCTGCCAGGAAAATTAGTACTCCCACATTTATTCTGTAAACAAACTCGCCCAGCCATTTATTAATTAAATACCATGCTACAGGGATTCCGACAAGCTGTGCAGCTAGAATAATTATTAAAAATTCTCTGGAAAGCATACTGTAAATTGAAACAGCAGTAGCTCCAAGCAACCTTCTTATACCAATCTCTTTCGTTTTTTGCACAGTTATTAGAATCGATAATCCAAAAAGCCCGAGACATGTAATCAAAATTGAAAGTATTGACGAGAAAGATATAATTGCAGTCAGTTGTTCTTCGGTACGGTATTGTTTTTCAATATTGTCTTTCAGAAAATTACTATTAAATGTAATGCCTGGAACAAGTTTTTCCCAGGTACTTTTTACTTCAGCTAAAGTCGAGCCTATATTCCCGGATTTTATTCTTATTAATAATCTTGGATCGCCGTAGCTATCCATGTCCTGAGCAGCTCTTAAAATATTTTCATAATTTAAAACTATAGCAGCAGGTTTAATCTTTGAATGAAGGGATTCATAATTAAAATCCTTCACCACACCGATAATTTTATTATTTATAAATTTCCCGGGCATTTTGCCATCTGCATCGTTTTCAAGTCCGAAATGTTTTATAAACGCTTCATTCACAATAACAGCATTGTCATAATCCGTTGCGTAGTTTCTTGAAAAATCCCTTCCCTTGATCAACTTCAATCCCATTGTTTTCAGGTAATCGTAATCAACTACATTTATGTAAAAACGATCATACGTGCCGTCCGGCAATGAAAAACCTATCATACTCCATTTGCCGCCCATTTGAGTTACAGCAGCAGAAACGTCGATTATATTTTTATTATTGCTCAGTTCGTTTTTGAATAACTGAGCAGTTTTGAAGGTTTCCTGTGAACTGAGCTTTGTAGGGATAACCAGCACGTTTTCCTTATTGAAGCCTAGGTCCCTATTTTTTACAAATTCCTGTTGTTTAAATACTGCAATTGTCCCGGCAATTAATATTACCGATACTGCAAACTGACCGCCTACTAGAAGTTGTCTTAAAAATGACTTCCTTCCTACTTTCAATTTACCCTTCAATACCTGGATAGGATTAAATGACGACAATACAACCGCAGGGTAAATTCCAGATAATAAACCGGTCAATAAAATTATGGCAATTAATATCAATATAATTTGGGGACTGAACACAAAGCTCAAATGTTTTCCTGTAAGACTATTAAAAATTGGTAGTAATAATTCCGCAATGAGAATTCCCGCAACCGAAGAAATTATAACGAGAGTAACAGATTCTCCCCAGTATTGGCCAATCAGTTGTTTTCTGCCGGCACCTACGACCTTTCTTATACCGACTTCGGCGGCACGGGAAACAGATTTACCGATTGACAAAGTAACAAAGTTAATTGAAGCTATTAATAAAATAAAAAGTCCTATTATTGATAAAGCATAAGAATAAACCGGGCTGCTTATCGGTTCCCAGCCAACCGGATATGAAGTATCAAGATGAATATCTTTTATAGGCTGGAACAACAGGTTATATGCTCCCTTTTTAAACCTGTTGCCCTGGAGCGATTTAATCATCGACGGCATTTTCGATTCCATTTCTTTGCCGGAAACTCCCGGTTTTAAAAGCACATAAGTTTCGCAGAACACTACCGTTAAACTGTTAAGCGCTCTTTCACTGAAAAATTCTTTTATTTTCATATACGGAATAAGGATATTAAACTTTATACTTGAATTATCCGGCACATCCTTAGCAACACCCGTCACAAGGAAATTTTCATTTTTATTATCAAGCTGAATTGTAAGGGTTTTCCCTATCGGATTATCTTTTCCAAAATATTTTTCTGCGTATGATTTAGTTATTACGACCGAATTAGGGTCTTTTAATACACTTGATAGATTTCCTTTAATCAAAGGAAAGCTAAACATTTCAAAAAAGTCAGGATCAACCAGCTCATAATTTTCAGAAAACGTTTTTGATTCATATTTTACCTTCCCGGACATCAATGATATTCTCACGGTTTTTTCAATTTCCGGATAATAGCTTTTTAAAACCGGTCCGAGTACGCCCGGTGTAATTGAATTAAAATGCTGGTTATCTTTTGCATAATTTTCAAATAGCGATAGCCTGTAAATCCTGTCTGCGTTTTTATGAAAAGAATCATAGCTGAGTTCATTATGAACAAATAGAAGTATAAGCACGCTGCAGGCGAGGCCGACAGACAGCCCAAAAATATTTATGAATGAAAATATTTTGTACCTTCTTAAATTTCTCAGCGTAATTTTCAAATAATTTTTAAACATAATTACCCTTTAAATTCTTATTCATACTTTAATGATTCGACAGGATTAGCAGTCGCGGCTCTTATTGCCTGAAAACTCACAGTAGCCATAGCAATCAGTAATGTAATTCCACAGGCTAAAACAAATATTATCCAGCTAATGTTGGTACGATATGCAAAATCCTGAAGCCATTTGTTCATTACAAAATATGAGACCGGCCACGCAATAATATTAGCAATCAAAACAAGCTTTACAAATTCTTTCGATAACAATATTGAAACACTGGTAACACTCGCACCAAGAACTTTCCTGATTCCCACCTCTTTTATCCGTTGTTCAACACTAAATGAAATTAGTCCAAATAAACCAAAACATGCAATAAAGATTACAAGTGCAGAAAAATAGTATATAATTGTAGCAAACCTCTGATCAGATTTATAAATTCTGTCCAGCTTCTGATCAAAGAAAGAATAGTCAAGAGGAAAGCCCGGCACAATTCTGTCCCAGGTAGATTTAATTTCACTAATCGTTTCCGGAATATTGCCGCCATTTATTCTTATAAACATATTTTCATTTTCAGATGGTGACATAAAGAATACAAGCGGAGCAATCTTATTGTGTAATGACGTATAGTTAAAATCTTTTACAATTCCTATTACATTTCCTTTCTGACTACCGGCAAATCTTATTTGTGTATTAACAGTCTTCCCCAGGTTTAACGTCTTGGCTGCTGATTCATTTAGTATAAAAGCATCACAGTCAGTGGCAAAGTTTTTATCAAAAGCTCTGCCGGAAATAAATTTAATACCCAGGGTCTTAAAGAATCCAAAGTTAACCGGATATATATTAATGTCATATTTTTCAGAAGTATTATTTTTATTCCCGGGAACAACTACAGTAGCCGTGCCATAATCTCCATCAAGGCTGTTTCTCGCTCCGCCAATGCTTACTACTTGCGATATGTTTAGCATAGAATTTTTTATTGTTTCAAACTTGCTTAATAATTCTTTTCCCCGAAGTTTCAGAATAAGAACATTCTCTTTATTAAACCCTAAATCCCTGTTTTTTATATAGTTCATCTGTTCGGTAACAATCAAAGTTCCGATAATTAATATCGTGGTAATTAAAAACTGAGCGGTTATTAAAATTTTTCTTAATGAAAGCCCAGATTTGACAGAATAAACATTTTCCTTTAATACTTTTGAAGGCACAAAATTAGAAAGCACAAAGGCAGGAAAAATACCGGCTAAAAATCCGATCAAAAGTGGTAATAAAATAATAAGAGAAATAAGATAGACCGGCCCAAGATCAGCAAGGAAAATGTTAATATTAAGCCGGCTATTAATCACAGGCAGAATTAATTCAATTATAGCCAGCGCAACAAGAACTGAAATAACGGAAATCGTTATCGCTTCACCCAGGAACTGCTTCATCAACCGTGACTTATCTGCTCCAAGCAATTTTCTAATACCAACTTCCCTGCTTCGTTTAGCGGACCTCGCAGTAGAAAGATTAACAAAATTAAACCCGGCAATTATTAAAATTAGAAAGGATATTATACTTATTATATAAAGAGAAGATTTATTACCGGAAACGCCAAAGTCACCGATCCTTTCATTATCAAAATAAACATCTTTTAATGGCTCAAGATGAAGAGATAATCTTTGCGCTGTTTTTCCATTAAAAACTGTTCGAATAAGAGCCGGTAATTTTGCTTCCAGGTTTTTTACATCAGAATTATTATTAATTTGTAAATAAGTAAAGAATGAAGTCCAGCCCCAATCATTTATACTGTAACCTGCAGGAAGAGTCGAGGGGAAAGTAGAAAAAGAAATAAGAAAATCAAATTTTATATGCGAATTAAATTTCTCCGGTGATATAACCCCTGTAACTTTCAGGTTAAATCTTTTATCCATTTTAATTATTTTGCCAACAGGATTCTCATCACCAAAATATTTCTTTGCCATTTCTGAAGTTATGACCACTTCGTTAGGTTCACTTAGAGCGCTTTTAGAATCCCCTTTTGATAGAGGAAATGAAAAGAGATCAAAGAAATTTGAATCTGCAAAAACTATTTTTTCTTCATAGGCTTTAACATTACCGCTTTCCATTAGTGAAGCACTTCCTATCCTTACTCTAACTGCTTCTTTAACCCCCGGAATATTTTCAACAAGATATGGCCCCATAGGTGGCGATGTAGTAGAATATTTATTTGTACTGTTAGAGTTTTTTATATTCAGTACAAGACGATAAATAGTATCAGAATTTTTACCAAATTTATCATAGCTAAACTGGTCCTGCACATATAATAATATTATTATGCAGCTTGCAATGCCTGTAGCCAGCCCAAGAATATTAATCGTAGAATATAATTTGAATCTTAGTATGTTTCTAAACGCGATTTTCAAATAATTTTTTAACATTTATTTCCTTTTTAAGTTTATTCATACCTTAAAGATTTAACTGGGTTTGCGTTTGCTGTTTTTAAAGCCTGAAAGCATACTATCAGTATCGCTATAGTTACAGTAAGAATACAGGATATCAAAAAGATTGTAAATGTAATTGAAACGTGGTAAGCAAAATTGTGCAGCCACCGGTTCATCATATACCATACAACCGGAACAGCAATTACATTTGCCAATAATACTAAAAGGAAAAACTCTTTTGACAGCAGATACAAGATGTTTGAAGTTGTAGCGCCAAGTATTTTTCTTATTCCAATTTCTTTTACCCGTTTTTTTACATTGAATGATGCGAGTCCTAACAAGCCTAAAGCAGCAATAAATATTGCAAGTATAGAAAACAGTGTAAAAAGCTTGCTCATCTTTTCTTCATTTTTATAAAGAGCAGCATAATACTGATCTAAAAAAGAATAGTCAAACGTTCTGCCCGGAACAAATTTATTCCATAATTCTTTTACGTATTGTATATCGTTTTGAATGTCCCCCGGTTTAAGCCTTATTGAAACATATTGCGGTGCCCATCTTAAGAAGGGAAAAACAATGGGGCTAATTGCAGTTCGCAGAGACATAAAGTTAAAATCCTTAACTACTCCGACCACCTTGCCTTTAACATTCCTGAAACTCAGTTCTTTTCCAACCGGGTTATCCCACCCTATTTTTTTAGCTGCCGCCTCATTTATCAAAAAGGCTGAAGAATCCGAAGCAAGGTTTGAAGAGAAATTCCTACCTTCTACAATTTTCAGTTTAAGTACATCGACAAAATGATTATCTATCATATCATAAGTGAATGACTGGGCCTTCATATTAGCTGGTTGTTCAGGCTTGAAAGGCATTGAATCAAAATCATCGCCCGGCAGAAACATTGAGAGAGAAGCTCCTGAAATTCCGGGGTTAGCCATAAGTTTATTCCTGAATGCATCGTAATGTTTTAGCAATGAACCTGCATTACTAATTACCAGCACATGCTCTTTATCGAAACCCAGGTTCTTATTCTGAATAAAATTCATTTGATTGAAAACGATAACAGTACTTGCTATCAGGCATGTTGAAACTAAAAACTGGAATACGATCAGGCTACGTCTTAAACTTTCTTTACCGCCCTTCAGGTTAAGCTGTTTCCTGAGTACAGAAATAGGCTTAAAACCAGACACATATAATGCGGGATAGCCGCCGGCTATAATGCTTAAAAATAATATTCCGAAAGCTATTGTCAGCAGAAGAGATGGTTGTGAAAAAATATTTAACGTAAGATGTCTATCGGCAAGGTTATTAAAATTACCAATAGTTAGCTCTACTATAATTACTGCTATAGTAAAAGCAAACAAGACTTGTAAAAACGTCTCCGATAAAAACTGGACTATCAGTTGTTTTCTTTGTGAACCCAGTACTTTTCTTACACCAATTTCATTCAGCCTGTCAATTGACCGGGCAATTGTAATATTTGTAAAATTAATAACCGCAAGCAGCAGGATAAAAATTGCAATAAATGAAAAAGTGTAAACATAAGTCATATTTACGTTTGGTTCCAACTCATAATTAAGGTCAGATTTTAAGTGGATGTCTTTTAAGCTTTGCAAGGTAAAATCATTATAGCCGGAATACTTTCCCTTAAGCACATTTGTTTTAACATAGTTTTTGAAGTTGCTTTCCAGCGTTTTGATATTTGTATTATCTTTAAGTAATAAATAGGAATAAACTGTAGCAGATAGCCACTGGTCTTTTCTTTTTTGGTACAATGCATAGTCTTTAATCGGAGTAAGCATTGTAAAGTGGAAATGAGACTGTTCAGGGAAGGCTTTTACTACAGCTGTAACTTTAAAAATTTTCCCATTATTGTCAGTTAAAGTCATACCAATAGGATTTTTGCCGGGGAAAAATTTTCGGGCTGTTTCCTGAGTTAAAACAAGCGAACCGCTTTCCGTCAATGCTGAAGCCGGATCGCCTTTCAAAAAATCCACAGTAAATATTTTAAAGAAATTCTCATCTGTATAATAAACATTTTCCTGTTCTATAAATTGTTCATCTTTTTTCAAAACAAGTTTTGTCTTTCTCAGGTCTGTTGATCGCAGGACTTCCGGGTATTGGCTGCTCAGCGTCTGTGCTACAGGTATGCCAACCAGTGGAAGGCTTTTACCCCACACAACCCTGTAAATATTATCTACTTGTTTATTGAATGTATCATATGATATTTCATTCCTTACCCAAAGAAAAAGGAAAAGACAAATAGCAATTCCAATCCCAAGGCCTTTAATATTTATGAAGGAAAATATTTTATCTTTTTTCAGGTTTCTTAAGGCGATTTTAAAATAGTTTTTTAACATAGCTTGCTCATAAAAATTATTAGTTATTCATTATGTTTGATGTGTAAATAATTTCGTAGTAAACTTTTTTCTCTATAAATAAGGTAAGGCAATTTTTATACCTTGCTGCTCGGCTCCCCAAAACCGCTATTTTACTGAAAATTCAAGTTTTCTTTAATGAAATTAGCCATCATATAATATCGACTGTACGAAAACGTACAGATATGTTTGCTATCGGACATTAGGCTTATTCATTAAAATATAATTCCATTCCTCACCAATTCGGGATGTGCAATTACTCTTTTTTATAAACTTTTTATGACACATTATTATTATGACTTCAGCAGATATTAAAAAGTGTTGTTTTAACGAAGAGAATAAAAATCTATAACATAAACTTTGATACTATTTCGATGATAACCTATGAATATATTCTCTTGCGTTTATATTACCGGGATTTAATTCCAGTGATTTTTTATAATTTACCAGGGCAAGCTCTTTTTTTCCCATTTTGTAATATGCTTCACCCAAACTATCCCAGGTATTGTATGAGCTCGGATAGAATTTAGTATTGAGTTTAAAAACAGTTACAGCTGCGTCAAAATCTTTTTTTCTAAGAAACCTGTAACCAACTGAATTTAAGGTTGATTCTCTAACGTCAATATCCCAGCGATTATTTTTCCTCGTTTCTTTTAATCTTTCAATAGCTTCAGAAAAACGATGTGCTTCAAGCAACTCATTTGCTAATAGATAGTCATCACCAATTCTTTTACAGGCATAGGTTTTATTATATGCAATTATAAATAATTTATTTGGCATTCCAGGGTCGAACCTGACCATTACATCTTTATTAATATCAGTCGAAAACAGAGAATCAGAAACAGGATATAAATCAGTATCTACAAAATCCGTAATCTGAAGCCTGAGAGTACCCTTATTATCAGTTATGATAGCACGCTTATTAGGTGTATACAGATATTTACCCTTTATTGTGGTAATTATTGTATTACTTAATTCTACTGTTTTCTTTACTGCAGGTTTATAATTCAAGACACTGTCAAGCACCGGATCCTTTCCCTGCATAAAATCTTTAATGCCGGGATTATAATAAATAGATGGAATTACACGTTGACGATTATCATTTGGGAAAGAAAACTCATGATAAATGGCAGAAAGATTAACCCTTATTTTAGAATTGGGAAGTATTACCGGCCTGGTATCTGCACATAAGTTCGGCGTAGTACCGGGCTCTTCACCGGCAAAGATAACTTTCGTTTTCCTTTTTAAGTCCATAGCAAGAAACATAGCGGCAGATGCCGTTCTCCGGCCTGTAATCATAAACAATCTTCCCCTTTTATCAAAAACCGGGTTTCTTTCTAAATAACTGATTAATGGTTTTGTGGTATTAAGATCGCCCCCCTGATTATTTCGGTTATCGATTATGAATTTTTGAACATCATTATTTTTAACAAATTCATCCAGCTCTTTTACAAACTCGTGCATTGGTTTATCGGGATTATTAAGTAT
>CAZQQD010000062.1:0-19122 GCA_964595355.1 uncultured Ignavibacteriaceae bacterium | reverse complement strand
GTTCTTAGCAATATCCAGTTTAGATTTGAACCCTGTTTTCTTTGGTATCATCTGTGTTCCCTAAATTTTAATTGTACAATTTAACGTATTATTATTCTAATAAAAATTTTGGGAATTTACTTAAACTACATAAATAGCAGTGCACTTATTTTTTAGCTATATTTACAAAGTTTAAAAATCAAAAACGAAAAACTAATTTTGAAGAATAATTTACAAAGTTTTGCCATTATGGCATTTTTAATATTTATTATTTCATTATTAACATTCGCACAAGTCGATGATCCTAAACTTATTGCGATATCCGGATCTTATTATGACTTTAACAAAAAGGTAAACACCGCATTTGAAGGAAGGATTGAATATCGTCATGACAAAGGATGGTGGAAAATAAAACCATTTGCAGGAATTAGTGGGACTTCAGACGGAAGTGTTTATGCATTCGCCGGCGGATTGATTAATTTTTTTATTGGTGAACATTTCGTTATAACACCAAGCTTCGCTCCCGGACTTTACAGTAAGGGAAATGGGAAAGATCTTTATCATCCACTGGAGTTCAGATCACAAATTGAAATCGCTTTCAGATTTGCAAACGGTGTAAGGATCGGAGCCAGTTTCGGGCATATGTCAAACGCAAGCCTGGGCCCACCTAATCCAGGCGTTGAATACTTTGCAGGAACAATTGCTTTCCCACTTCACTTGTAATTGAATAATATTTTATTTTTCTGAATTAAGACTGCGCCAGAAAGAAGTATATCTGTCTTTTTCAATTATTCCGACAGGCCCCTCGTAAATTCCTCCATCTTTCATCCCATCATAAACTCTAACAGCTAAAATATTTTCTCCTGACGATTTAAGAATACCGGAAGGAATATTATAAGCTCTAAGCCTGACATATTCATTATACTTGTTGAAATCGGGCGGGTTCTTACTGAAATTACCTGTACTACCAATGAGAACCCCATTTAGATATGTCTGATCAATGTCATCTATTTTTCCCAGGTACAACATCAAATCTTTTTTTGCAAGATCAGGTGATATCTTGAATTCTTTTCTGTACCAGCCATAACCATCATAATCACGGTAGCCCTGTAATTCCCAAAATGAGGGAACAGTTATCATATTCCAGTTACTATCGTCAAAATCAGTCTTGGCGTAGACTGAATCATCCACGGTTTTGAATTTCCAGATTCCTGAAAGTATCAGATCTAAAGAATGATCTTTATCTAAATATTCTAATCCGGGATCCCCTTCAAGTATTCCTCCTGATAATTGATAATCATATACTCTTACAGCAATTACATTATCACCTGCAGAATCTAATAATTCCGAAGGGAGATAATACCTTCTGGATACATAATAAGCGGTCTGAAAATTTGGGGGGAAAGAGCCCATGTGTCCGATCAGATTTCCGTTTAGAAATGTCTGATCAACATCATCGACTCTTCCAAGGTTCAAGTATATATAATTATTCTTCATAGCCTGATCATATTCAAAATGTACTCTGTACCAGGCATATCCATCATATCCATTGAACCCCTGATCTTCCCACCTAGACGGGACTTTGATCTCTTCCCAATTTTTATCATCATAATTTTTATTCGACCAGGAGATATCATCTCCAATGGAGAACTTCCAGTTACCTTTTAAGTCGATTGCATTAGCATTTTTATTAATACTATTATTAAATTCTCTCTTTTGTAATTTACATCCACCTGTTAAAAGGAACAGAAGAAATATAAAAGCCAAACTATATTTATGAATATTATTCACAGACTTTCATAAAAATTAAATGCAAATCATTTGTCCGGTCTTTCGTGATTGACTGTAACAAATTTTAAATCAGTACTTTTGGCATATTCATTATAAATAAGGCCGCTGATACTTCTTACTCTTTCATTTTTATCTTTGGTCGATAATTCCTTTATGGCATTAAAACCCCTGCGATCTCTTATTTCGTAAAGCGATAATGCTATCAATATTCTTGTTGAAGGATCATCTTCATTATTTAAACGCTCTATTAATGCATCAACAGCTTCTGTTACTCTGTCTCTTCCTGCATAGTATATAGAACTTTTTTCTAAGCCTCTGTTCTCAGAATTGATTCCAATTATAAGGTTAACTACAGCTTTATCATATTTACCATCTGTAATTTTCTGAGCTCTCAACGGTTTTACCGACATGATTAATGTAACTAAAACCAAGCTTGTTAAAGTTATTCGTTTCATCTTAGACCTCCTTTTAATTTTGAACTGTTTGTAACTCTCAGTTCAAACGTAATTCAAGGAGATATAATCAGTGTCACCGCTTTGTAATATAATTGTAAAAAAATGTCATGAAATGACCTGCATTTCCTATAAATTATGATCTTTTAGTCGATCAATTTATAACCAACACCATGAACAGTTAATATTATTTTGGGATGATTTGAATCTTCTTCAATTTTCTGCCTGAGTTTAAGGATAAAATTATCAACCGTTCTTGTAGTTGGAGATTCTTCATAACCCCATATCTCATTCAACAAGTCATCCCTGCTTATAGTAGTATTCCTTTTTTTCCAGAGATAATTCAAAATTTCAAATTCCTTGTGTGACATTCCTATATTTTTTCCTCTTACGGTAGCTGAATAAGCCGAAAAATTTACCTGCAGTTTCCCGATCTTATGTGTTGTTCCAGATTCTGAATTTTTATTCTCACTTCGTCTGAGTATCGCTTTTATTCTTGCAAGCAGTTCTCTAAGACTAAACGGCTTGGTAACATAATCATCTGCTCCGAATTCCAATCCAAGCACTTTATCGATTTCTTCACCTTTCGCTGTCAAAAAGATAACCGGTGTTTCTATACCCATTTCCCTGGCATTTTTGCAAACGTCGAACCCGGAGACTTTAGGCATCATTACATCCAGAATTATTAGGTTGTAATTACTATTTTTTAAAAATTCTATTGCCTCTTCGCCGTCCGATGCGCAATCAACTTCATAACCTTCAAATTCAAGATTATCCTTAAGACCCTTTCGCATATTAAGCTCATCTTCGGCTATAAGTATTTTATTCATGATCATCCTTCAATTTTTTTAAAGGAAATTTCAATCTGAAAGTACTTCCATTGCCTGAGGAACTTTCAAGTTCAATTGTTCCGCCATGTGATTCAACTATATGTTTTACAATACTCAGGCCCAGGCCAGTTCCTTTAACATTGTGAACAGAGCCTGTACTTACCCGGTAAAATTTTTCGAAAATCTTTTCCTCATTTTCCTTTGAAATCCCAATTCCTAAATCCTTAACTTCAACAAAAGAGTAATGTTTTTTCAACCCTGTTTTAATAATTATGCTCTTTTTATCTTTACTATATTTTATCGCATTATCAAGCAGGTTCATTACCGCTTCAGAAACCGCTTCTTCATCAAGCTGTTGAACAGGAATATTTTCATCCCGGATAAATTCTGTTTTAAATCCATTCTGTCTAAGGTGCGTTTCATATGATGAGTAAACAGTATCAACAATATCATTTAGAAATGAATCCACAAAATTATATTTCCTTTTACCGGCTTCAATTTTTGAAAAACTCAGGATGGAATTAACTATTCTGCTTAATCTTGAAGTTTCCTGACTAATAATTTTATAATACTCTTGTCTTTTTTCTTCAGAAGCAACTCTTCCCATCTCAAGCGTTTCGGAAAACATGCTTATCATTGAAAGAGGTGTCCTAAGTTCATGAGAAACATTTGAAATAAAATCTGATTTCATCTGTGCAATTTCAATTTCTTTTTTCACGTTTCTAAAAACGATATATACACCAAGGAATAAAACGATAATCAGTAAAACTATAAGTAGAAGATTCGTTGTTGCTCTCTGTTGAACCAGGGATTCAATTGTTTCGCCTTTGAGAGAAATACCAAGCTGGTAACCAGGTAACAGCCACATTGCTTTTTGTATTTTGCCTCCATTGTATGTGGAAATGGACTTATTGCCGGTATTGTAATCTTCTAAATCCGACTGAATATAAATAGCAAATTCATCCTGGGAAATAGATTCAATGCGAGGAGACAGTACCTTTTGAATAAATGAATCGGAGTTTATAATTAAAATACAGAATTTGTTTTGTAATACCTGTGAAGTAAATGTAAATATTAAGCTTGTTGTAGATGAATCTGTAGTAAGGGATTCAATTTTTCTATAGCCGGATTTACGGTAGTTTATTAATCTCATTATTAATTCGGACTTTGCAGATAGCAATTTATTGTACAGATTTAACTGGCCTGTTTTATCAGTAATGTCTCCGAAAGAATCCTGAACTGTAAGTTTATCCAGATCACCAAAGACTATCCCTTTAATAGAAGAATTCTCTTTTAGAAAAACCTGAAAGTCAACCGGTTTTTCGTCAGTAATTAATGTAGCTTCAATTTTGCCCGCCCAGCTTTCTACAATATCCTGAGAATACTGGTTTACTGAAAATAATACAGCATCAAGCTGGCTTTCATAAATTTTTTCTATAACTCTTTCATTACTGTTCAGGGAGCTTAGTTCGAACGTAATAAAAAGAAGTGCCGGTAAAACTATAACCGCAATTAGTATTATCCCTATCTTACGTAAAGTGTTATTCATTGCGGCCTTGTAAATTTATCTATTTTATAAGGTCAAAATATTGAATTTCGTTTTAAAATACCTTTGAAATTGCTAAACAAAAGAGATGTCTATTTCCTTTCAGGCTGCATAAGTTTTGCGATAAGTCCTGTCCACCCTGTTTGGTGTGATGCCCCCAGCCCACAGCCATTATCTCCATGAAAATATTCGTGAAAGAGAATGTAATCCTTAAAATATTTATCCTTATTAAATTTTCCTACCGATCCGTTTACAGGGCGACTACCGTTTTTATCACTCAGAAACAATTTTATTAGTCTTTCTGTAAGCTTTTCTGAAATTTCTCTAAGTGTTAAATGATTTCCCGAACCTGTTGGGTATTCAACCTTAAAATCATCTCCGTAATAATGATGAAACCGTTGAAGAGATTCTATTATCAGGAAATTAGTGGGAAACCATACAGGCCCCCTCCAATTTGAATTTCCTCCATATAATCCAGAATCAGAATCACCAGGCACATATCTTACTGTAAATTCTTTCCCATCAGATTTGAACACATAAGGATTTTCAAGATGGTATTTCGATAAAGCTCGCACACCATAGTCAGATAAAAATTCATTCTCATCAAGCATTCTTTTTAACAAGCATTTCATTCTGTGTCCGCGAAGAAGAGAAAGTAACCTGCTTTCACCTTGTCCTTTTACCTCCCAGCGTGAAACCAATCCGGCAAGATCTTTTCTATAGTTTAAAAACCATTCTAATCTGGCTGCAAATTCGGGACATGCTTCCATAACTTCCGGTTCCAGAACTTCAACCGCAAATAAAGGTATCAAGCCCACCATAGATCGAACTTTTAGTTTAAGATGCTTATCATCTGAAGTATGCAGAACATCATAATAAAACTCATCTCCTTCATCCCACATATTAATACCGTCAGGGCTTATTTTATACATAGCATTCGCTATATATAAAAAATGTTCAAAAAATTTAGTGGCTAGGTCCTGATAAATAGAATTCCCTTTAGAAAGTTCAAGTGATATGCGCATCATATTGAGGCAATACATTGCCATCCAAGCAGTACCATCTGCTTGTTCAATATGCCCGTCAGTTGGATTTTCGTTCCTGTCAAACACTCCGATGTTATCTAGCCCTAAAAAGCCTCCCTGAAAAACATTATGATTATCAGCATCTTTTCTATTAACCCACCACGTAAAATTTAGAAGCATTTTATGAAAAACAGATTCAAGGAATTCAATATCCCCTTTTCCATTGTTATTTTTCTGATCAATCTTATAAACTCTCCATGCTGCATATGCATGAACTGGTGGGTTCACATCGTTAAAATTCCATTCATATGCAGGCAACTGCCCGTTCGGATGCATATACCATTCACGAGTTAAATGAATGAGCTGATGCTTTGCAAATTCAGGATCAATCATTGCCAAAGTGATACAGTGAAAAGCAAGATCCCACGAAGCATACCAGGGATATTCCCATTTGTCCGGCATTGAGATTATATCAAAATTATTCAGATGCATCCAATCGGAATTTCTTCCCTGTTTTCTTTCAAATGGGGGAGTTGGCTGTGAAGGATCTCCATTCAGCCATTGTGGAATATCATAATAATAAAACTGTTTATTCCAAAGCATACCTGCAAAAGCCTGTCTCTGAATATTTTTTAACTCTTTTTCTTTTATATTTTTTTGAAGCTCTGAATAAAAACTATCAGCTTCTTTAATTTTTTCCTCAAAGATTTTATCAAATTCTTCAAATGGTGATTGCTCTTTCTTATTTGTGAGTCTTAATTTTATTTGATATGATTTACCTGAACTAATATTTTGTTTGTAACTTAGCCCGGCCTTTGTCCCTTTTTTAAAATTCACAGAGTCATTATTATTGTTAACAATAAAATCATTTATTCCATCTTTACAATAAGCTGACTCATTATTTACATTATAAAGTTTTTTATAATTGGTTTCATTTTCACAAAAAATAATTTCAGGATTTCCCTCATAAAATAATTTAAGATTCTTCAGGCTTTTATGTTCTATACTCAAAAAATTTTTGTCCGATTTCTTTATAATTGGTTTATAATCATCTATTCCCCACGACCAGGTATTACGAAACCATACTTGGGGAATAATATTTAACTCAGCTTTTTCCTGAGAACGATTAAATATTGTTGCTTTAATAAGAATATCGTCATCATCTGCTTTGGCATATTCTAAAAAGATATCAAAATATTTATCTTCATCGAAAATTCCTGTATCAATTAATTCATATTCAGGTTTGTTTCTTCCTCTTTCTGCATTTTCATTTCGCAATTGCTCATAAGGGAATTCGGATTGTGGATACTTACAAAGCATTTTCATATAAGAATGAGTAGGTACATTATCGAGGTAGTAGTGATATTCTTTTATATCTTCACCGTGATTCCCCTGCGGATTAGAAAGACCGAAAAATCTTTCCTTCAGAATTGGATCTTTCCTATTCCAGAAAGCAAATCCCAAACAGAGCAACTGCTGATCATCGCAAATTCCACCTATTCCATCTTCTCCCCATCGGTAAGCACGACTGAGTGCCTGTTCATATGTTAAATAATTCCATGCATCCCCATTTGGACTGTAGTCTTCACGGACTGTTCCCCATTCTCTCTCTGATAAATAAGGTCCCCATTTTCTCCAATTCTTTTTTTTGCTTAATAATTCCTGCAATCTTTCGTATTCTGTTCCCATAAATATTTTATCCAGAATGAATTTTAATCATCTCTTCCACAACACTTTCCAGATTACTAAGATTATTCACTATCCATCTTCTTTCAAGCAACCTGCTTTTATTAACTGAGTCTCTGGTATAATCATTGGTTGCCGCAATGCAATTTACTTTTGCGGCCAGGGCTGCTTTTATTCCTGTCAGAGAATCTTCAATTGTAATGCATTGCACAGGTTTGACTTTTAATTTAGATAATACGAGCTTATATATTTCCGGATCAGGTTTGCTGTTCTCAATCAGATCCCTTGTGGCAATAAAATTGAATAAATTTTTTAATTTAAGAGTTTCCAGAACCTTTGTCGTTTCATCAAGATGAGATGTAGTTGCAAGAGCTGTTTTGTAATTCAGTACCTTAACTTTCTTGAGTAGTTTTGTGCTATATTGGCATACAACTGTTTTTAATATTCGTGGATTATCAAGAAATTCAAAATAGTACTTAAGTCTTATTTTTATGAAAGCTTCCCATGGTTCCTTAACTTTAAAATCTCTAACTAATTTTTCTAATTCCTTTTCCAACTTAAATTTCAATAAAAAATAATTCGCGACTTCTTCACGTGAGTGACCCACAAGTCTTATATAAAAATCAATTAAATCATGTAACTTATATTCTCCAGGTTTAAGTTTCTCAACTGCTTTTGCGTAAGAATGTGCTTTCAGAATTTCCGTCTGTGCAAGGGTTCCATCAAGGTCAAAGACAAATGCTTTTATCATTTTTATTTTAAAGCTTTTGTTAAAAACTCCAGTGATTTATTAACATCTTTTCCAAGGTTAAATCTTATTACTCTCCGTTTTTTATCCAGTAATGCTTGTCTGTCACCAAGCGCTTGTGCATTTTTTAAGGTGCCGAAAGAAATAGATGATTTATCATCACCAGCTTTATCTGGAATAGGTAAGTCGTTTTCCATCTCTGAATTAAATTGAATAAACAAACCGTGCCCAGCATCGCCCTTGTGTAATTGACCGGTTGAATGCAAAAATCTCGGTCCGTATCCCATAGTCGTCGCCAATTTATATTTTTTCTGAATGGCTGTTCTGAAATCTTGCAAAGATCGTGTGGTTATTTTTCCGGGCTTTATGTACGCCTGAATTGTTACATAACTTCTTCCAACAAAATCATTATTACCTGAATCATATTGATCAAGAAAATTTTTTAATGCTTCAGATATGTTTTTTGCTTTTATATCACCATAAACAGCAATTCCATTTTCTTCCAGTGCAGGTTTTAATTCAGGGAGTTTACCTTTTTCCTGATATTCCTTCACCATTTTTCTTGCAAGAATTTTTGCGGCTTCAACATTAGGCTGATCAAAAGGCTGAATACCGATTGCCCAACCGGCTACAGGAATTGCAAATTCCCACCGAAAATATTCACTGCCAAGTTCATAAAGATCATCCCAAATTATTTCAACGACCGGATGAACAGCTGTTTCTAACGCCTTAACTTTTTCAGAATTTGTATTGTCATTCTTCATATGAATATATACAAACAACCTGTCATTTGAATAATATTCAGGCGCTTCAACTGCCTCACCGTCAACAGGAAGAATTCCTTTTCCATTCTTTCCTGTGCTTTCGGCAATAAGTTGTTCAACCCATGCTCCGAAGTATGAAACTTTTCCAGGTGTTATAAATGTAACTTTATCAATACCTTCATTGGTAAGCGTGCCAAGCACGATGCCAAGATGGGTACCTGTATCTTCATTAATATTGTTTGATTTGGTTTCACCAATAATTTTATCAGCATTATCCAGAATTTTTTTAAGATCAACACCGGCCAATGCCGCTGGTACCATTCCGAAAAATGATAGTGCAGAATATCTCCCTCCGATATTTGGATCGTTTCTAAAAATTTTTCTAAATTTTAATTCTTCTGCAGTATCTACAAGCCCGCTCTTTGGATCAGTTATTGCAATAAAATGTTTACCTGCATTTTCTTTTCCAACTTTCTTCAAAGTTGAATTATAGAAGTGTTTCATATAAGAAAAAGTTTCTACAGTACTACCTGACTTAGTAGAAACTATATAAAGAGTTTTTGCAGGATCCAGCATTTTATCAAATTCAATTATAGCTCCGGGGTCTGTGCTGTCGAGCACATGAAGATCAAGATATCCCTCTTTTTTACCGAACATCAGGCTGAACACTTCCGGCGCCATACTCGACCCTCCCATCCCAAGTACAATAGCATTTGTAAAACCTTCTTTCCGAACTTCATCTACAAAAGAGTTAATTTCATCTAATGCTGCCCCAGTTACTTCAGTACTATGAAGCCAGCCAAGACGATTCACGATCTCATCAGGCTTATCACTCCAAATTGAGAAGTCGTTTTTCCAGATTCTTTCTGCAATTTTTTGATCTTTTACTTTCTCTAATGTTCTATCTATTTCTTTTTGGTATTTACCTGCCTTAACTATAAAATTTGAATTTTGCATTTACTTAACCTCCATAATAATTCTCATATCAACTTCGCTGCATTTGTATCAAGATACCAGTCGTATGCCGCATTTACCGGATTAATATTTGCTGTAGGGTACTTTTCAAAGCCTTTTTTCTGCTTGAATATATCAGCTACGACTTTTGCCTTGTCCTCACCAATAATTAAAAAAAACACATTATCTGAATTATTAATTACATTGCCGGTCAATGTAACTCTCTTTTGTCCTGACTGAGGATGAACAGCAACAGCACAAACTTCTTCTGATTTTAATAATTGCAACTGATTCGGGAAAATAGAAGCTGTATGTCCATCGGTTCCTATTCCCATAATCATCAAATCAAAATTTGGGCGTTTATTCTTAAATTTTAATAATTCGTCAATCTCTGCCGCGTATCTTACAGCTTCTTTTTCCGGAATGTTTTCTCCTCTGATCCTGTGAATGTTTTCCTCAGGAACATCAATCTTATCAAAGAGAAATTTTTTTGTCATTCCGTAATTGCTGTCCTGATCTTCAGGCGCAACGCATCTTTCATCCACCCAAAAGAAGATAGTATTGCTCCAGTTTATTTTCTCCCTGTATTCTTCTGCCAAAATATTAAAAAGTATTTTAGGAGTATTACCACCAGAAACTGCTATAAATGTTTTATCACCTTTTGAATTATTCTTTTCAATGACAGAAAAAATTTGAGATGCTAATTTTTCTGCTACTTCCAAAGGTGTTTTAAATATTTTTAATTCAGGAACCATAATTTCAATTTATAATTTAGAGTTCACAGTATAGTCCGTCATCTGACAAGTTCCTGCAAGGATATCTCCACGTAATCCCGGGTTCTTCTATTATTGTATCGGAATGTTCCGGTCCCCATGTTCCTGCTGGATAACCGAAAACTTTTAGTTTTTTATTTTTATTCTCCTTCCATACATCAATTATCGGCTGAACAAAAGACCAGCACGCCTCCACAGCATCAGCACGTGCAAAAAGTGTAGAATCACCAATCATACAATCGTGAATTAACCTTTGATATGCAGATGGAATAGGTTCATTCTTTAAATCAGAATAATGAAAATCCATATTTACAGTCTGAACATTATATCCTGCCCCGGGAGTTTTCATCCCGATTTTCAAAAGAATTCCCTCGTCAGGTTGAATTCTTATTACAAGCTGATTGCATGAATCATTGACTGCTTCTCTCGTTCCAAAAATCTGATGCGGAGTCGGTTTAAAATGAATCACAGCCTCTGTAACTCGCGTGGGAAGCCTTTTGCCGGTTCGAATGTAAAAAGGCACTCCTCCCCATCTCCAGTTATCGATAAACATTTTAATGGCAACGTAAGTCTCTGTACGAGAATCCTTTTTAACACCCTTTTCTTCCCTGTACCCGGCTAATTTTTCCCCACGAACAGTGGCGGCTCCATATTGTCCCCTGATCACATTTTTTTCAACCTCTGCCGGTGTCATCTTTCGGAGTGATTGAAAAACTTTAAGAGTTTCATTCCTGATAGCATTCGATTCAAAAGAGGCCGGCGGCTCCATTGCAATCATACCTGTAACCTGCAATAGATGATTCTGAATCATATCGCGCAATGCGCCGGATCCTTCATAATATCCTCCGCGATTCTCTACTCCAATACTTTCTGCTGATGTTATCTCAACATGATGAATATAATTCCTGTTCCACAGCGGCTCAAATATTCCGTTGGAAAATCTTGTGACCATAACATTCTGTACAGTCTCTTTTCCAAGGTAATGATCAATCCTGTAAATCTGTTCTTCTTTGTAATGCTTTAATAATTTTGCGTTTAATTCTTTAGCAGATTGCAAATCATATCCGAATGGCTTTTCGACAATAATTTTTTTCCATCCGTCAGACTGGTCATTCATTCCATGCTTTGCAAGGTCTATTGGAATTACACCATAAAGACTCGGTGGAGTTGCAAGATAATAAATCACATTACCACCGATACCCAAGGTCTTCTGCACTTCCGCTAATTTCTCCTTCAGCTTTAAATAATTTTCATCTTTAGTGAAGTCCATTACTGTAAAATATAGCGAGCTAATAAATTCTTTTACCTGTGATTCGTCCAGATTTTTATCTTCAGAAAACTCATGTAGCGCTTCCTGCATTTTTTGTCTGAAAGTTTCATGAGAGTGATCTCTTCTCCCGGTCCCTAGTATTGCAAACTTCTTTGGTAACAGGCCATGTTTCTTTAATTGGAAGATAGATGGGATCAATTTTCTTTTTGTCAGATCGCCAGTTGCACCAAATATTACTATTATGTGATTCTCTGTGTGATTCATTAGTTCTCCATCTTTACTGCATGTCCACCAAACTGATTCCTGAGAGCGGCCAACATTTTCATAGCAAAAGACTCATCCTGCCGCGACCTGAATCTGTTGAACAGAGAACTTGTTATTACATGTGCAGGGACATTGAATTCCATTGCTGCATCAACAGTCCATCTTCCCTCACCACTATCATCAACATAATCTTTTATTCTTGAAAGTTTTGGATCATCTTTTAATGCAAGTCCGGCAAGTTCAAGCAGCCATGAACGAATTACACTTCCGTATCTCCATACTTCGGCAACAGCTTTTAAATCTATATCAAAGTTTGATTTCTCCATTATTTCAAAACCTTCCGCGTATGATTGCATCATTCCGTATTCAATTCCATTGTGCACCATTTTTACAAAATGCCCGGAACCGGATCGTCCGCAATATTGATAACCTCCTTCAGGTGCAAGAGTTTTAAAGATAGGTTCACAATAATCACAAGCAAGTTTTTCACCACCATACATCAGGCAGTAACCTTCTTTGAGTCCCCAAATTCCACCGCTTGTTCCGCAATCAATATAGCTCACGCCTTTTTCAGATACTTTCTCTCCCCTCTTCATACTTGTTTTATAAAATGAATTTCCACCATCTATAATAATATCTCCCTTTTTAAGATGATGAAGAAGTTCATCTATGTTTTCGTCAACAGGCTTTCCTGAAGGAACCATAAGCCATACAACTTTCTTCTCAGGGAGTTTGCTTGCTAATTCTTTAACCGAAGAAGAACCAATTGCTCCATTTTTAACAGCATCATCTATTTCTTTTTGAGTTAAATTAAAAACCACTACTTCGTGTCCATCATTCATTAATCTTTGTACCATATTTCCCCCCATTTTCCCAAGTCCAATAAACCCGATCTTCATTTTTTACCTCTGTCATTAAATAATTATTACAATTTCGATTGGTTAGTTTAAGGCTACATTATATAAAACAATTAACAAAGCTCAAAGTTCAATATTGTTGTTATCCTATTAAAACCAAAATACTTATATAAATTATCACAATTCATAATAGAAATAGTTTCAGGTTTTTCCGTATAATATTGGCAAAATTTTATCTCGCCCTAATTAATTTTGCATTAAATCTTACGAAAACTTGCAATTTTCACAATTTATGTTATTTTGTAAAATAATAACAATTATTGGAAATTCTTCTAAAATTTATGCCCCCTTTAAATTAGAGGAACAAATTACCGAAATCTCTTCAATTATTATCCGGTTTTGACTTTTTGCCACTGATTAATGATTTACCAGGGAGATTTTCTGACTAAAAACGGATATGCATTATGTCACAAAATTTGATTTGGAGAAATAATGTTAAAAATAAATAAAATTGAAAGCGAAGCAGAACTTGAAAAAGAAATGCCAAGAGAAAAATTCATCGACTTTCTTTATACTCATCTCGACAAATTTGGAGATACAAAATCGGCAATTTCAAAATGCATTGACTATGCTTTTGCCAAAGACGGAAAGCCAGGCGGCTTTTTATTAACTGCTTACTATGACGGTGAGCTTTGTGGCGAATTAGTGTTGAACAAAACCGGAATGAGTGAATACATTCCGGATAATATTCTGGTGTATATTGCTGTCAATAATAAATTCAGAAATAAAGGCATTGGAAGACAAATTGCTGAAAGATGTATAAATGAAGCAGAAGGTGATGTAAAGCTGCATGTTGAATATGACAACCCAGCAAAAAGATTATATGAAAGGATAGGATTTACAACAAAATACGCAGAAATGCGTTATAAAAAATAAATTAAAAAATGGCTACGCTAACTATTAATACAGGTAAAATTCTCGAGAATATCGAAAAACTGAATAAATATCTTACAGAAAATAATATTCAATGGACGCTGGTCACTAAGATGTTGTGCGGACACAAGGGCGCACTGGAAAAAATAATTCCTGATAAATGCATCAAAACAATTCATTCGGTGGGTGATTCAAGAATTTCAAATTTACGAACGATAAAAGAGATTAAACCAGACATCGTAACAATGTATATTAAACCTCCAGCACTTAACCAGGTAAAAAATATAATTAAGTATGCTGATATTTCCTTGAATTCATCTTTAAGAACAATTGAAGCACTTGACAGGGAGGCTGAGGAGCAGGGTAAGAAACATCGCGTTATTATAATGATTGAGATGGGAGAACTAAGGGAAGGCATTGTGAGAGATGAAATTCTTAGTTTTTATGAAAAGATATTTAAGTTAAAAAATGTTGAAACTATCGGGCTGGGAACCAATCTTGGCTGCATGTATGGCGTTGAACCTACTTATGATAAATTAATTCAGCTAAGCCTGTACAAACACTTAATCGAAGTGCAGTTCAACAAAAAGCTCGAACTTGTCTCAGGCGGAAGTTCTATTACTTTACCACTCATTTCAAAAGGCAAAATTCCCAAAGGTGTGAATCACTTCAGAATCGGTGAAGCTGCACTTTTAGGAGTTTCTCCTCTTAATAATAAAAAATTCAGAAATCTCTCGACATCTACAATAGAGTTTTCCGCAGAAATTGTAGAACTTGATAAAAAAGAGATTCAGCCTGACGGAATTATTGGTGAGGGGAATGTTGGCCATACTGCCGAACTGGAATTCGATAAAGGGGTGAAAGAAACTTACAGAACAATTGTTGACTTTGGACAACTTGATGTTGACGTAAACAACCTTAGTCCTAAAGATGACAAACTACAATTTGTCGGTACTACTTCTGATATGACCGTTTATGATCTTGGTAGTGATAAAGGGAAATATAAAGTTGGCGGCCAGATTCATTTTATGCCAAATTATACTTCAATCGCTCGGTTGATGAATTCAAGATATATGTCCAAAAAGATTTTTTAATTTTTCAATTCAAACTTTTCACAAATAATAATACAAGGCTATGCATTTTATAGATCTCTTCGAGTTTTTTATCTACATGGCAGTAATGCTTGGCATCGGTTTCTTTTTCCTGAAGAAAAATAAAGATGCTGAAGACTTTTTTGTGGGTGGTAGAAGTATGGGAAGTTTGCACGTCGGATTATCTGTTGTTGCGACGGACGTTGGCGGGGGCTTTTCAATAGGTCTTGGCGGACTTGGATTTGTAATGGGTTTGTCAGGTTCCTGGATGCTTTTTACAGGGCTGATAGGTGCGTGGGTCAGCGCTGTTCTTTTAATCCCGCGTGTAAATAAAATGAAAAGTTTTAAGAAGCTTTATACATTCCCACAAATCTTTGAAGAATTTTATAACGGCAAAGTTGCCTTTATAGCCGGAGTTATTTCTGCCATAGGTTATATCGGATTTACGAGTTCCCAGATCCTTGCAGGTGCAAAATTAGCATCGGCTTCTTTTATTGATTTGGATATGGAAACTGCTCTGTTAATTATGGGAGCGATTGTAATTATCTACACCTCGCTGGGTGGAATTAAAGCTGTAATCTACACTGATACTGTTCAGTGGATCGTCTTAATGGCCGGACTCGTTTTCATCGGACTCCCACTTGGCTACTCTGCAATCGGCGGCTGGTCGGCATTACAAAAAGAGGTTTCAAATGACCTTTTATCTTTCACAAATGTAAGCTGGCAAACTCTCGTTAATTGGGGAGTGACTATTATTCCGATCTGGTTTGTCGGCATGACTCTTTACCAGAGAATTTATTCCTGCAGAGACGAAAAAACTGCAAAGAAAGCATGGTTCATAGCGGGACTCTTCGAGTGGCCTGTAATGGCAATGATGGGTGTTATGCTTGGTCTATTCGGCAGAGTCGCTGCAGATCAGGGAATGTTTGCTTACCTTGGATTTCCAACTATGTCTGGGCTTGATCCTGAAAAGGGTTTGCCTCTTTTGCTCAGAACTGTTATGCCGGTCGGATTGATGGGATTGATGATGTCCGCATATTTTTCTGCAATAATGTCGACTGCCGATAGTTGTTTGATGGCTGCTTCAGGAAATGTGGCAACGGACATACTCGACAGGTTTTTTTCTTTTAGTTCAAATGAAAAAAGATTTTTAAAATTATCACAGTGGCTTACTTTAGTTCTTGGTATATTTTCATTATGGCTTGCGAGCAGTATGCAGAATGTGCTTCAGCTTATGCTCTACTCCTATGCATTTATGGTCTCAGGGCTTTTCGTTCCGGTAATAGGAGCGTTTTTCTGGAAACGAAGCAGCTCGCTTGCAGCAATGTGGGCAATGGTAATTGGCGGAGGAACAACTATTACTCTGATAATAATTAATACAAAATTGCCGCTCGGACTTGATCCTAATATATTTGGAATTACGGCTTCAGCATTGACTTTTGTCTTGCTAACTTATTTATTTCCAAATAAAGAATATTTAACCGAAGTTGAGTAATAACAATTTATGAAAGACACTGTTAAAGTTTCTCTGCAGAAATTAATTAAGTTCAGAAAAGAGATTCATAAAAATCCTGAACTTTCGGGAAGCGAAAAAAATACTGCAAAGAGAATAATTTCTTTTGCAAAGAGATACAGCCCGGATAAAATCATTTCTAATATCGGTGGCAATGGAATTGCGGTAATTTTCAATGGGAAAGAGAAGGGGCCAACTGTATTAATCCGTTGTGAACTTGATGCACTCCCTATCCCAGAAATAAATAAATTCAATTACAAGTCTGTTAATGAAAACATTTCTCATAAATGCGGACACGATGGGCATATGGCCATTGTATCAGGATTGATTCCATTACTTTCAAAAAACATATTAAAAAGAGGAAAAGTCGTTTTACTTTATCAACCTGCGGAAGAAACCGGTGAAGGTGCAGAATGGATATTAAAAGACAACAAATTTAAATCGATAAAACCAAATTTTGTTTTTGCTTTGCATAATCTCCCCGGATTTGAAAAAGGAAAAATAATTATACGGGAAAAAGAATTTGCAGCTGCTTCAAAAGGAATGATTATAAAGCTCATCGGAAAAACTTCACACGCGGCAGAACCAGAAAAAGGAATAAACCCTGCACTTGCTGTTTCAGATATTATCTCTGCACTAATTTCTCTGCCTAAAAAAATAAAAACGATAAAAGATTTTTCGCTAATTACTATTATTCATTTAAAAATTGGCGAACGGGCATTTGGAACCTCACCCGGCTATGCTGAAGTAATGGCTACACTTCGTTCGTTTAAAAACGCTGATATGAAATTGTTGACTGATAGTGCAATTAAAAGAGCAAAATCAATTGCGAAGAAATATGAGCTAAAATATGAAATAGAATTTACTGAAGAATTTCCTGCTACCGTAAATGATAAGAATTGTGTTGAGATAATAAAAGAAGCTGCAAAAGAAAATAAATTAAAAGTTCAAAAAATTAGGACGACTTTCAGATGGTCGGAAGATTTTGGACATTTTACAAATCATTTTAATGGTGCGCTGTTTGGACTTGGCTCCGGCGAAAAGCAGCCTGCTTTACATAACCCTGATTATGATTTCCCTAATGAAATTATTGAACCAGGAATTAAAGTTTTTTACTCAATTATAAATCAAATATTAAGTTAACCATGTTTAATTCGTCTGTTATTGAAATAAGCAAATCTGCATTACAAAATAATCTGAAATTCCTGCACAATATTCTGGGTTCGGAGGTAATTATATCATCAGTCATAAAAGGAAATGCATACGGGCACGGAATTGAATCTTTTGTTCCTATAGCTGAAGAATGTGGACAGAAACATTTTTCTGTTTACAGCGCAGATGAAGCCTTAAGAGTAAAAAATATTTCCAGCAACGGACCAAAAATCTTGATAATGGGAATGATTGATAATTCTGAGCTGGAATGGGCAATTGAGAACGATGTTGAGTTTTTCGTGTTTGAATCTGATAGATTTAATGCTGCGCTCAAAGCTGCAGAAAAAGTTAAAAAACCTGCTAAAATACATCTTGAAGTTGAAACAGGAATGAACAGAACAGGTTTTAACCAGAAACAATTAAAACTGGTTATTCAGGAAATCAAAAATAATCAGGAACTGATAAGCTTTGAAGGAATGTGTACTCATTATGCGGGCGCTGAAAGTATCGCAAACTATTTGAGAGTAAAGGAACAAATAAAAGCTTACAACAAATTTTACAAATGGATTAAAGAACAAAACGTAACACCCAGAATTTGTCACACAGCCTGTTCCGCTGCTGCTATGCGTTATCCTAAAACAAGAATGGATATGGTTAGGATTGGAATTATGCAGTATGGATTCTGGCCGAGCGATGAGACATTAATAAATTATCTCAGCAAAAAAGAAGAAAAAATTGATCCCCTTGAAAGAATAATCAGCTGGAAAACGAGGGTAATGAGCACGAAGGAAGTTAATACAGGTGAATTTATCGGATATGGCACAACATACCTTGCACATAAAAAAATGAAGATAGCAACTATTCCGGTAGGATATTCACATGGTTTCAGCAGATCACTCAGTAACCAGGGACGCGTCTTAATAAATGGGAAAAGAGTCGGCGTTGTTGGTATTGTAAATATGAATTTAATGACCGTAGATGTGACTGATGTGCCCGAAACAAAAAAAGGTGACGAAGTTGTTTTAATTGGAAACCAGGGTGATCTTTCAATTTCAGTTGCATCTTTCAGCGAATTAAGTAACCAACTTAACTATGAATTACTTACTCGCTTACCCAATAAGATTCCACGTGTAATAACCAGTTGATTAATTTTCCTCCTCCCTTTTGCCTATCTTTACAAAATAAATCTCACTAATTTTTCTAACATGAACAATAAAATTGAACAGGCGAAAGCAGTTCTGAAAAAGTATTACGGGTTTGATACATTCCGCGAAAGCCAGGAAGAAGTGATCAAAAGGCTTGTAGATGAAAATGAGCATTGCCTTTTGCTCATGCCTACCGGCGGCGGCAAATCTGTATGCTACCAGGTGCCCTCCCAAATATTTGAAGGCGGTACTATTGTAATCAGCCCGCTTATAGCTTTGATGCAGGATCAGGTCGATGCCCTTCACAAAAAAGGAATTGATGCAACTTTCATTAATTCAACAGTTTCAA
>CAZQQD010000061.1:0-19344 GCA_964595355.1 uncultured Ignavibacteriaceae bacterium | reverse complement strand
CCGCGACATCAACCTTGGCAAGGTTGCGCTCTACCAACTGAGCTATTCCCGCATTTTTTATACAAAGCTAATAATTTTGATCATAAATTTCATAACCGTGGTCACAAATATAATACCATTACTAACATCTTGCAATAAAAGTTATTTTTAGCCTTTTGGTAATTAAGTAAGTCCATTTTTTTTATTAAATTGAGAAAATAAATTTAATATTTTCTTAAAAAAATATGAACTATTTATTTAGTGCTTTAATAGGATATTTACTAGGATCTTTCCCTACGGCATACATTATTTTAAAGCAAGTTTACAATATAAATATTACAGAAGCTGGTAGTGGCAATGTCGGCGCTATGAATTCGCTAGAAGTTAGCAAATCAAAAATGACAGGCATTCTTGTTCTTTTAATTGATGCAATAAAAGGTTTATTGAGCGTCTATTTATGTCTTGTAATCTTTCCAACAAATTTTATCTATCCTGCTCTAGCTCTGTTTTTCGCTGTTTTTAGTCATTGTTTTAATCCCTGGCTTAAATTTAGAGGTGGGAGAGGTTTGGCAACAGCAGCCGGAGGTGCAGCCCTTTTATCACCACTTATTCTTGCCTGCTGGTGTATTTTATGGGTATTCGTTTATCTATTTAAAAAAAATATTCTTTTAGCTAATATTAGTGCTACAGTTTTGACTATATTTTTAACCATTTCATCAATTGATATTGTTTATAAATATTCCTATCCGACACCCGATTCTTACAGCTCATTGCTTTTATTCTGTGTTGGACTTTTAACTATTATTTTCATAAAACATATTGATCCATTGAGAGAAATCATGGATAAATATAAATCGACTTAGAAAAGGTAAATGTGATGACTAAATTTTCAAAAATAATTTTATTCGTATCTTTTTTATTTTTTGTCAGCGGGGGAATTTTTTTCTACATAAATTCACAGAAGTCAACCCCTTACTTTTACGAAGATGATGCATACACTAACACATTAAAGAATGGTCACGAAGAAGTAGTAAAAACAGACAGCGGGATAACAGGTCAACGCCGTACGGTTATTACCGAGACAGTAAAAAAGGTAAGTCCTGCGGTAGTTGGAATTAATGTTACGGAAATAATGCAGTACCAGAGCCCATTTTATAATGATCCCTTCTTTCGTCAATTCTTTGGCGATGAAGGTATTTACAGCCAAAAGGTTAAGGAACTTGGTTCCGGATTTATAATTTCGCCTGATGGATATATAGTTACTAATGACCATGTTGCCGGTAATGCATCCCAAATTACAGTTACACTTACAAACGGTGAACAGTACGACGCAAAACTTATCGGCACAGATCATGCTTCTGATATTTCATTAGTGAAGATCAACGATAAAAATCTCCCTTTTGTAACGCTCGGAAATTCCGATGATGAAATTATAGGCGAATGGGTGATTGCTCTTGGTAATCCTTTCGGTCTTTTTGAAATAAATGATAAACCAACTGTAACTGTCGGGGTTATTTCTGCCATAGGAATGAATCTTGAGCCAATCGACAACAGATATTATTTGAATATGATTCAAACCGACGCTGCTATTAACGGCGGCAACAGTGGTGGCCCATTAGTAAATAGTCTGGGACAGGTTATCGGAATGAATACTCTTATTTATACTGCTAGTGGAGTTAAGGGTAACATTGGACTTGGTTTTGCAATTCCTATAAACAAGGTTAAAAGGATAATTACAGAACTAAAAGAACACGGAAAAATTAATAGAAATTTTGATGTTGGACTTGGAGTTCAATCAGTTGATGAGAATTTGGCTAAAGCTTACGGATTACCATCAACAAAAGGAGCTATAGTTACACAGGTTGTCCCGGGTTCGCCTGCTGCCAAATGTGGAATTAAAGTTCGTGATATTATAATTCAGGTTGATAATTATCATATTACGAATCAGGAAACTTTAATAAGTGTATTCCAGGAATTCCGAGCCGGACAAAAAGTAAAGATTAAACTTTTGCGTGACGATAAAGAAATTTCCACTACTATGACATTGGACCGTAGATGATCGAACGTTATACGCTCCCTGAAATGGGAAATATCTGGAAAGATGAATTTAAATTCAGTACCTGGCTTAAAATTGAAATTCTTGCCTGTGAAGCAAGATGTGAACTTGGAGAAGTTTCGAAATCAGATCTTGATGAGATAAAAAATAAAGCTAAGTTTGATGCAGCAAGAATACTCGAAATCGAAAAAACTACAAAGCATGATGTTATAGCATTTTTAACAAATGTTTCTGAATATGTTGGACCTGCTTCTCGACACATTCATTATGGAATGACTTCTTCAGATATTCTTGACACTACACTTTCTTACCAGATGAAATCTGCAGGTGAATTATTACTCAAAAGATTACTGGAACTAAAGGATGCATTAAAAAAAAGAGCAGTTGAACACAAAAATACAGTTTGTGTAGGAAGATCACACGGGATACATGCTGAACCTACCACTATGGGTTTGAAATTTGCTCTTTGGTTTGAAGAAACGAAAAGAAACATTGAACGACTGGAAAAAGCTATTAAAGTAATAAGTGTAGGGCAAATATCCGGTGCGGTAGGGACATTTGATCACCTTTCGCCTAAAGTTGAAGAATACGTCTGCAGAAAGATTGGGCTTTCCCCCACCCCAGTTTCAACCCAGGTTATTCAAAGAGATAGGCACGCTGAGTTTATGACCACTCTTGCAGTAATTGCTTCGACGCTTGAAAAAATTTCGATTGAAATCAGACACCTGCAAAGAACAGAAGTTCTTGAAGCGGAAGAATATTTTTCGAAAGGACAGAAAGGTTCATCGGCAATGCCGCATAAAAGAAATCCGATTATCAGTGAAAGGATCACAGGTCTTGCAAGAATTTTACGTGCCAATTCAATGGCTGCGCTCGAAAATGTCGCTCTCTGGCATGAAAGAGATATTTCACATTCTTCTGTGGAAAGAATTATAGTCCCTGATAGCTGCATTGCTTTGGATTATATGCTTGATCTTATGACAAAGCTTATTGCAAATCTTGTTGTTTATCCTGAAAATATGATAAAGAATTTAAACACTACCCGTGGATTGGTTTTTTCACAGGCAGTTTTATTAAAGCTCGTGGATAAAGGATTAACCAGAGAAGAAGCTTATAAAATGGTACAGGATTCTGCAATGAAGGTCTGGGCAGATAAAAATAAGACTCTTTTTGAGGAATTAAATAATTCGCAGGAAATAAAAAAGTATTTGGACGAAAAAGAACTGAAGGAAATATTTGAGAATAGAAAAATGTTAAAAAATGTTAACTTTATATTTTCAAGAACCATCGAAGCCGATTAAGCAACTACCTTCCGTTCATCATAAATGCGTTGAATAAATTATTAAATCTACAATTATTACAACTATCTTTTATTACTTTTAAACAGTGGAACAAATCTGTTTTATAAATGTGTATTTATATTAAATTATATCTATAAATGAAAATAACTACGGGACAATTGATGAGAAGAATCTTCATTCTTTTACTATTATTAACGGCAGCTAATCTTTATTTCGCGAATACATCTGATAAAAAGACCGTTTATATAAATGGCAAGGATACGATAAAAGTACTGACTCCTGCATCATATATGGCACAAGAAGATGAAGTTGTCAATACTATTCTTTCCCGCTATCATTATAAAAAATTCAAGTTAAATGATTCTCTTTCTTCAGTAATTTTTGATCGCTATATAAAATCACTGGATCACAGTCGAAGTTTTTTCCTTGCTACCGATATAAAAAACTTTGAAAAGTATCGTTTTAAACTTGATGATGATTTTAAAGATGGAAACGTCTCCCCTGAATTTGATATTTACAATGTTTTTATAAAAAGACTTGATAACCGAATCAAATACGTTCACGAATTATTGAAAAAAGGATTTGATTTCTCAATCAAAGAAAATTTTGAATTCAAACGAGATAGTGCTGCCTGGCCAAAAGACGAAAAGGTATGGAATGAGCTTTGGAGAAAAAAAGTAAAAAGTGATGCTCTGAATCTACTCCTTACCGGGAAAAACTGGCCATCAATAGATACGGTATTACAAAAAAGATACAATAATTACAGGAAGGCATTTGCTCAGTTAAATAGCGAAGATGTTTTCCAGATCGCAATGAATTCGTTGACCGAATCAATTGACCCACATACTAATTATCTTTCGCCAATCACATCAGAAAATTTTAAAATAGATATGGCCCGTACACTTGAAGGAATCGGCGCGCAATTAACCACTGAAGATGACTACACAAAAGTTCATGAAGTTATACCAGGAGGTCCCGCATACAAGAGCAATCTACTTCATAATGGTGATAGGATAATTGGGGTAGCACAGGGCGACGACGGAGAAATGGTAGATGTAATTGGTTGGAGGATAAATGATGTAGTACAATTAATAAGAGGACCTAAAGGAACAGTAGTAAGATTACAAATACTACCTGCATCAGAGGGACTAAACGCGACACCAAAAGAGATTAAACTTACGAGAGATAAAGTTAAACTTGAGGAAATGTCCGCAAAAGATGATACTCTTGATATTACAAATAACAAAGTTCCCTTCCGATTCGGTGTTATTTCTATTCCGGCTTTTTACAGCGATATTGAAGCACAAGCAAAGGGAGATAAAAATTACAAAAGCACAACTCGTGACGTAAAAAGATTAATTGAAAGGTTAAAAAAACAAAAAATAGATGGAATAATAATCGACCTAAGAAATAACGGGGGCGGTTCCTTGCAAGAGGCCATTTCATTAAGTGGATTATTCATTAAGAACGGTCCGATTGTTCAGGTTAAGAATTCGGATGGAAGTATTGATCTCGGGAAAGACCCTGATCCTGGAATCGTATACGATGGACCCCTAATTGTTTTGGTAAACAGATTCAGTGCATCTGCTTCTGAAATATTTACTGCTGCAATGCAGGATTATGGCAGAGCGATTATCGTAGGAGAAAATACTTATGGAAAGGGAACGGTCCAAAATATGATTGACCTCAATCGCATAATGAGAAATTCTGATAATAAATATGGACAGATAAAATTGACAATTGCTAAATTTTATAGGGTAACGGGAGGAAGTACTCAACATCTCGGAGTAAAACCTGACATTGAATTTCCTTCAACATACTCTGCAGAAGAATTCGGGGAAAGCTCGCAACCAAGTGCATTGCCATGGGATCAAATAAAAGCAGCGATGTTTACTCCTTATGGAAATATCAAGAAATATATTCCTGAACTTGAAAAAAAACATGAGATGAGAATTAAGGACAGCCCCCTCTTCCAGGATTTAATAGCGGATACCCGTGAAAACAAAGAGTTATTGGATAAAAAATCAGTTTCTTTGAATCTCGATGAACGTAAAAAAGAGAAAGAAGAGGAAGCGGACAAAAGACTAGCCAGAGAAAATGAATTAAGAAAGAAAGAAGGGTTGAAACTACTGAAAAAAGGTGAGGTACCTGAGAATACCCAAAACGCTAAGGATGCTGAGCTCGAAGAAAGTGGTTATATCTTATCAGATTATATTTTAATGACGATTGGATAAATTTGCAATATTTAAATAGATGGTTTATTATGGCAGGTATTAATCCTGCCTTTTTATTTTTATAAGGACTTATTCATTATTTATTTTAATTATGAACAATTTCACAAGCACAGATATTGAAAATTATTACGATCAAACTGAAGTGCATTATAGAATGTTCTGGAAACTCGATAAAGTTGCTGGATTGCATTACGGTGTTTGGGATGAATCAACAAATAGCATCAGCGACGCAATTCTTAATACCAACAAATTATTGATAAACTTAGGCGAAATTAAAAAAGAACATAAAGTTCTTGATGCAGGTTGTGGTATTGGCGGTTCAAGCATCTACCTAGCTAAAAATATAGGATGCAATGTCCACGGAATCACTTTAAGCAAAAAGCAATCAGAAACTGCAAAAGCTCTGGCACAAAAAAATAAATTAGATCAAATAACTAAATTTTCACAAACTAATTATCTTAAAACAGGATTTGATGATAACGCTTTCGATATTGTTTGGGCACTCGAAAGTTTCAGTTCCTGTACTGACGATGATTTATTCTTTAAAGAAATGAACAGAATCCTGAAGCCTGGAGGGAAAGTTCTTATTTCGGATATATTTAAAACACATTCTTATGACATCTCGAAAAATAAACCAATGAAAGCTATGCTTAATGGCTGGGCTATTTCAGATGCACTTACAATTGAAGAACTGCCTGAAATAGCTGCTAAATATAATTTTGAGATAAGCACGATAAATGATTGCACGAAGAAAATAAAAAAATCGGTTAATTTACTTTACTATGCATCAATTCTCGGGTTTTTGGGAACAAAGATTTATAACTTCTTTAAGAAAGCAAGCTATTTCTCCAGGATTCATTATACAACTGGATTAGGACAAAAAAAAGCTTACGATAATGGGGATTGGGGATATTATATGATTGTTTGTGAGAGCAAGAAATAATGCATATTTATTACTGTATCGCTGTTGTGCATATACAAATTACATAAATCAGAAATCTGATTCTTAACTAACACCGACAAAGTTCATTCGCCCACCTCGTCGTTACATTCGACCTCATGGAAGTAAAAAATAAGTTAAACGATCCAAAACGTTCGAAACTTTTAAAAATATAACGAATACTTTCTGGCACAATTATTTTAATACCTTTTCTGTAATCGTTAATTAAATAATCTATTTCTAAGAGGTACAAGATGAGACGCATATTTAATCTTTCAGTTATTGCAATTACAGCAGTTATGTTATCCGGTGCAGCTTATGCACAGAGCACTTCCCAGTTTCAATATATGAAACAGGTAAAAGCTATGAAACAAGTTAAAGCTCAGATTGAAATCAATGGACCACAAGCCAGAACCAATTGGGTCGATGCAGATGGTGATGGTATTTGTGATAATTATTCTTCTGCTGCAAGGATAAGAAACAGGAACGCTAAAGGTGGTAAAGGAATGGGATTGCAAAATACCGGTAGTTACTTAGGAAATGGTTCAGGTTATCGATTCGGTGACGGTAGTGGATTACATCCACAGGATGGAACAGGACTAGGCTTTAAGAATGGTGGTGGAACGGGAACCGGCACAGGTGTCTGTGACGGTACAGGTCCGAAAGGGAATACTAAAGGAAGAAGGTAAAAATATTCCTGAATCAAAGTACGAAAGAGCAGCATTTTTGCTGCTCTTTTTTTTGTATAGTAGTAACTCGACTAACCAGTCGATATCCCCCGCCTGCTTTGTCGATATCAAGACTTTTATATAATGAAAGTATTTACTTTTAATCGAATTAAAGACATTTATCTTCCATTTTCTATGGCACAACGATTGAGTTAAATGACTAAATAGAATGAGCTTAAAATGAAAAATATAATTTTTTATATCGCACTGATCTTTGCCATAGTTTTATTTTCATCTGATTTAAGTTACTCTCAGGATACAACTAAGGCCAACTCAGAGAACAAAAAGCCGACACCCGGTATGAAAAATCAACATAGACAAAGGACGCAAAACTTTGTTGATAAAAACGGTGACGGTTACAATGATAACGCTCCTGATGATGACGGCGACGGAATACCAAATGGTCTTGATCCTGATTACGTTAAAAAATCAAAGCTAAAGAATAATAAAGATCTGCCTTACATTGACCTGAATGGAGATGGCATTAATGACAATTTACAGAAAAAAGGAAAAAATAAAAATAAAAGGAACTCTCCTAAAAATATAAAGCCTCAGGATGGAACTAATTCTGGAAACAATACGCAGGGCAAAGGACAAAACGGTACAGGTAAAAAGCGGGGTAAAGGATGATTTCACAATTATTAAAGAATAGTAAGAAAAAAATATCCGTAATTATTATAGTGATTGTTACTTTATTTTCTTCACTTACTCCGGCACAATGGAATTTTACAATTTCAACTGAGCACGAATTTAACAGCAATCCTTTCCGTTCTCCTTTTCCGAAAGAACAGTTTAATTCCTCACTCAATATTGGAATTGAAAAAGAGTTCGAGGATATAAACATACTTTATTACGGGAGCTATTCACGTTTCTATGAAACCAATGAACGGAATTCATACTGGCATCAGTTGGGATTATATAATAATGATGAATCCACAAAATTTGGTATCTATGCCAATCAGAGATTTAATAAGGTTGAATACGATTTCTTCAATTACTCTGACTTTACCGGGTATTTAAAACAAAAAATAAACTGGAGTTTTATGCATGTTCTTTTACAAACTTCAGCTACTTATAAATGGTATAATAATTTGAAATCTTACAACAATGCTTTGTTCACTCTTGGGATTCAATTAAATAAAGGCTTTGAAACAAAAACTACATTTATTTTTCAATCACTTTTATCGTACAAGAATTATGTAAACACCGGCACCGAGTCTATAACACAAGGCAGAAGCGGTAAAGGAATGATGTCGGGATATGGATATAATAGTACTTATACCGATACTCTATTATATCCTAAAGTAACTTCAACTCAAATATTCAGCAGTATTAGAATTGCTCAATCAATATTTGAAAATACTGGCATAGCTGCTTACTATCAAAACCGGTCATTGATAGAAGGTTCCGGTACGTGGTATGGCAGTACAAACTATAATTACGGTGATGAATCCGATCTTTATGATGATCCAATCAGTAGAAGAGAAAATACTTTCGGATTGGAATTAACTCAGATTTTGCCCGGATTAATAATCTTAAAATCCGGCTTTATGTACAGTGATCGTACCTATCCTTCACAGGGAATTTATACTGATGCCGAAACTCTTCTAGTAGATTTAAATCGCAATGATAAGCAAAAATACTATTACGCAAGTCTTTCAAAAAGTTTCTTATTAAGTGAAAAATCAGAGCAATCTCTGAATCTTAATTTAGTATACAATTACATTAATAGTGAATCAAATAGCTTTTGGTATAACTATAATCTAAATCATGTTTCATTAAATATTGGGTTTGCATTCTAAGGAAATGTTTAGGACGCATAAACCATTAATTGAAAACAAATGAATCTTTTCCTTTATAACAACTACAGGGATTGTTTTTTATATTAACAGCAAGAATATTATTTCTTTGAGAACTTAAGTGAATATTAAGGGGGCCAGATAATTGAAATATTTGCTAAATAAATTCATCCAGCCAAGATCGCTTCTACTAATCTTTACGGTTGTCGCTTTGTTGATAGCTCTTTTTGCATATAATGAAGTGAAACAAAGTAAAGCTGAATTACTCGAATTAATGATCAACCAGTCTCATTCACTCCTCGAAACAGTTTTAGTTTCGTCTGAACAAGTATTACAGACAAGTTCCCAAATAGAAAAACAGACAAAATTACGCTTAATCAATAACGCCAATACTATTAAAACTTTATTAAGCACAAACAGAATAAATAATTCAGTACTTAAAAAAATTGCAAATGAGAATAAAATACTGAGAATAAATATTGTTTCATATAAAGGTAAATTATTATATACTAATTTCAGCAGGATTTCCGATCAAAATATTTCTCCGGAATTTGTAAAGGATAATCTTTCAGAAATTATAAACGGACAAAGAGAGCAATTAATTTTAGGAATAAGAAAGGCAAGAGTTGGTGAGGGATATCGGTATATAGTAGCAGTGGCCGGACAAAACAAAACAATAATTGTACTAAATGTAGATGCGGCGCCGATACTTGAACTCAGACGAAATATGGGATTTGGTGTTTTACTCAGAAGACTTGCAAATAATAAGGGAGTAGTATTTACTGCACTGCAAAATGAAAATACAATCATAGCAGCTTCTTCTAATGTTGACAGTCTAGACGATATAAAGGACTCCCCTTTTCTTCAGAAAGCAATTTCAGATTCTACGTTCGAATGGCGGATAACAGAGTTTAAAAGTAGGGATGTCTTTGAAGCGGTACATCCTTTTACTTATAACCAAAGAATTGTTGGTCTGTTCAGAATTGGATTGGACCTTGAAGCATTTAATAAGATTGAAGAAAGCATTTACAAGAGAGTTGTGATTATTAGTATAATTTTCTTCCTGCTTGGCTCTCTTCTACTGGTTCTTGTATTCGTTTACCAGAATTTAGACCTGGTAAAGCGACAATTTTCCTCTGTAGAAACATTTTCCAAAAAGCTGGTTCAAAGTGTAAATGACGCAATCATTGTACTCAATGATAAGCTAAAAATAAAGCAGATTAACAACGCCGGGGAGAAATTATTTGATAAGAGAATAAATGAAATTGAGAACAAAGAATTCGGCATATTACTAGGCAATAATGACAGTATTGACTTTGAAAATGATGAATCAATGATGGAGCAGATTGATTGTACAATTAATGGTGCGAAGAAAAATCTTCTGATTTCCAGGAATCATTTTTTTGATGAAAATAACGGGAAAAATTTTGTTGTTGTTATAAAAGATCTTACAGAAATGAAAGAACTAGAAGAACAGGTTACAAGAAAAGAACAGCTTCTTGCAATGGGCGAACTGGCATCGGGTGTTGCTCATGAGATCAGAAATCCGCTCAACACAATTGCGACTATCATTCAGCAATTAAACAAAGATTTTAAGCCGGTTTCCGAAAGTGATGAATATTACTCTTTAACAAAATTAGTTCATAAAGAGGTTCAGCGGATAAATAATTCTATTAAGAATTTTTTAAATTTTGCTCGGCCGGAACCTGTTAAATTTTCTGTTTTCACTCTTTCAGAACTGATAAATGAAATTAAGCATTTATATCAGAACCATTTATCAAATAAGGACATCTCATTCAATATAAATCAGGAATGGGATGGAGAGGTAAACTGGGATAAGGATAAAATCAAACAGGCTTTTATTAATCTTATTAAAAATTCAGAGGATTCGATTGAAGAAAACGGTAAAATAGAAATGATTCTTTCTAATGTTAAAGGAAATATCTTGATCACTTTATCAGACTCAGGCAAAGGTATTTCAAAAGAAAATCTAGCTAAAATTTTTAATCTTTATTTTACCAGTAAACCTGAAGGTTCCGGTATTGGACTAAGCATAGTTCAAAGGATAATAACCGAACATAACGGAATAATCTCTGTTGGCAGTGAATTAAATATCGGTACTACTTTTTACATAAAAATTCCGGTAAATAATTAACGGAAATCAGAATGGATAATTTATCAATTTTATTAGTCGATGATGAAATATCACAGCTCGCATCATTAAAGAGTTTTTTATCAAGACGAAATCATGCTATTTATACAGCAGAAAATGGTAGCAATGCCCTGGACGTTATAAATAAAAATGTAATTGATATTACGCTTACGGATTTCAGAATGCCCGGCATGAACGGCCTTGAACTACTAAAAGAGATAAAAAAGATTAATCCTGAAATAGAAGTTGTGGTTACTACCGCATACGGAAATATCGATCAGGCTGTTGATATAATGAAAAGCGGTGCGTACGATTATCTTACAAAACCAATAGATCTTGATGAGTTGGAGAATTTGCTTTTCAGAATTAAAGAGAAAAAAACTTTATTAAAGGAAAACAAATATTTAAAAGAACAGCTAAAAGAAAAATTTAAATTTGACTCCATCATTTCTCAAAGCAGCAAGATGGAAGATGTTTTAAATTTGGTAGGACGTATAGCAAACAGCAAAGCAACCGTTTTGATTAAAGGTGAAAGTGGAACAGGTAAAGAATTAATTGCGAAAGCTCTGCATTTCGCGAGTTCGAGGAAAGATAATCCATTTATAACTGTTAACGTAGCGGCTTTATCCGAAAACCTGATGGAGAGTGAACTTTTCGGACATGAAAAAGGCTCATTTACTGGAGCCATTGCAAGACGAATCGGACGATTTGAAGAAGCGAACAAGGGAACATTGTTCATCGATGAAATAGGCGACATTCCTCTGAATATACAGGTAAAACTATTGCGTGCAATTCAATTCGGAGAAATTCAAAGAATCGGTAACAATAATACTGAAAAGATTGATGTGAGAATTATTGGCGCTACCAATCGTAACCTGGAAGAAATGATAGAACGAGGTGAATTCAGAGAAGATCTTTACTATAGGTTGAACGTAGTTTCTGTGGATATTCCTCCTCTCCGTGAAAGGAAAGAAGATATACCGTTATTAATTGAGCATTTTATAAAGAAATATTCCCAAATAAACAGCAAAGATGTTTCCAAAATTTCTCATTTTGCACTTGATAAGCTTTTAAAGTATCACTATCCCGGAAATATAAGAGAACTTGAAAATATTATAGAACGCTCTGTAATATTAGTGCGAAATGATATGATTGAAGAAAACGATTTGCCGTTGCAGCTAGAAGCACAGGTAAGTAAAAGTTTATTAAACCCGCACGTTATTAATAAAGACTATGATGAAAAAATTCGTGCTTTTGAATCTGAAATAATTAAAACCGCGCTGGAAGACAATAATGGTAACCAAAGTGCAGCGGCCAGGTACCTTGGAATAACGGAAAGACATTTAAGATCAAGACTGGAAAGATTGGGTCTGAAAAATAATTTTAAGTCATAGGGACGGGACATGCCCCATCCCTACAGAAATAGATTAAATATCGAACTTAATCCCCTGTGCCAAAGGCAGCTCTGTGCCATAATTTATCGTGTTCGTCTGTCTTCTCATATAAGCTTTCCACGAATCAGAACCTGATTCACGACCACCGCCTGTTTCCTTTTCACCACCGAAAGCACCACCAATCTCAGCACCGCTTGTGCCTATATTTATGTTTGCAATACCACAATCGGAACCTCTCGAAGAAAGGAATTCTTCCATCTCTCTCATATTGGTTGTAAATATTGCTGAGGATAATCCCTGCACAACATCATTATGGATTTTTATTGCGTTCTTTACATCACCTGAATATTTAATCAAATAAAGTATTGGGGCAAAGGTTTCCTCCTGCACAATTTCAAATTCATTCTTAGCTTCAACTATTGCCGGCTTCACATATGTGCCTGCCTCAAATCCTTTACCTGAAAGAACGTCTCCGCCATAAAGGACTTTTCCACCTTCTTTCTTAACTTTTTCGAGCGCTTCGGTAAACATTTTCACAGCATCTTTATCAATCAATGGACCAACGTGATTCTTTTCATCAAGCGGATCACCTATCTTTAATCCTTCATAGGCTTTTATAATTGACTCTTTAACTTTATTATAAATTGATTCGTGAATTATTAATCTGCGTGTACTGGTACATCTCTGCCCACAAGTTCCGACAGCACCAAATACAATTGCAGGCATAGCCATTTTAAGATCAGCATCAGGTGTAAGAATAATTGCATTGTTTCCACCAAGTTCCATAATTGCCTTACCAAATCTTCCCGCTATTACCTGGTTTGCGTGTCTGCCAACCTTTGTCGATCCTGTAAGAGAAATAAGAGGAACACGCTTATCATTAAGCATTTTTTCTCCTATCGTTGAGCCCCTGCCAATAACCAGGTTAAAGATACCTTCCGGGAGCATATTCTCCTTTAATACTTCCGCAATTATATTTTGAGTGGCAATTGCCGATAAAGGGACTTTAGAAGAAGGCTTCCATAAATTAACATCACCACAAATGGTGGCAAGCATTGCGTTCCAGGACCACACTGCTACCGGGAAATTAAATGCTGAAACGATTCCAACTATTCCAAGCGGATGATACTGATCATACATTCTGTGATTCGTCCTTTCGGACTGCATTGTATAGCCATACAATTGCCTTGATTGACCGACTGCAAAGTCACATATATCAATCATTTCCTGAACTTCACCTAATCCTTCCTGTAAAGACTTACCCATCTCAAATGAGACAAGTTTACCAAGGAAAGGCTTATATTTTCTCAGCTTAATGGCTATTTGTCTTACTATTTCTCCTCTTTTAGGAGCAGGTGTGTCTCTCCACACAAGGAAAGCTTTCTCCGCCTGTTCGATAACATTATCATAATCTTTTTCTGAAGCCTGAAATACTGATGCTATAAATTCACCAGTGGCAGGTGAATATATCTTTAACTCCCCTTCTGATTCAGCTTTATTCCATTTTGTTCCTGTTGATGATCCGTAATTTTGCTTTTTTATCCCTAATTTTTCCAAGAATTCCATAATGTGCTCCTTATTTTTCTATTTTTTCAAGTACTGATTTTAATGTTAATTTTCTCATTTTTTCTTCAATTTCTACCTGAATATCTTCAAACAGATCGAGAAAGAAATTATTTAACTTTGAAGTATCACTTAAATGACCTCCCTTACTTTTTGCAACATTTAAATGAAATGCTTTTCTATCCTCTATTGCACAGTATATTTCCTGCAAATGAAGGTCTTCTATCTCCTTCTTTAAAACAAATCCACCTGATGCACCCTGACTACTTTCTACAATATTATTCTTAACAAGCATAGACAATATTTTCCTCAATTTTGATGCGTTTACCCCTATTTTTTTTGCAATCTCAGAACTTGTTTTAGGATCATGCTTAACTTTTGCAAGGTAACATAGTGCTTTAACCGAGGTAGATAATTTTGTAGAAGCTGACATAATTTAATTATATTGTTACAGTAAGTGTAACAATTCTTAAGTTGATTTTCAAGCTTAAACAAATTTCATATTTTTAGTGTATTTAAAATAATATTGTAAATTTGCGCCGGATTCGCTAACTTATTGTAATTACATTAAATACATTATGCTCAATTATATAAACTTCATAAAACAAACAGGTTTCAAGACTCTGCGTAGCTTCATAAGCTCTGCTTTCGAAGAAGTATTTTAATACCTCATCCTCTTTTCACTTTCACTTAATAAAATTATTTCAACAGTTAGTAATTATAATAGCATATTTCTTTCCAAAAGGAGGATAAAATTATGGAAAAAGAAATTAGAATTACAGAAAAGTATAAAATATCAGCTGACAAAGTACATTCAACAATTGGCAAGTATATGCTGGCCGATGGATTTGACCTTGTACTTGATTTAAAAAATAGCCACGGTTCAAGAATAATAGATGAAAAAACTGGTAAAGAGTATGTAGATTTATTCACCTTTTTTGCATCAAATCCCATTGGGATGAATCATCCTGGAATAGATAATAATGAATTCAAAAAGATACTAGCTGAAGTTTCACTGGTGAAACCATCAAACTCTGATATTTACACCACATATATGGCAGAATTCGTTGAAACTTTTGCTCAAATTGCAAAACCAGATTTTATGAAACATCTCTTTTTTGTCTCTGGTGGAACTTTAGCAATTGAGAACGGACTTAAAGTTGCATTCGATTGGAAAGTTCAGAAGAATTTTCAAAAGGGATACAAGGAAGAAAAAGGTCAGCAGGTTATCCATTTCAGAGAAGCTTTTCACGGTAGAAGTGGTTACACAATGTCCTTGACTAATACTGATCCTGTAAAAACAAAATATTTTCCTAAATTCAATTGGCCGAGAATAACGAATCCAAAAATAACTTTTCCTTTAGATGCTCATCTTGATGAAGTAAAAGCGCTCGAAGCAAAGGCGATAGATGAAATATATGCGGCAATTAAAAATAACAAAGATGATATCGCAGTAATAATAATTGAACCTATCCAGGGTGAAGGTGGAGATAATTTATTCAGGAAAGAATTTTTTGTTAAGCTGAGAGAGATTGCCGATGAAAACGAAATACTGCTTATGTTTGACGAAGTACAAGCCGGTATGGGAATCACGGGAAAATTATGGACTTACGAATATTATGTAAAGCCTGATATTTTAGCTTTCGGTAAGAAAGCTCAGGTTTGCGGAATAATGGTCTCCGACAGGATTGATGATGTTGAAAATAATTGCTTCAAAGTTTCAAGCAGAATTAATTCTACATGGGGTGCTAACCTGGTTGATATGGTAAGATCAAAAAGAATACTTGAAATTATGAAAGAAGAGAACCTTGTGGAAAATGCAAGAATACAGGGTGAACATCTCAAAGTAAATCTTCTGAAAATCCAGACAGAGTTTCCGCAATTAGTCTCGAATACGCGCGGTCTTGGACTAATGTGCTCATTTGATATGCCAACTGCACAACACAGAAATGAATTCAGAAAACTTGCTGAACAAGAGAAATTGTTGATACTTGGATGCGGCGTTAAAACAATAAGATTTAGACCGGCATTAAATATTACCAGACAAGATCTTGATGATGGTTTGGTAATTATAAGAAAAGTATTAAATTTAATGTCGTCTAATAATTAGTTCATTTATTTAACTACTTGCACTACGGCTTCCACAAAACGGAAGCCGTTGTTATTTTAAAGCAAAAAAGAGTTATTTTGAACTTGTAACAAAAGAAAAATTATAATTATGGCTACAACTCTCTACATAGTAAGCACACCGATTGGCAATTTAAAAGATATTACGTTTCGTGCACTGGAAATTTTAAAAGAAGTAAATTTTATTGCATGTGAAGATACACGTGTAACAGCTTTTCTTTTGAATCATTACGAAATAAAGTCAGAATTAGTCTCATTAAATGCTGCCAATGAAAGTTCAAAAATTAATTATGTACTGGAAAGAGTTAAAAACGGCGAGTCATGTGCTCTCGTTTCTGATGCAGGAACCCCAGGGGTGTCCGATCCTGGAGTAAGATTAATCTCTACTGCAATTTCCGAAGGAATAAATATTGTTCCCGTTCCGGGTGTTTCCGCCGCAATCACAGCTTTAGCTATTAGCGGTTTGCCGACTGATTCTTTTGTATTTGAAGGTTTCCTCCCTCAGAAAAAAGGCCGGCAAAAAATGTTAAAGGAATTAACTGAAGAAAAAAGAACAATAATTATTTATGAATCGACTTACAGAATTGAAAAGCTATTAAATGAGTTAAACGAATATATGCCTGATAGGTTTGTTGTTGTCTGCCGTGAACTTACAAAGAAATTTGAAGAAGTCTGGCGTGGAATGGCTTCTGAAATTCTTGTAGACCTACCTGAAAAGGTAACCAAAGGAGAATTCACGCTTGTTATATCACCACTAAACTGGAAAATTAAATAATCTTTTATTCGCTATCGTAATCAACAAGAGAAATGACATTATAATTTTTTAACTTATCCCTTCCCTTCAGAAATGATAATTCTATTATAAAAGATATCTGCATAACCTTTCCGCCGAGCTTTTCAATTAATTTACGAGCAGCTTCAGCAGTTCCTCCTGTAGCCAGCAGATCATCATGCAACAAAACTTTATCTCCCGGCTGTATTGCATCTTTATGAATTTCTATTGAATCTGTACCATACTCCAGAGAATAAGTCTCTTTAACAGTTTCTGCAGGAAGTTTTCCCGGTTTTCGTATTGGAATAAATCCTGCATCGAGTTTGTCTGCAAGTAGCGAGCCGTATATAAATCCACGTGATTCAATTCCAACAACTTTATTAATATCAAGGTCTTCTGCTTTTTCAAATAAAAGTCTTGAAGCAAGTTTAAATGCGACCGGATCTTTTAGAATTGTTGTAATATCCCTGAACATTATTCCCTGTTTAGGAAAGTCTTTTACACTCCTGATATATTTTCTCAAATCTTCCGACATATCTACCTTCTATTTTTTATTTAAGAAATTTTCCAGTCCTTTTTTAAAATCTTCTGCTGAACGACTTATCGTGTTTAACCTTATACAATAATCAACTGCTTCATCTACATTAAGATTCCCTACTGAATGAACCATTTGTTTAGTTAATTTCATACTGAAAGAAGAGTTTTTCATTAACTTCTCTGAGAGCGCAAGTGCGTCTTTCATCGAATTATTCGCAAGATAATTTACAAAGCCAATTTCATAAGCTCTATTAGCCTCAATAATTTCGCCAGAAAGCAACAACTGTTTTGCAATTCCCTCTCCTACCCTTTTAATCAAAAAAATTGAAACAATAGCAGGTAAGAAACCAATCTTCACTTCAGAATATCCAAATTTTGCGTGTTCCTTATTAGCTACTATAAAATCACATACACTTGCTAACCCGCAGCCTCCTGCAATGGCAGGGCCATTTACTGCTGCAATAGTCGGTTTTGAAAGTTTATAAATTTGTAAAAATAATTCGGCCAGACTCTGGGAGTCATTTTCATTTTCTGTTACTGAATATCCGCGCAATTGATTTAAATACTCTAGGTCTGCACCGGCACAAAAGCTGTTACCTTCTCCAGCAATTATCACAACTTTTATTGAATCATCTTCCTCAATTTCAATCATTTTTTTCCTAAGTTGTCCGACCATCTCCGGATGAAGCGCATTCCTCTTTTCTGGACGATTAAGAAGTATAACCTCTGTTCCATTTTCATTAAGATATTTTATCATATTGAAACTGTAAATATTAATTTATTAGTTAAAACGAAAAATAATGAATTATCAAATACATTTGTAAGTAGGTTAAAAAAAAACCAAGCATAGCCCCAGCTATAACCTGGCTGACGTTATGCAACTTTAGCTTTACACGCGCCCAGGCAATTGCTATTAAAAGAACCGTAAATATTGAGCCCAGCGGTCCCAATACATACGTAATCGCAGCCAAAGGTCCGCCCGCTCCCATCGTATGTGCGCTGATCTTCCACTTTTTGTTTATCAGATATATGAAAAACGTATTTGAAATATAACAAAACCAGAATGCGAGTGAAATTATATTAATTTTGAAATAAACAAGGATGATAAGTCCAAGTATATAAAATAATATAGCAACAAGGTAAGGCAGGCTTCTTTCTTCCTTGATCGAAGCTTCACCGTCTGCAAGCACACCTCTTCTTCTAAGATAAAAAAAGAAAATTATGTGAAAAGCAAATCCAAATGTTAATGCAGTAGAAATTAAGACAATTTTGTTTATTGTGGTTTGTCCAAATACAAATGCAAAATAAGTAAAAATCAGAATTATGAATGAAGGGGGTACAAATAGAACCGAAATTATTCGCGCTAATTTATCAGATTTATTCTTGTTCAATATTGGTCATTTATATTATGAAAATTGACGGTGCTAGATAGCTAGCTTGAATATTGTTAAATAATCCAGGTACTTCAATAAAATATCTTCAATCTCGTTATATTCAGTCGGAACCATCAAAGCTTTCCTTATTTCAGAAACATTATGCAACCCTTTCAGATAGCCCGTGTAAAATTTTCTGTGTTCTAAAATTGCTCTCCTGTTCCCCTTCACATTTATCGCCAACTGAAGGTGGCGCAGGCAGGTTTTTATTCTCAATTCTTCATCGATCACCGTAGAAATAAATCCATCGTTTAATAATTCTTTAGCTTCCTTGAATATCCAGGGATTTCCAATTGCACCGCGGGCAATCATAACTGCATCTGCATTTG
>CAZQQD010000060.1:0-19372 GCA_964595355.1 uncultured Ignavibacteriaceae bacterium | reverse complement strand
TTTAGAAAAATGGAAAAATGAACATGGTCTTATAGACTCAGATGATTATTATATTGGTGCGGAAGAATTATATAATTACTTGAAAAAATTCATAACTGATACTATAAAGCAAGAAAGCGAATTGCATATTTACGAATGCAAAATATGCGGGAAAATTTTTTACAATAACGAAGATTATTATTATCATTATAATGAAGAACGCAATCAGATAAGAAAATATGATGACTGAATCAATATCTTTATCCGAACTAACAACAAAGAAAATAAACTCATTGCTTTTGAAACGTGATGAGTTAGCGGATAAAGATTATCTAAAATTCGAGAATGAGCTTTTATCGACATACAAAAGAAGCCTGATAGAGATTAAATCGCAAATAAGCGGAATGTATGAAAAATATGGTGATAAGGTTACGCTTGCTGAAATGTACTCTTATAATCGATTAAAGAACTTAGAAAAACAGATTGCAAAAGAGATTAATAAACTAAATGCCAATGTTACAATAAAAACCAGAGGTGCGCTAAAGACATTCTTTGCAGAAAACTATTACCTGACCGGCTATGCAATAGAGAAATCAGTAGAGTTAAAATTAGGCTTCGGATTGCTCAATCCCAAAGTTATTGAATCGGCTGTTCAGAATCCCTACAATTGGGAAGGAAGATTAAAGCTCTGGAATGAAAAATTATTAATTGACATTAAGCAAAATGTTGTTGACGGATTGACACAAGGCAAAGGATTTGCTAAGACTACTAAAGCTATACAAACAACCTTTGAAAAGAATCTCGGTAAACGTGCAGCGGGCGAAATTAAACGAAGCAATATATTAAGGGTAGTAAGAACCGAATCCACAAGGGCACAGGAAACCGGTAATGTTGCGGGCTATTCACAAGCTGACAAAGATGCTGAAGATTTAGGCATTGATATGCAGAAAGTTTGGGATGCTACACTTGACGGAAGGACGAGACCGAATCACGGAGCAATGGACGGAGTGGCGGTTGGTGTTAATGAATTATTTAATTTTGTTACTATGGATGGAATATCTGTTAAAGTTGAAGCTCCGCATAAGACAAATACAACGGACGATATAAATTGTAGATGCACGTCTCGTTTACAAATTGCAGGATTTGAACCGAAGATGAGAAAAGATAACATAATAAAACAACTTATCCCGAACATAAGTTATAACGAATGGAAAGCGGGTCTAAAATGAGATTAGAAGACCTGACATATCCACAACTCAAAGAACTTGGCTTGATTAATGAGACTAAGGAAAGAGACTTGCTTATCAAAGAACGATTTGAGATGTTAAGAAAACAAGGCTACACAGTTACGCTTGCAATAGTAACAATATCAGAAGATTACTCAAGGGCTTTTGATACAATCCGCAAAATAGTTTATCCATCATCCGCAAAATAGCTTTGCCATAAAAATGGCAATGACTTATATACCTATTTGTATTATTATAAAGTTGTCGCTTAGAAATTTCCCGACAAACAGGAAACCATGATCGCAGAGTGAACTGCAAAAAACCCATCATAAAAACATAAGGATACCACTATGGAAAAATTAACAACTTTACCAACACAGGAAGAATTAGAAACAACGTACAAAGATCAAGTTCTTTACATTGCGAAACCTGACGAAAATGTAATAGTTACAAACAACGGTGAATGGATGCCGGTAACAAAACATACTTCAGAACTTGCAGGGAAGACAGCAGAAATAGAAGCCCTGAAAACGCAAATAGAAAGCACATCAACTGAACTGAAGACCCTGAAAAAGGAATTTAAGGACATTGACGGGTTCAAAGAGAAAGTTGAAAAACTGGAAGCTGAAAAAACAGAAACATTGAAAAAACTGGAAGATGCACAAAAGTTATTCACGATTAAAGAAGCTGTAAAGGACTCTTACAGGGAATTAGGCGTACAACCTAAGTATATCGATTTTGTTGTTTCTAAAGAACATCCTGAACTTGATAAAGTAGAGTTGAAAGATGGTAAATTTGTTATTGACGAAGAAAAAACAAAAACCTTAAAAGAAACATATAAGGAAGTAATCGGCGAAATAAAAACCGCCGGCTGGACACCTGCTAAAGGTGACTCAGATGATAAGGACAAAGATAAACCGAAAGGTTTTCTTGACGAGTTCAAAGACTCATTTCATTAAAATAGGAAATTAAAAGATGCCAACATTAAAAGAAATTGTAATTAAAGAGACATTGAAACAGCCTGAACAAGTTGATAATTTGACGGAAGAAACTCCGATTTTATCAATGCTTGATTTCAGAAAAGCTACACATACAATGTCAAATAATTTTGAAAAATTAAAAGCAGTTACCGGCGGGAGCTTTGTTGATTTGGACGCTCCATTAGGTCTTGTAAGCAGCTCTACTGAACTTGATACAACAAAATTGATCAAAATGGGCGGTCGTATGATAGTTGGTAAAGACAAAGCGGCTCAATACGGCGGTGCAACGCAATATTTCAATGACCAAATGCCTGCCGTTTTATCAAAGACCGGTATGGCTGTTGAGTATGACATACTTTACAATAACTTCCGCAAGGTTGCTATTGCTAATAGCAGAGTAACAGATGCAGGCGGTACAACAAACGCCTATTCAATTATTGCAGTAAGATTCAAACCGGGCGAAAATAACGGACTTTATCCTAATAATGCTTTCCCTTCTGGTTATTTATTAAAACCTACACCTTTGCAGGGCGGTTCACTGCATAATATCGGTAATAATAATTATCCGGGTTCCGGTTATACAAACGGTACAATGGGTTATGCTATGGATTTAGAATCTTATTTCGGATGGCAAATAGCCAACGTTGAAACTGTTTGGGCAATCGTGAACGTAAAAGAAGGAAAGATACCGACCGCGAAACAGATTGATACTGCATTGAGAAAAATAAGAAAATCTTCAAACACTTATTTATTCATGCACCCGGAAGTAAAGGCATTATTGGTAGATGCCTACAGAGATTACATTCTACCTGCTGAAGTATCAGTTAACAATATCAATCGTCAATTAAATTCATGGGATGGTACTCCAATTATGGAATCTTATAATTTCCTTGACGGAACAGAATCAAAAGTAACCGTATCTTAAATAGGAGATAAAAATGTATAACAAATTCACAAAATACAAAAATGATTATTTGGCAGAGGCCCAGACAGTCCCTGCATCCGATACTAATGCAGACGGAAACGGCGGTGCTTTTGATTTGGGTGGTGCTCTTGGTGGTATTGAGATTGTTGCGCAAGTTAATACAGACATCGTTGTTCCAGATACAAAAATATTCTCAGTCCTATTGTTACATTCAGATGATGGGGATAGCTACACAACGCTCGAAACGCTTTACACAATTACTTCAAGCGGCGGTGATACATTACTAGCCGATACTGTATTAGGTCGTTACATCGTACCCAATGATGCTAAACCATACATTAAAGCAAACATTGTTTGTAATGATACTGGATTCACAGGAAAGATTGACGTTTTCCAAAACTACCTACAAAGATAAGGAGAAAACATAATGAAAATATCAGCTCCTAATAATCTTCGAAATAGTTTAGAAAATATTGGTTCAGGTGTACTCCCAATAGCTGGAAATATTTGGTTTGTTGATGGATGGAAATCAGCTTCCGGCGATGGCAGTTCTTGGGATACTGCATTTAATACAATGGCAGAAGCTTTCGAGAATATTACAAGCAATGATGTTATCTACCTTACCGGTAGAGTAACAGAGCAGATCGTTGCTCCTCTTGGAGTATTTGATGTTAGTATAATCGGTGCAACCGGCGGGAATCCAAGACAAAGCACAAACAACGGTGCACAAGCCGGATATAGTGCTTATTGGACTTATGAAACAGATAATACAGTTGCTTTGCTTACATTAAGAGAACAAGGGTGGAACATAGATAATATTTGCTTTGCTCCGCCTGCTTCTACGGCAACAACAGCAGCTGCAATATTAATGGTTCGTGCCGAAACAGCAACCTATCCAGACCCTTCACATGCAGTTATACAGAATTGTTATTTTGCAGGTGGTGGGAATGCAATAATTGATTCAGGTGGTGTTGGATTTGTCCATTTGCTTAATAATAAATTCTACGCTCAAACTGGTTTCTCTCATCAAAACATTGCAGGCGCAGGAATAGCGGCTCCGTTAATGTGGAAAATTGAAGGTAACAGATTCTTGAATATGGCAAATGGAATAAAAGCAGCTTTTTCACATGCCGTAATAACTAAGAATTTCTTTACAGACGGCGGAACACCGAATACTACTGTTGTATTGGATACAGCGGCTGCCGGTGGCGGTGGTAACAACTTTATTATAGACAATTATTTCCAGACAGCAACAGCTAATTTTAACACGCCCGATATAGTTGGAAATGCTACTGACGTTTGGAATAACATTTCTATTGATGGTTCTGACTTATCCAGCGCAAGCGTTGGACGTGAAGTCGGACAGCCTGCATAATCTTAAAGCCGTCTAATTGGCGGCTATTTTTCTATAATAAAGGATATGAGAAATGAAAAGAATCATATTAATAATTATGCTGTTTTCTAGTGTTTTGTTTGCACAAGATATTACCATATACCCAGAAGTTCCGTATTATCATAATACCTTGACAGCTTCGAACGATACGATAGACGTTAGTTTTTCGCATCTTGCTGCACTTGATAAGAATTCAATCACAGATTATACTATTTCCATTTATACAAGTGCCGGTGCTGATACTGTAAAAGTTTATTCGTTAAGTGCCGATGACCTTATCTGGTGCCAACAGTCAACTTGGGATTTATTAGCTGATACGACAAGTCAATTTATAATTGTTTCTACTACGCCGAAAGAATATTTGATTTCTGATTCAGCCCCTAACATAGTTAGGATAATAAGTACAAGTAACGATGCTTCGACTACTATTTTTACAATACAAGGGAAAAAGTGAGCAAATATATCCTAATAAAAGACGAAGTTAAAACACTTCTGAAGATTACGAATACTGATAGTGATAACGCTATTGATGCGCTATTGCCTATTATGACAGCTCAAATAACTACTTATTGTAAAGATAATTTTACATCCGGTAAGGTCTGCTTAACTTCTAGCGAAATTGTTTTCGATATGGATAAAACAATAACTGGCAGTACTGATGATAATTTTGAAGATGTTTATTTTTATGAGGAAGATGTAATTTTAATTCAAGGCTCTATATTAAATGAAGGTCTGAAAACAATACAAAGTATTTCCGATAATGTAATTACAGTTACTGAATCTCTGAAAAGTGAAAATAGCGGAGAGACAATTACTATTTCAAGAGTTGATTATCCAGATGATCTAAAACTTGTAATGTCTGAAATGGTAAAAGGTGGAATAAATACACAAACAGGCGGAAACATTTCTTCATTTTCGCTTGCGGATTATTCTGTTTCTTATTTCGATTCAGGACTTTCGATGTCTTCAAGGTCAATCTTGAATTTGCACAGGAAATTATTCTGATGTTGCCTTATAATAACACAATGACTATACAAGCTAAAGTTAGCACTTCTGACGGCTTAGGCGGTTTTACTGATGTATGGACTACTGTTTCGGGTTTAAGTGCGGTAACATGCAGACATAGAGAGTTAAACGGTACTGAAATACAGGCGAATGAAAAGAAAGGATTCTCGGCTTATGATAGGTTTTATTGTGATTATACAAGCTCAATAACAAATGCAAATCAGATTTTATTTGATGGTTCAGTTTACAAGATACAGAAGGTAAATGACCCACACGATATGCACTTATTTTTAGAAATCGACACATTGAAGAATAGCTAATGAAAAAATTATTATTAATATTATTGCTTTCTAATATCATATTCTCTCAGGTAAAGAAATATGATTTTGATATTGTACGAGGGGATAAAACAAATCTCTCTGCAATAGTGCAAGGTGACTATTCAACCTATAAATTAATATTTGTCGTAAAGGCTGACAAAGAATTAACTTCTGATAGACTTATTGAAAAGAAAAATACATTGGCTGGCGGAACAGGTATAACCGCAACATATAATGGCAAAGTTACTTCTTTTGTAATATCTATTGATAAAGAAGATACACAAGACTTTACGAATTTAGTTTATTATTATGACCTAACAGCCACATCGATAAGTGATACATCCAATATAAAAACAATATTAACAGGCACTTTGAATTTGACTTTCGATGTGCAAACGCCATATGATGGAACAGATTTACCGAATAATGCGACACGTTACCTGCCTATTTTACCAGATTCATTTCATGCCGGAGAATTTATTAAATCTGATGGCACTAATTTTACTGGCGATTCACTTAACGACAAACAGGATGTAATTCCTAATATTCAAGATACGAGCAAGTATGTTGAGCAAACAGACATTCCAAATATCCATTTAACTGATTTTGATACAAGTGGAGTATCATCATCATTAAAGGTATTGTCTGCATCAAAGTTGACAACTGCAAGAACAATCGGCGGAAATAGTTTTGATGGTTCTGCAAATATCCCTTTGTCAAATATTACTCCCGGAAGTGATTTTACACTAACACAAAATGGAATACAACCATTTACGAGTGTAGCATCTGGCGCAGTTGCTAATACAATTTATATTAAAGATGGCAACGTCGGCATCGGAACGATAAGTCCGAGTGAAGAATTACATATTAGTAAAAGTCAAAATGCAAACACGAATATTTTAATAGAAAATGCGAATACGGGTAGTGCGGCTTGGGCAAGATTAGAGACAAAAAATGACGCAGGAAAAATTGGAGGATTTGGTATAGCTGGAAGTGGGACAACAGTTGCTAATACTACATTTATTTATGGAAATGGTAGTCTTAGGTTTTTATCTAACAATGCAGTTGCAAGTGGTGGAACAGACCCAATTACATTTTATGTAGGTGGCTACAATCAGGAAATAATGCGAATAACAAGCACAGGAAACGTCGGCATCGGAACGAAGAGTCCCGATTCAACAGCGACAGTGAATGGCAGTGGACATTTTACAACAAATGTTCTCGTAGATGGTAAATTCAAAGCAAGTGATTATGATTTCTCAGCTTGCCCAACCGACTCAACAGCAGTTGAACCGGGTCATATTTGGATTGATGGTGCAACGGGTATTCCACATAGGAAATGGTAATGAAATTTGAAAAGTGGGACGACAATACATTTATAAGCAATCTCAAGGCAGAGCAAATCCCAAAGGCTTTGAATCTTGCGGGTGAAGTTATAAAGGGAGAAGCTAAATTAAATTGTCCTACTGATACATCTAATACTAAAAATTCAATAAACCATAAATTGACTGAAGATTATCAAGCGGTGCAGGTTGGAGTTCCCAGCGATGGTGATTTAGCTTTTTGGTTAGAATTCGGAACGGGTATATATGCCGAAAATGGGCAAGGTAGGAAAGATGGTTGGTGGTTTGTAACAGACCATAAAATTAAAAAAATGACACCTGTATATACTACCAAAGATGGGAAATTTGTTTATTTCACTCATGGAATGAGACCGCAACCATTTTTAAGACCCGGATTATATAACAGCAAAGAAGCTATAAAAAAAATATTTAAGGTAGCCTGATGATTCCTGAATTACAAACGGCAATAGTTAGTCGAGTACTGACGGGAACAAATGATTTCAAGACCGCAATCAGTTCTAAATTTTATTTTGCGATTGCTCCAATAGGAACGTCCGGCAAATATGCGATACTTTCAGACGTAACGAACCCTAATTTTATTGATACAGTAAGCTTGCATGAAGAATGTTATTTCCAGATTGCTATTTATGAGACTTCGACAAGTGATGTTATGAGCACAAGCGGAGTATACGATGCCGTGACTAAATTGAAAGCTTTATTTCATGAAAAAAGTTCATTTACAATAACTGGATACAATCTAATTACCTTGAGAAGATTAAATACGATCGGCCCAAGACGAACGGAATTAAATAACGGTTATATGATAATTCTAAATTATTATGCAATGTTAGAAAAAGGAAGATAAAAATGGCACAACAGAACGCTTTAGAAACTCATTTCTGGTTTGATGGGGTTGAAAGACCGATAACAAACGTTACCTACGATTTGGACTATCAACCGGAAGATGCAAGCTCCACAGCAACAAGCGGAGACGGAACAGATACAACAACAAAGAGACCTAAGTCAACAAGTTCAATTACTTATGATCTTAGAGACGCTTTAGGCGCAGAAATATCAAGCGGCACACTTACAGCCGGTCAAGTTTATCAGGTTACGGCTGTAGATACCGAATTGGCAGCTTATGCAGTTGGTGAACTATTCACTGCTGACGGTACTGAAACAATGTCTGCCGATGACAAAGTAAAACCTTTGGGTGCTAAGTTACATGCTGAAAATATGTCTATCTCGATAGCAAGTTCAACATCTTACCCGGTTACTGACTTAACTTTTAACGAGACATACGGAGAAGATGATGCAAGCTCAACTTCTACCGGTGCAGATGCATATGAGAGTACATACAAGAGAGCAGCTCGTACTTGCGATATAACCATCATAATGGATAGTGCGGCTGCTGATATACTCGTTAATTCAGCACCTGCAAATAAAGCAATAGTGATAACGCTTGCAAGTGGCAATACAATTACCGGTAATGGTATCTTTGTCAAAAAGTCAAATGATCTAAACGCTAGAGACGGCGGACTTATCAAAACACAGTATACTATCAATTGGCAGGGAACTCCGGTAAGTACGCTTAACTTACTTACACCTAAACTTAGCAAGGCTGTTAAGAGAATAGCTAAAATAGGTTCGAGCACAAACAAAGAACAAACTGGAAACGGAATTATATTTACAACATCATTCACAGCAAGTCCAATGTCCGGCGGTTTAATTCCTGTTACTCAGACAATGACATGGCAAGGCTCTGTCACTGATGCGGTGGCTAATTAATGGACTTAATTCTAGGTAAGAGAAAATATAAACTTTCAGCTTGTAAGGTCTTTGATAGTTATCAACTTGAGACTTTACAGGCTGGTCTTGAATTACCGCAGAAAGATGTTCCGGTCACAGTAGAACAAAGTGAAAATATGATGCTGGTCTTTATCAAGACTATAAATATTAGTCTAAAAGCTACATGGATAGACATTCCTTTATGGAAGAAATTATTTTATTTGAAGTACAAGAAATTTACGAAAGATCAATCTGTGTTTTTGTTAAAGAACATTGCATCAAAAGATTTACCTGTTATATACGATTATGTTTCATATGATTTGAACGGATATAAAAAAAAAGTAGTGGAAAGTCCGGGAAGCCAATTGGACGAGAAGTAACCAAACAGTTAATCTGTTTACATTATTCAAATGAAGTAACTTTTAGCACATATGAAGATTGGTTAAAAAAGATTTCTGTAAAAGATTTTTACTCAATGAGATTCGCAATATTTAACAATGCTTACCTAAACGGTGAGTGTTCAGGGATGGTTAAAGATGCCTTTCAATATCAAACAGACGAAGAACAACAAGACGAATTTGAATCTCAAATCCAACACTATAAAAAACTTGGTTATTTTAAGGAAAACTAATGCCTGACACTGGACAAAATTTCGGTACTGCTTATGTAGAATTGCGACTTTCTACTGATAAGATGAAGTCTGACTTTGATAAGGCCAAGACAGATGTTAAAAAATCTGCAATTACTATTGAAGATACTTTTAAGAAAGCGAAATTAAAGTTTGACACCGACTTTGCAAAAATGAAATTAAAAGATTTGCAAGGAGAAGCAAAAAAACTTCGTGCCGAATTTGAGAGAAAGAAAATCAACCCTAATATTTCAGTAGCTTCTTTAGATTTAACGAAACAAAAACTTGAAAAGGTAGTAGGCGCATTAAGAACCGCAGGTATGGCAAGCGAAGACGTAGGGCAAAAAGTAAATTGGCTCGGTCGTTCTATGGAAAGAATGTTTGCCAGAATCGGTGTTTTATACGCACTTAAAAAAGCTTTTGATTTTGGTAAAGCGATAATAAACGCTGCTGCTGATTTTGAAGCATTAAGAACCAGGTTAACTTCTTTATATGGTTCAGCGGAGAAAGCAAGTGATGTATTTAACCAATTCAAACAGATAGCCGCTACTACTCCTTATTCATTAAAAGGTGTCGTGGAAGCCGGAGCCACAATAAAAGCTTTTGGCATGGATGCAGAGAAGACATTAAAGCCGGTAACTGATTTAGCCGCATTTATGGGTGTTGATGTTGTAGAAGCTGCTTCTGCTGTCGGTCGTGCATTCGCGGGTGGTGTTGGTGCTGCGGACGTATTAAGAGAAAGGGGCGTTCTTAATCTTATCAAATCTTTCAAAGGGGTAACTGATTTAACCAAGTTAACACTACCGGAATTTAGAAAAGCTTTAATTGAAGCAATGCAAGACCCTGCTGCCGGAATAGCCGGATCAACTACAAGACTAAGTAAAACATTTAGCGGTGCAGTTTCAAATATGGGCGATGCGATAGAGAATTTTGCAGCAACCATTGGCACAAAGATGTTGCCGTTTCTAAATGGGTTAGTACATGGGATTACGAGTCTAACGACAGCAATCACACCGACTAACTCTGCACTTGAAGAAACAAAACGAAAAGCATCAGAGCAAGCGGCTAAATTTGATTTGTTGACTTCTCGTTATATTACTTTACGTGAAAATACCAACAAAACAAAAGCTGAACAGAAATTATATATAGGCACAATAAACGATTTACAGAGACTATACCCTAATTATCTAAAAAACATAAACTTGCAAGCTGACAGTTTAGATAAAGTAAGAATAGCTTTCATGGATGCAAGAACCGAGCTTAATAATTATTTGCAAGATTTAATTAAGTTGGCAATAATTGATAAGAATAAAGATCAATTTGTGAATTTGGGTGTTTCTATTGCCGAAGCTACAACAAGATTAACCGACTTAAAATCTGAAAGTGATAGATTATCAAAGGGTATTCCGGGAACTGGTAGGCAGCTTGTTCTTAGGTTGACAGGTGAATCGGATAAAGAATATGCCAAACGTTTGAAAGACTTCACTGATAATGCTATAAAAGTACAACAGGAAAAAATAAAAAAATTATCAGAGCAACAGAAACAAATAGAAGATGTAATAAACAAGACTACCGATACTTTAACTGGTGGTAGTGCTCCGACAAATTCATCTTCCGGTACTGATAATAATACCGTGACTGATAATAAACCTATATTAGATGCTCAAAAGAAATATTATGATCAAGTAAAATTCTTAGATTCAAATTATTCTAAATTTTTAACAGAACAAAATCAAAAAGAAGTTGCTGACTTAAAAAAAGTTTTAGGCGATAAGTTTAACGAGAAATTGTTCTGGACACAAAAAGAAAAACAATTAGCTAAAGATTATGCTGATTGGTTAAGATCATATTTGAAAGATAAAACAGGCGGACAAGATTTATTAAATTCCGGTGGCGGGTTAACTGCAAACGCTCCATTACCGGAATCAATGAAAAGTAGTGGAATACCCAAAACATTAAAGGGCGTTCAGCAACCTGATAAACCGCCCTTGTACACACAAAAACAATTAGATCAACAACAGCGGGAATGGGAAGATAACAATCATTTTTTAGTATCAAGTTTACAAGACAGTATGAACATAATTCAGGGAAACTTTCATTCACTTTGGCAAGGTGTATTTGGTGAAGCCAACTCAGTATTTGAACAAATAGCGGAAATGATAGCTACTAAATTAGCAATGAGCGGGATATCTTCATTAATTGGTCTCATATTTGGTGGTGCTGCAACTGTCGCAACCGGTGGAGCTGCTGCGCCCGCTGTTGCGGCTGGCGGACTTGTTTCTTTCGCTGCTATGGGAGGTTCCGTTATGGCTGGTACTCCGTATATAGTTGGGGAAAAAGGTCAAGAACTATTTATCCCAAATACAAGCGGATATATCATTCCGAACAATCAATTAAACAATGCAACTGGTAATAATTCAGGCATTGAAAAAAGGCTTGATAATCTAACACAAAATTTTAGGATGTTCAGAATGAACATGTTAGAAAATAGCCTTAATGGTAAAAATAAAATTAATGTTTCTGTAAATGGTAATATAGATAATAACGTGATACGACTCGCTAACGATAAATCAAACAAACAATATAGGAGAACAAGTTGAGTTATACAACTACGATAACGTTCTCGGAAGAAAAATTAAATAACGAACCCGATTTAATACAAGTTATTTTGATTTTTACTCATGATTTAGCAGGTAGTAATCGTTCATGGAATGCGGAAGATTATGGATTAAGAATCACAAACTACGGTGAGTTAGAAATCAAATATGAACTAGAAGATGCTTTCATGGCTCCCGGAATTTATGAATTAGCAATTGGCGATTCAAATGGCATACTCGATAATTTATTTTTTGGGACTGATGCAATAGCACTGGCAACTGATAAGAGAGCAACAATAACCTTAAAAATAAATGGAGTAATAAAATATCAAGGGACTATCTTAGAAGATTCTATAATTTTTGATGAAGCACTATATAATTTTAATCTGAAATTTTCGCCTCAAACTGAAATACTCAATAATACTATGGTTTTTAATGATGCCGGGAGCCATACTTTTTATATAGCTTCATTCACCGATTTACCACAATTAAATTCAGTATATTCTAATAATAGTAGCCATTTTCAGGTATTGAGGACTATGCAAGTGGGAAGTACCGGAAGATTTGTAACTAACAGAATATCGGGTACAAATGAACCATTGTCGGCAGACTATCTTACAAAAGTTTCTGGCAATGGAGATTCATCTTATCCTTATAACAGGTGGTGGTATGGGAATGGGTTCAATCAATTCGATTTAGAGTCTACGTCTAAATATGCAATTACTGAAATTCTTGAATTAGTTTTTCAAGTATTGAACTCATCAATCTCATATTCAGGCGGTGATATACAAATAATACACGACTGGGAGATGAAAGCAAGCAGAGATTCAGACGAATGCTATTTGAATAACATTATATTTGAAGAAATTTATCAAAGTGCAAACGAATTATTTTTTGATGATACATTTGGAGTTAAAAATTTAGGCGATGTTCTTAGAAAATTAGCAATTGATTGGGGCTCATTCACAGGATTAATAAGTTATAACAAGGCATTTTTCAAAAAATTATTTCATTATAATAGTTCCAATTTACAAGATGTTATTGTAGATAACAGACAGAAAGGTTATAAGTATGAATTAATTAGATATATCAAAATAGATACTGGCATTTCTTCTCCTAATGAGCCTTACCAGTTTGGAGATTATACGGATTCACAAAACCAAACAATAGAAAGAAAAACAATACCCGGCTTTTTTGTTGTTAGTGGGTCAAGTGGAACAAATATACAAGCAGTCATTTCAAGAAGTGATACGTTCACATTCGATCATAATTCAGTTATCAGTTCTCCACCATCAGAAAATGATATTTATTCAAATAATGGTTCTGAATTTAAAGTAATTGGGACTACATTCGGATATGGTGATACAGAACGAAGAATAACAGCTATAAGAGTAACGGGGGCTAATGATCCAGATGCTTCCGGTACGCTTACAAAAGTTTCTGGAGATGGTGATGCAACCTACACCTATGCAAGTTATGGTGATGCAGATGGTACTTATTCAATTTTTCAAATTAGAGACCCATATTTATATTTAAGTGGCTATGAAAATGAATTCAAAGATAGTGGCGATTTATTAGGCGCATTTTGGTATTATTGGAGAGGTAATTTACAAAGTTGTCGAGTAGATAAATTGACATTACGTGGGATAAATTATGATTTTTTGAAAGATTTTAATTATAATGGTAGTAAATATCAACCAATTGGTATGAAATTTAATTTTGCTGAAAATAGAACAGAGTGCAATGCTATCTATCTTGGTGAGTTATGATACAAATGAATGAAAGTATATTCGGAAGCGAAGGGCCAAAATTCACTTATAATTTAGGTGTGGCAGATATAGAGTTCACAGTGAACGCAACTACAAATATTTGCAGTACATCATCGGCTCATGGTCTGTTTAATAAAGAAATAATAATGCTTTCTTCTACCGATACTTTACCTGACCCCTTAGAAACTACTACTTATTATTATGTGCTTTATTTAAGTACGACAACATTTAAGATTTCTGAAACACCGAACGGTGCAGAAATAGATATTACTGATATCGGAACAGGAACACATAGTCTTAAATCGGAATACACGGTTTCCCTAAATAATTGGGTAGATATGCAATCTGAACCTGATGGAGATACTACCTTGACAATAGAGTCTCAATTACAAGTCGATAGGGATTTCATTGACAGGGGCGGGGATTTTTTAATTTACAGCGGACGAGTTTTATTATTCAACTATGATAATGTAACTCTGGCAAGAAGTAAGTTCGAAGAAATTTATATGTTCAATAAAAAAAAAGTATATCTTTATAAACATAGAGATGGATCGGTATATAAAGATTATGATGGTAATAACGTTCAATTTTATATGACAGTTATTGCAAAAAATTTTGATACATTGGATTATAGAGATTTATTATTTGTTACATTTAGAAGTCTGAAGGCAGTTAATCTTTCTAATGACTCAGCAATATTAATACAACCTGATGAAATATTCATGGGTGGAGGAATGATAATATGAAGAAATTAATTTTCTTATTTTTCTTGTTTACTACAATATGTTTTGCACAAACGAGTGAATGGTATAATACATTTTATACAGACGCTGGCGCAGCAATAACAACTGGTACTTTTGAAGTAGTACCATATTTGAATACCTATCCGGCAGGAGCTATAAAAATGACTCATCTCAAAGGAGCTTCATGGAAAGTTTTGGCTCCCGTAGGAACTTATAAATTATACTACAATGGAGTCGCAGTCCCTTCATATTCTAAAATATTTGTAGGTGAAGAAATACTCGCACAGATAGCACATAATTTTACATCAGATCATAAGTTGCCTTATTCAGGACTTACATTAGATGCTCAGGAAATGATATCAAGTGGCGGCAAAGTTACAAACAGACCAGATTATGCAACTACTACGCTTAATGGAGATTCTACTATTTCAAGCAAATATTCAATTTACTCATTTTACAAAAGCGATCTATTGCCAAATGTCCCGACTGTAACCGCCGCAGAAAACGAAGCTGCGGTTGATTCTTTTTATAGCATTTATGGTAAGAATGCAACATTGTCAATGAGTCCTGGAACATATAATTTCACTCCCGGATATACTATAAACGCAAATGTCTATCTTGAAGATGGAGCTGTGATCAATGATTCAGTTGTCTTTAAGGGAGTGGTTGATGGAACACTCAGTAAGCATTTTGCTACAGCTGTTAATTTGGATAGTGCTAGTATAAATATTTGTTATCCTGAATATTGGGATGCTGTCGGCGATGGTGTGACTAATGATTCTTTAGCAATCCACAAAAGCATAGTCTCAAGCACAAATAAAATTTTGAATTTTACTAATGGAACTTATTATTTCGGAACACAGAATGTTACAAACAAAGTATCTATCAATGTAGAAGGAAACGCAATTTTGAAGCAAGCAACAATAGCAGATAGCGGAGGTTATTTTTTCAAGTTTACAGCTAACGGAAGTTCACTAAGGGGTAATGGTGTAATTGATCTCAATAAATCAGCATTTACGTCTGTAACCGGCTATATGAATGGAATATTAATTCAAGCTGATAGCTGCGAAGTTGAAGGAATAACAATAAAAAATCTACCGAATAAAGGAATAACTATTTATGAGGGCAATGCAAACAAAATAAGTAATGTAAAGATAAAAGATGGTATTTATTACGGTATTTATCTTGATAAAAATAGCAGTGGTAATACTATTGAAAGTTGCAATATTTCCGCTGATTTTTCAGCAAGGGCTACAATGTTGTTCGCGGGAACTTCTGCTTATTATACGGGTATTTATACAAATGGAGATACGGGAACGCCAAATGAAGCAACAAACAAGAATAATAAAATTATTAATAATACCATAAGAATGATTTCTTATTCTCAGTTGCAAAGATTGTCTTCAAGTTCTGCCGATAGTGCAAAAACTGTCAAAGAGCATGGAATTGAAGTTAGATTATCCCCTAATACTATTATAACAGGCAACCATATTTTTGGTGGAGAAATGAGTATATCTGCCGGTATTGGTTCAAACCATAGCACTATATCTTATAATGATTGTCTTTATGCTTATGAATGCGGAATTGAGCTTCCAGACGTAGCATATACAAGTGTTTCCACGAATACGATTGTCGGAGATTCAACAGGATTAGTATTGAGAGGAGTCTCTGATGATGGTGCCCCTATTGCTTTATATACTCAGTTTAACGGAGATAATGTATTAACGGGCAACACTATTAAACGAGCGAAATATGCGATTTATAATTATCAGCAAGATGGATTACTTGCAACGGGAAATATAATTGATAGTCTTTTAAATTCATCCGGAGGAATTGGGATTTATTGCCGCAGTTCGGATAACCTAAATTTAAGTATCAACACAATAAATTTAGACGGCGGATATTCTGGAATGAGAATTCAGGACGTAAATAGATTTAATGTTATTGGAAATATAGTAAGTGGAACTAATGTAACTGGGATTGGTATCCATATTTATAATTCATCTGATACTTGTAGCAATGGCAGAATTATAGGCAATAATATAGCCTCAACAATCGGAAACGCCTTTCCGATTCCGGCTTCATATAATACGAACATTTTATTTGCGGGTAATTATCCGAATACAGCGGATGTTTATAAAAATAATGGCAGCCTTGCTCAAATTGATTCAATTGCTATCGCAGGTATTTTAAGGGCGGCATTAATTTCTACAACAGGAAATTTCTCAATAACTAAATCACAGCCTGAAATTGATTTGTTTAACTCATTAGCGGGGGGGCAGACTACATATTTGCAAAATATATACACTGCCGGAAGATCAGTATTCAGGATTTATCAAGGCGGTTATATCGCTTCATTCAGCACGGAAGGGCTGTCGGTCGGGAGCGGTTCGACTCTTATAACTCCGCCTACAGGTGGAATTTTTACTGAAGGTGGATTAGCCGGGAATGGCACTTTAAGGGAGACAGTAACGTTTAGTGGCACAGACACAGTTGTTACTAAGGTTTTAAGTGGATCAGCAATAACTGATTATTATGTCGTCTCACCAGTTTATTCATCAGCTTCTGTTCCTTACAACGCAAATGATAATTTAAGAGTAGTACCAACTGCTTCGGGAGTCACTATTAGAAGAAGTCCGGGCGGTACAAGTGATTTGGAAGTAATGATAATAAAAGTTAAATAATAGTAGTCAAGGATAATAAATTTATAATAGGACGCCTTATGAGTGAAAATGAAATAAAAAATGTAATAAATTCCCTAAAGCTATGGACAAAATAAATACATTTCTAATTGATAATTTTGGTATAATAGGGATAGCGGTAATAATTCTATCGGCTGTCGTTACTACCCTTGCGGGTTATATTTATAAATTACACAAAGAATCAAGAAACGATTATAAGCAAGATAAACAAAATTGGCATGATGAAAGAAAAGAGTTCCGTGAAAGTTTAGATAAAAATTCAGATGCGATATTAAAGGTAAGTGAAGCACTTAATAGAAACTCAAATTTAGTAGAGGCAACTAAAATATTACTTGAAACTATTGTGAGAGAAAGATAATGGGACTTGCGCATTTGCTTTATATTGTTTCGGCAGTATTCATATTCTTAATAGGCAAATTATTCTTTGACTCAAAAGATGGGATAGAACGTAAAATAATGTATAGCCTATTCTGGTCTATTTCATTTGGTTTAATTCTACGTGGGTTCGCAATCATTATCCCGCCTAAATGGATTGATTATTATAAAGATTTAATCCCTATACTAATTGTTACACCTTTAACATGTACATCAATAATAGGTTACTATGTACTGTCAAGAAAATACAAGAAATGATAGATATCGTGTGGTTAACATTTTTGTCAATATGGATTATCGGAACATCGTCTTTAACGATATTCTTTTTAATCAAAATAATAAAATATAAAATCGAGGATAAGTATGAAAAAAGAAGAGATGGTGAAGAAGATTTGCAAAGAATTATCAGAGCGTTTCAAGAAGAAGACAAATAAGCATCTTCAAGAATATATTCAGGCTCTCGCAAAAAGCACTGAACCACCGCCACCACCACCGCCCGGACATCCCGGTTAATGACTAAAATTTATTACATATTAATAATAAATTTGTTGTTAATAGTCCCATCGTTCTTTTATTTTTATGATAGTGCGATGTTGCAATGGTCATTTCATTTAATGTCTTTGTGTGCATCAAGATTATTTTTGCCTTTATTGTTACTTTATTATTTACATATCAAAGGCATTAGATGGGAGTGGGAGTTTAAGTATTTTATAAAATACTATTCCGGTATTTTGTTATATTTGCTATTATCATTCATGTATTTCCCTACTTATCTTGGGGATTTACAATTTATTGATAAAAATGATTGGTTCACAGTACCGGCAAAATTAGCTGTTTGGACAGTGTGTTTATGTGTAATATTTTTTAATTTAATTTGGTATAAGGATGAAAAAGATTAGTTACATTTTGCTTATTCTCCTTTCTACATTATTCTTTTTAGGATGTACTACATATGTTCCGGTACGAGATAATTCACCGCATGAATACACACAAAAAGCGGACTCAATAACCGCAATGCAAAAACAGCTACAACATAAAATAGATTCAATACAAACAATAATTAAACAAATAAAAGGTGAAATGTAATGGATTTATCAACTTTATTTAGCAGTGATTTATTGGCTAAGATAGCAATGTATTATGCAGCTATCATAGCGATAGCAAATGTTATTACGATGCTATTCCCTTCAGTGAGTAATAATGCAATTTATAACGGGATAATGAAAGTTCTCAATTTCATTTCCCTAAATATTTTGAAAAACAAAAATGCAGACGATGTAAAGAAATGAACGAATTTGAGAACATACCAAACAAGGGACTTGATAATCTTCCAGTTAAAGAGAGTCCGGTCCCTTCTCACCTTGATAAGGTTGAACAGGGCAACCCGCCTAAGATAGTTATAACTGATGAAGAGAATTTCAAATTTGATGTTTGGACTTTTTTAGAAAAAAGTTACAACGGTGTTAAATCTTTCTTTTCTACAGTTGCAAATATAGCATCTAAAGGCTACGAAGTGATAAAGTCCATACAAGACATCAAGACAACCGGTTATCTTGCCGTAGGCGTACTCATATTGATAATTATCGTTATAATTTTAGT
>CAZQQD010000059.1:0-19481 GCA_964595355.1 uncultured Ignavibacteriaceae bacterium | reverse complement strand
CATCATCATAAAACTGGCTGATAATTTTTATATCCGGAATAACCCACCACTTCCTGATAATTTTCATTGCTTTATCAATTGCAGAGCCGTTAGTTGCCGAAGCATATTGCGGAAATAATGGCAGAATAATTATCCTGTGATAATTTTTCTTTCTCATTCTTTCCAAAACCGATTCCATTGAAGGACTCTGGTATCTCATTGCCAGTTCAATTTCAAAATCGTCACCGATTATTTTTTGCAATTTATTTTTCAGGTTTTCGCTGTAATAGAGAAGCGGACTTCCGTTTTCCGTCCATAACTGCCGGTAAATTTTTGCGGATTTGAATGCACGGAAAGGCGCTATTATAAGATTAACAAGCAAAGTTCTCCCAAGCCACGAAATATCAATTACCCTTGCATCACTTAAAAATTCTCTTAAATATTTTCTAACATCCGGCACAGAGGGACTGTCCGGCGTACCAAGTTGAATAAGTAAAACTCCGGTTTTTGCGCCCATATTAGTTTTTTTTTGAAATGATTTACTCAAAGATATGTATTTTTATCTTAAATTTTTAACCTATAGGGTTATCTATAGATACATTTGCATTTTAAATTTAAGAAGTTAACTTTATATATAAATTTGCTTTAACAAAACAAGGAATTTTATGGAAGAGCATATCGTAAAAATTTTGAAAGTCGAAGAGGTAACCCACGATGTAAGAAGATTTACGGTTGAAAAACCCGCTGGTTATAAATTTACTCCCGGACAGGCCACAGAAGCTGCAATAAATAAACCGGAATTAAAAAATGAAAATCGACCATTTACATTTACAGGATTAAATGAATGGAAAGACCTGGAGTTTACAATTAAAATTTATCCTGAGCGTCACGGTGTAACTGATGAACTTGGGAACCTCAAAGCAGAGGATGAATTGATTCTTCACGACGTCTGGGGCGCAATAAGTTACAAAGGGCCGGGGGTTTTTATTGCTGGTGGTGCAGGCGTTACTCCTTTTATTGCCATCTTCAGGCAGCTTCAAAAAGATAATAAGCTTGGAGGAAACAGATTGATATATTCAAATAAAACTGAACAGGATATTATCCTGAAAGAAGAATTTGAAAAAATGCTCGGCAATAAATTTTATAACACACTTACTCGTGAAAAAAACGATATGTATGACAACAGAAAAATTGATGAGTCGTTTTTGAAAGAAAACATTTTAGATTTTAATCAGAATTTCTATGTATGCGGACCGGATCAGTTTGTGCAGGATATAAACGGTGCATTAATGAAACTAGGAGCGAAACCGGATTCAGTTACTTTTGAAAAGTAAAAATTATTGCGGAGCTGCATAACGGTAGCCGTTTTTTACCATTTCAAGCTGATTGCCGTTTTCAATTATATATTGGGTAAAATAACCCTCGGTACCTATCCAGTCGAGTACAAACTCAATTCTATGTTCAGAACTAAATTGTGCAAGCACTTGGAATGCAGACGGATCTATAATCCCCCCGTCGTCAACTCTCCATGTCCCGTCCGGCTCATATTTGGCATAATTGTCCTGGAATGCAAGCTTGTTCGGTTTCACAAGCACAAGCGAATACATAGCAGTATCATTTACAACTTCAAAATTTACAATATACAAGGCTGCATCTTTCCCAAGCTTAACGAGCGGAAATGAACTTTTTATTTTTCTATGCTTTATTTCCTGAAGAGTGTCTGCTATAACTTTATTCAAAGGTTTTGTCTCTGGTGAAGGAATTCCAAGGAATTTTCTGTTAGATAAAAATTTATCTGATATCAAAAGAATTGTTCTGTCAAAATCAACTTTTTTATTTTTACATTTGAAAAGATAACCACCACAATTAGAAAAGTTATAATATGTCTTTCGAAAATCTTTTCCTTTTGTTCCTCTTTTTTTTGTTGTAAAAGTAACAGGAATCAGCGATCCGTCAGTAGAAATAGTTTTGGTATATATATTTGGGTCGGGCAGGGAATCATCAATTGTTAGAATATTTTGGCCATCTGTGTCACTAAAACTGAAAATAATACTATCTTTATCAAAATCAATTTGAACAGGCCGTTTAGTTAAATATTCATTTGTTCCTGACGTGTCGGAAGTACCCTCGCTTTGACAACTGTAAATTACTGAGGGTAAAAAAGAAATAAGAAATATTGTTAACAAGTAAAAGGATTTTGTGTTTCGCATTTTAAGATTTTCAAAAAAAGTTTAATAATAAGCTGCAGAGTTGTTCTTTAGTCTTTTTTGCTATAAAATAGCAGCTCTGCAACAACACTATTAATTACCTTCCACCAGCCGGTAAATGAGTTTCAAGATAATTTGTTAAAACTTCTCTCAAATGCCTGCTCGTGTTTTCGCCTTCATAAATTCCGTGTGTTCTGTTAGGATATATCATAATTGTGAACATTTTATTCTGTTTTATAAGTTCGTTTATCAAGCGTTCAGTTCCCTGGAAATGGACGTTGTCATCACCGGTACCATGAACTATAAGCAGATTACCTTTTAAATCCTTTGCATAAGTGATCGGTGAACCTTCTATGTAGTTGTCTTTGTTGAGGTCCCAAAGATTCATATATCTCTCCTGGTAAATATCATCATAGAGCCATTCGGTGCTAACGGGTGCAACAGACATACCCGTTTTATAGATATCCGGGTAACGAAACATTAAATTGAGTGTTTCAGAACCACCGCCGCTCCAGCCCCAAACACCAACCCTGTCGGTATCTATAAAATTATATTTTTTGAATATTGCTTTAGCAGCTTCAGACTGATCGTGTGAATTTAAAATTCCGATTTTTTCATAAATGGATTTCCTCCATTCTCTTCCACGCGGTGCCGGAGTCCCACGGTTATCAACACTAACTACTATATATCCTTTTTGAGTCAGCATTAAATGCCATAAATAACCTGCTCCCCCCCATCTGTCAAGCACCGTTTGACCTGCCGGTTCGCTATAGACATAAAATAAAACGGGGTATTTCTTTGAAGAATCAAAATTGTATGGTTTCATCATCCATCCGTCCAGTGTAATATTATCTTTGGTTTTTACTTTGAAAAATTCCACGGGTGTTTTTTTGAGTGCATCAACTTTTTCTTTTAGCTCTTTATTATCGACCAGTGTACGTATAATTTTATGGTCAGGAAGGCTTATTAAGTCAGTAGTAAGCGGAGCTTCAAAGTTTGAATAATAATGAAAAGCATATTTAGCAGTTTCAGATATTTGATAACCGTTGGTTCCTACGTGTGATTCGGGAGTTAATCTTTCTTCGTGAGGAGTTCCGCTTATATTTACTCTGTACAAATAACGCTGGCCAGCATTATCGGGTGATGCAATAAAATAAATGTATCCGCCTTTGTTATCAATTTTAACAATATTTATTACATCAAATGCATCTGGTGTTACAAGCCGTTTTGTTTGTCCGTCTCGTGAGAAAATATAAATATGTCTCCATCCATCTCTTTCACTTACCCACGTAAATTCTTTTCCATTATTCAGCCACATAAAATCATTCACTACATCTACCCAGGCTGAATCTTTTTCAATGAGAATTGTTTTAACATCGCCGCTTTTTGCATTACACATCATCAACAGGTCAGTGTTTTCCTGTCTGTTTAATTGTTGAATTACTAATTCATCTGAGTTATCAGCCCAGTCCATTCTGGCAATGTAATGATTCTGTGGATCTCCAGGTACATTCATCCAGGTCGTTTTTCCTCCATCGGCGTTTACAACGCCTACTTTACAGATCGAATTTTCCTGTCCTACTTTTGGATATGGAATTGGTTTTAAAAATGGATAAAGCGAATCAGTATTGTTGATCAAATAAAAAATAGAAACTGGTCTTGAATCAAGGTGCCAGAAAGCGATTGATTTGCTGTCCGGGCTCCACCTGAACCCATCACGGTCGTCAAGCTCTTCCTCGTATACCCAGTCGAATGTACCATTAATTATTTTATCGGTTCCATCAAAGGTAAGTTGAGTGATTTTTCCTGTTGCAATATCTTCTGAGTACACATTATGTTCTCTTACGTAAGCTATTTTTTTGCCGTCGGGAGAAAATTTGGCAAACATCAGTGTTGAGGGCTTTGCCTCTTTTCCGCCCATTTTCTGCATATTCCAGGTATCGAGATCAAAAACCCAGTAATCGCCCTTTGTATTTCTTCTCCATACTCTTTTTGTGTTAGTGTAAATCAACAATTTTTTTCCGTCTTGTGACCAGTTGTAATTTGCAATTCGCAGTGGTTCTTTTTCGCCCTCAGGAATTAAGTGTTTTGCATCAACAAGTATTTCACTTTTCCCTGTTTCGGGATCGAATTTTACAATGTCTCTTGCGCCTTTAAAGTCTTTTGACTGCTCAAGTGTAGTATAGCTTTTATCGCTGTCGATCCACCTTGCCGGACCAAACCATTGACTTGAAAATTCTTTTGAATTAAAGATACGGTCAATTGTAAGGAGGCTTTTATCTTCTGTCTGTGATTTTAATGCTGGTATGAATAAAATCACAATTATAAAGAGTGTTAATAGCTTTTTCATTTGTATTCCAAGATGTTGTTAATTATAATTATTTATCTCCCGAATATTCTGTCAATTTGTATTGTGCTGTTCGGATCTACATAGCCCCGTCTAATACTTGTTTTACAATAAAAAAGATCTTCAGCTACTTTGAAATCCCATGGATCGAGATCTTTTAATTTGAGCATTTGTAATTTTGTGGTTGGATAAATGAATTCATATCTATCTTTTGCAGTTGTTATTTTTATTGGCATATGAAAATCACCTATGTCTGCATTCCATCTGTACATTACAACTGTTTTATGTCCTTTTTCAGTTACAAATGCCTGGAACTCCGGAATGTCCGGATATCTTAAATATTGATCGAAGAAATAATCATAATTTGTACCGGTTTTCTCGTTTATATAATTAGTTATATCGTCAGCGGTTACTATTTTATGATAATAAGTTCTCTGAATTCCACGAAGAATAGAAAACCAGAGTGAATCATTATTAATAACATCGCGGAGCGTGTTTAAAACTAATTGACCTTTGTTGTACATATCTCCATCGCCTGAATGATTTACGTTATAAGGGCCGATGATCGGTCTGAGGTTATGTACACCTTGTTTTTTTGCATTTATATATTTAAGGGAGGCTTTACGTCCCCAATTGCATTCTACATATAGAGCTTCAGCATATGCGCCGAAGCTTTCGTGGATCCACATATCAGCAACATCTTTTGCAGTTACACTGTTTCCCCACCATTCGTGGGCACTTTCGTGAATAATTATAAAATCAAATTTTAATCCGACTTTAGATGAAGCTCTACCGACATAACCCTTCCAGTAATGGTTTCCGTAAGCAACTGCGCTCTGATGTTCCATTCCATTGTGAGGCGCATCTATTAATTTGTAGCCGTCCTTGTAGAAAGGATATTTACCAAAATCTTTTTCGAAACATCTGAGCATATTTTTTGCTTCTTTAAACTGTACTTTAGCTTTTTCATAATTTTCCGGAAGCACATAAAAATCAAGAGTTAGTTTTGAACCATCAGAGCTTGTATAAGTATCGCCAAAGTGCTTAAATTTTCCGATATTCACTGTCATATCATAATTGTTGATTGGAGCAGAGATAAACCAGTTGTAAGTTTTCCATCCATCTTTGGTAGTTGTTACGCTTCTTAGTCTTCCGTTTGAAATATCTTCAAGATCAGGGGGAACGGTTATACTTAACAATGTACTGTCCGCTTCTTCTGACTGGTGATCTTTATTCGGCCACCAGAGACTTGCTCCAGTTTCCTGGCATGTAACACAAACCCAGGGATTTCCTTCATTGTCGTGAGTCCAGGTAAAACCACCATCCCAAGGTGGACGTTTAGCTAGCTGCGGTCTTCCCGAATAATAAAAGACAATTTGATGTTCGCCCCTTTCAAGTTTTTCGGGTAGAGTTATAAACACGGCGCCGTATTCTCTTGAATAATTACATTTTTGTCCATCCTCAAATAGAATTTTATCTACATTCATATTAGGAAAAAGATCAACCTGCATTTTTTGAAAAGGTGTAACTACTTTAAATCTTATTGTATTTGATCCTTTTATTGTACTATCCGCTGGATTTATTCTAATATCAGGATGATAGTAAGTTACATCGTAGCAGGTTCTCAATGGAGTTAACATTCCTCGAAGGGTGTCTGCCCGTGTGAATTTTCCCCAGTCATAATGCGAAGGTTCCTGTGATAAAACAGGGGAAACAAAAATCGTAGAAAAAAGAAAAAAGGAAAAAATCTTGAGTTTCATCTAGTGTGTCCTTTAAAAGTAAGAAGTAGATTAAATAGAAAGATTTATAAACTTAAAAGATATTTTTTCAATTTACAATCAAAATTACACGAAAACGACTCATTTGCTTCGGCTAATTTTAAAGAAAATATCAGTTATTTACCGGGATAGCTTGGCTGTATTTCCAGACAAAGTACCAGGTATAAATAATCTGTACAAGAATTATTGACGGCAATAGCGCAGGAATTTTCTGAATTAAATTTATTGCCTCAGAAGATATGTTAAAAATAAACGGAATATTTATCAGGTTTAAAATTATTATGGCAGCTAAAAGGGATTTGTTGCCTTTAAAATACCACCAGCAAAAGATTCCGTATCCTGTTTCAACGATTATTGTTAACAGAGGAATGTTCTGAATATTCAAACCTAAAGTTGAGTTGCTTGCAAAAGGGGCAAGGGCGATATCCGGTTCATGCATAAAAATGTCTAAAATAATGTGGGAGATAATGCCAAGGGCAATTGCAGTCCCCAATTTTGAATTGTTAAAACCTTTTGAAATTATCAACCATGTAGCAAGACTTAAAACCACTCCCGTAAAGACAGAATGCGACCAGGGAAGATAACCTAAGTGAATTGTTCCATCAACAATTTCAAATTTTTCTATTCCAAGGTAATTAAATGCCACCCACATCAGCTCAACAAGCTGAACAGAAACGAGCAGCCAGATCATTTTTTGTTTGGGAAATTTCTTTTTTATTAAGAGAGCAGTTGCTGCGTGATTTATAGCATACATTCCTTACCTCCTGTTTTTAAGAAGATAAGAAGTTTTAAACTAAAAAGAAAAGAAACAGGATATGTTTGCAAAGAAATTACCAGCCCATTCTTTTGCGAAGATTTGTAATATGTGCAAGGTGATGTTTACAGTGCCAGTCATACAAAGCAAGCATTTTATCTAACCTGATTTCTCCCCATTCAGGATGATTCACGGTTTTATTAAAATCATTTTTAGTAAATGATCTTAAAAGCAGTGCCCATCTTTTGTGCAGATTTTCAAGTAGATTGAGGGAAACTTCTATAGGGGTATCTCTTGAATCCCCAAGTTCAGCCCATTTGGCTTCATCGTAAGTTTTTATGGTGGGTTTATTTTCGGTTAAACCCAACTTGAAACGCATATAGCTGTTCATATGACTATCAGGAACGTGATGAATAACCTGGCGTATTGTCCAACCGCCGGATCTGTATGGAGTATCCAGTTGTTCTTCGTTTAAATCACGAATTGCTTGTCTGTAATTTTCGGGAGATTCTTCAATGGTTTTTATGTAATTTATAATTTGTTCATTAGTAATTTCCTTTGGTGCAGTAAATCTGCCGATTGGATAACGAAGTTCGTTTAGTTCTTTTTCATTCATAAAAGCTCTTCTTTAATTTTAAGTGATAATTTTTTTTAAATAAAATTAGTATGAAATTATTTTGGAAACAACTTAAAAACAAGTAATTCAAAAGGTTTAAATGAAAGTAAATAAGATTCTTAACTCTACAATATTTTTTCTTTTCTGTATCATATTGTTAACGTTTTGGAGTTGCAGCAATGATACTGGTGAGAAAGGAAGTCCTGAATATATTGCTTCTGTTAAACAATGGCATAATAAAAGAATTGAAAATCTTAAAAAGGAAAACGGTTGGTTGAATCTTGCAGGCCTTTATTGGCTAAAGCCTGGTGAAAATACTTTTGGCACAAACCCAGGAAACGATATCGTATTTCCCAAAGGAAAGGCTCCGGGAAGGATTGGTACATTTATACTTAGTGATAGTGTCATAGTTGTAAAAATAAATCGGGGTGTAGAAGTTATCAGTAATAATAAACGTGTGAAAGAATTGAAATTAAAAACCGATATGTCCGGAGATCCCACTCAATTATCAGTTGGCTTTTTAAAATGGTACATAATTAAAAGAGGGAATAAATACGGAGTAAGACTTCGTGATCTGGATGCAGATTTATTGAATAATTTTGAAGGAATAGAAAATTTCCCGGTAAATGAAGACTGGAAAATTAGGTCTAAGTTTGAGAATTACGATCCTCCAAAAACTATATCAATTCCCACTATATTGGGTACAGTTGAAGAAGATAAATCACCAGGAGCTCTTGTATTTAAAAAAAATAATACGGTTTTTAAACTCGATGTAATAGAAGAAGGGGATGAATTCTTTATAATCTTTGCAGATGAGACGAGCGGGAAAGAGACTTACGGTGCGGGAAGATTTCTATACACAAGTAAACCGGATTCGGCTGGAAATGTGATTCTGGATTTTAATAGAGCTTATAATCCGCCTTGCGCATTTACTCCGTATGCGACTTGTCCATTGCCGCCGAAACAAAATTATTTAAAACTTATGGTTGTTGCTGGCGAGAAAAAATATGGTAATCACTGATAATGGGAAGAGACCTTCCATAGTGAGTCTCTACTAAAAAAATTATTTTTTTAACTTATTTTTAAAAAGCTTTTCAAACTTTTCAACTTTAGGTGCAATTACGTAAACGCAGTATCCCTGGTTTGGATTATTATCATAATAATCCTGGTGATAATCTTCGGCCTTATAAAATTGGGTAAATGGAGAAATTTCAGTTACAATTGGTTTATCATATAGTTTTTCTTCATTTATTTTTTTCTTTGCAAATTCAGCCAGCTCTTTCTGCTTTTCATTATGATAAAAGATCACAGATCTATATTGCGTTCCTGTATCGGCACCTTGTCTGTTCAAAGAAGTAGGGTCGTGAGTTCTGAAAAAAACTATCAACAATTCCTGATAGCTTATTACATTGGGATCATAAACTATTTGAGTAACTTCTGCGTGCCCGGTTTTGCCGGTGCATACTTCTTCATAGCTTGGATTTGCAACCGTTCCGCCGGAATAGCCGGATATGACCGATTTTACCCCTTTTAATCTTTCAAAAACTGCTTCAGTGCACCAGAAACATCCTTCCCCGAAAGTTGCTGTGTCTAATTTTGCATTTTGATCTGTCATACTTACATTCTCATCTTTATATATTTTATTGTGTTTTTGCTGGCAACCGACACTTAGAGCCGTTAATGCAATTATGAAGATAGTTAATATTTGTTTCATTTTTACACCAGCTCCTTAATATTGTAAAAAGATAACATACTTATTAATTATCACAAATATGTACCAAAAATTTAACAATTATTGAATATTTTTGAAGTATGACAGACAAAGAAAAGCACGAAGCGATTAAACAACTAATCAGAAACGAAGTGTACAATCTAAGTATAATTGGATATATCAATGAAAATCCGTTGGAAAGATTAATACGTATGGGAAATTCTTTATTAGTGCAGGGAAGCGAGGGTGATAAATGGATATATTTGTATGGTGAAGATGAAAAAGAATTTGCTGATTTAATTAAAAATATAAATGCTGAAAATAAATATTTTGGAGCGCTGGATGATTGGCAAATATCCCATTTAACGAAAAGCAGAAAAACCGATTGGCTGATCGATGCTTACCAATATCATTTTCCACAGGATAAAGAAATACCTGAAAATAAAATCGAAACGCAAAGACTGACAACAAAAGATACGGAATATATTATTTCACAATCTATATATAAAGGTATGCTTTCTGTAAAATATTTAAATGAGCGGATTGAAAGATCTGTAAGTGCCGGTATTTATGAAGGTGGAAAGCTAGTGGCATGGGCACTCACACACGATGATAGCTCGCTTGGTTCAATGCATGTTATAGAAGAATATAGGAGAAGAGGTTTTGCAAAAGAAATCACCACTTCACTAATCAGGCAATGCAGAGCAATTGGTAAAATCCCTTTCCTCCAATGCGAAGACAAAAATATTCCAGCCCAGAAATTAGTTGAGGGAATGGGGTTCGTAAAAGACAGAAGTGTCTCTTGGCTCAAATTGAAATAGCTGTAAGTTTTCATCTTCTTTTTTAATAAATGAAAGATTAGCTTATCTTATGGCTGATATTTTTAAATTGTACGCTTACGATAAATAATTAGTAATAAGTGATGCTAAATATATTTACTGATACAATACTTGAAAGTGTAAAAATAACCCTGTTCGTACTTATGATGATGATCACCGTTGATCTTCTTAACGTATGGAGCAAAGGGAAATTTGCGCTTCTTCTAGATTCGGCAGGGAAATGGAAACAGTATCTCGTTACTTCTGCTGTAGGTACTGTGCCTGGATGTATGGGCGCATTTGCAAATGTTAGTCTTTACATGCACGGGATGATAAGCTTTGGTGCACTTGCCGGCAGCATGATAGCTACTTCAGGGGATGAAGCTTTTGTTATGTTGGTAATGTTTCCGAAAACTGCACTCCTTCTTTTTGTAGCTTTATTTTTTATCGGAGTTATATTTTCAAAAGTTATAGATTTTACGGTGAATAAATTTAACATACCGACCTGCATTGATTGTGAAGTAAAACAATATCATAAAGATGAAAGAAGCTTTAAACATTATTTGAAAGAACATATTTGGGGACATATAATTAAACATCACCTGTGGAAAACGTTATTGTGGACATTCGGGGCCTTATTGTTTATCGAAATTGGAATGCACTACTGGAATATTGACAAAATTTCCCACGAATATGTTTTTCTTGTTCTTATTATTTCAGCACTTGTGGGATTGATTCCTGAATCCGGTCCTAACCTTATTTTTGTCACAATGTTTGCAACTGGCGTTGTTCCGTTTTCTGTACTTTTAACAAATTCAATTGTACAGGACGGACACGGGCTTTTGCCAATGCTTTCTTATTCCGTTAAAGATTCTATAAATATAAAATTGTTTAATTTAACAATAGGATTAACGCTCGGGATAATATTGTTCGCCTTTGGTTTATAAAGCTGATTAATAGATTCGGTGGCTGAAATTTTTTAATATGATAAATCAGTTACCTCTATAATTTCCGCCTCTTTGTCGTGTTCTTTTAAGAATTGCACGAGCTCTGCATTAAAATATTTCTGATGCTTTATTTCATATTCTTTTAACCATTGTTCCAGCTCTGAATGGCACAATGAGCTTTTTAAGTAGTTAAGTTTTTCCTGATCATCATATATCTTATAGTAGTGCAGTTTCTTTTCTCCCATTATATTGTTCTCCATTATAGTTTATGATAAAATTTTTTCTGCGTGTAAAATATCCGAGAACAAACCGTCTTTGATTGACTCTGCATTTTTTCTTGCGTTAGCAAGAGAAGTCAAGACGTAGCGGTTTGCAATGAAAACCTTTTTAGGCTCAATTTCTGCCTGGTCGAGCAAAAGGTAGCCGATTATTAAATATGTATAAAGTTCAACCAGATCTTTTGCAGCAACATCTTGGAATGCAGGATCTTTTTTCTCGATTACGTATTTCAGGCAGTCTTCAAATATTTCTCTTATTTCCCTTAAATGATTTACAAGCGGGGCAACTCCTCCTTTATAATTTTTCTTTTCACACTCGTCAAATCTTTCTGCAAGAATATCGTTTACAACTCCACCACTTGCGGCAACAATTTGAAGCTGTGAAGTCCCTTCATATATATTTGTAATTCTTGCATCGCGGGCAAGTCGTTCAACTTTAAATTCTCGCATATAACCGGTACCGCCGTGAATCTGTAAAGCATCATATGTGATTTTATTTGCGGCTTCAGTCAGTGTATATTTAGAAATCGGTGTTAGTAGATTCGCTTCCTTTGTTGTTTTCTTCAAACGAATATTTTCTTCGCTGAAAGGTTTGCTTTCCGTTTTCAGTTTTTCAATTTTTTCTTCCAGTTTTTCTTTTATGTCGACTGAGCCAGCTGCATAATAAAATAAAGCCCTGTTGGCTTCCAGCATAACGCGCATATCTATCAGCATATTTGAAATTACAGGAATATTATAAATAGATTTACCAAATTGTTCCCTTGCTTTTGCATATTTCAAGGCTTCTTCATAAGCTGCTTGTGAAATTCCCAGCGCCTGTGCAGAGACTCCCATTCTTGCTCGGAACATCAAATCGAAAACGTACTTTATCAATCCAAATTTTCTTTGACCGACGAGTTGAGCGGGAGTATCATTAAACTGAAGCTCACAGGTTGGAGAACCATGAATGCCAAGTTTATGTTCTATCCTTCTTACAACAATTGTCTTATCTCTTTTGCATGCAAACATACTGAGCCCGCGTCCATCTTTTGATCCTACCTCAGATCTCGCAAGAACTAAAAGCACATCACCATTACCATTGGTGATAAATCTTTTGACTCCTTTTAAAAACCACCGGCCTTTTTCGTTCTGGTAAGCCTGCAACTTTACTGCCTGCAGGTCCGAACCTGCATCCGGTTCCGTTAATGCCATTGCGCCGGTATATTCACCTGTGCAAAAGCCGGGAATAAATTCTTCTCTCTGTTCCTCGGATCCAAATTTTTTAATTGTATCACCGATATCCTGTAGTCCAAAAATGTTCATTAGAGATGCATCCGCTCGTGAAATCATTTCTATTGCCATTAAGTAAAAAGTAAAAGGGAAATTCAATCCACCATACTTCCTTGGAAAAATCATTCCACGGAGATCAGCCTGAGAAAGTTGCTTCAGATTTTCTTCTGTTCCTTTTGCATAATGAACTTTCCCTTCTTGTAGTATTGCGCCTTCTTCATCTACACCAGATGCGCGCTCTGCAATAAAATTCCCGGCAATATCGCCAACTATCTCAAGCACTTTCTTATAGTTTTCAATTGCGTCATCATAATTTACAGGTGCATAGTTAAATTCTTTTGCCTGTTCATAATTATCTTCTGCAATTGCAACAACCTCTTTCATATCACAATTGTTGAAAATGAATTGTAGATCGCTGTTATCCGTGAAAAAATTAGGCATCGGTTTCCTTATTTCAGTTTGTGTTTATATACTTCAATAAATTGGGGAATTACCTGCGTAGCATCACCTACGATTCCGTAATGTGCAATATCAAAAATCGGTGCTTCCGGATCGGTATTTATTGCAATAATTTTATTCGAGTCTTTCATTCCTGCTCTGTGCTGGATGGCTCCTGAAATGCCAATAGCGATGTAAAGTTTTGGACGAACTGTAACCCCTGTTTGCCCAACCTGCCTGTCAGGTGTAACGAAGCCCGCATCAACAGCGGCGCGACTTCCCGCCACTTCTGCGCCGATTGTATGTGCTAGTTCTTCGACCAGACGAAAATTATCTTTCGTACCGAGTCCATAACCTCCTGCTACAATTACAGGAGCGGCTTTTAAATTCACTTTATTTTCTTCACGATGCTGTTTTATTATCTGAACAAGATCATCTACAGGGTCTGGTTTGTATTCAAGCTTTGTAATCTTTCCTTCTTTAGGTTTTTCAAGCGGAAAGAGTTCCATAACCCCTTCGCGCACAGTTGCCATTTGTGTAGGCACGTCAGGAGTAATAATAGTTGCAATAATATTTCCGCCAAATGCAGGACGAATCTGAAGTAAAAGTTTTGAGTGATTTTGGTTTAAATATTTCACATCAGAAATTTGAAGATCAGTACAGTCTGCTGTTAGGCCGCTTTTTGTGTGTGATGCTACTCTAGGTGCGAGGTCCCTTCCGATTATTGTTGCGCCAAAAAGTACAATTCTCGGAGTTTGTTCTTTTACAAGATTCTGTAAAATTTTTGCATAAGGAAGGGTTCTGAAATTTTTGAGCGAAGGATGGTCGAATACGATTGTCTCATCTGCTCCGTATGTAAAAGTTTGCTTTGTAATTTCATCTGTATTTGAGCCAATCACAATTGCTTTTAAAACACCTCCCATAATTTCGGCAAGTTTATTTCCTTTGCAAAGGAGTTCAAAACTTACATCGGCTGGTTTACCACCACGTTGTTCAATAAAAACCCAGACTTCGTTTTTAAAATTCATTGTTTATTCCTCCTAGCCCAATATATGGTCGTTAAGCAATTGATCTATTAATTCTCCGAGTCCGTTTTTGGTCGCTTCAATGTTTTTATGACCATTGCTTGCAAGAACAACTGATTCAACTTTATATACTTTTGTAGGCGATCCTTTTATTCCACAACGTTCAGCTTCTATTTTCATATCGTCGGTGGTAAGTGTATTTATATATAAACCGCGCTCTTTGTATTCGTGAACAAGTTTATCTATATATAAGAGTGAATTTTCTTCCGTGAGTTTTTCAAGATCAATTAGTGATTTTGCTCCTTTGTAAGCCATAACTCTTTTTGTACTGAACGGGCGGGGAGTTACTACATCTTTTAATACCGTAAGCAGAACGGGGAGCTTACTCTCAACAATTTCGTAGCCGCCATCAATTTTTCTTTTGATCTGTATCTTGTTGTCCTTAAGATCTATTATCTCTTCTGTGTAAGTGATTTGTGGGACATTTAGTTTTTCTGCTGTTTGTGGGCCAACCTGTGCAGTGTCGCCATCAATTGCCTGCCTGCCGGCAAAAATGAAATGATAATTTCCAATCTGTTTTATTGCTTCACTTAAAACGTAGGAAGTTGCAAGAGTATCTGCGCCGGCAAATTTTCTATCACTAATGAGGTAAACTTCGTCCGCCCCCATATAAAGACACTCCCGCAAAATATCTGACGCGCGGGGCGGACCCATTGTTATTGCTATTACTTTTCCACCGTAACGCTCTTTTATCTGTAAGGCGAGCTCAAGTGAGACTTTATCTTCATAGTTAAAGATTGCAGGAAGTTTGGAACGGTTCACTGTCCCGTCATCTTTCATAACTTTGCCGGAAATGTTTGCAGTATCTGGAACCTGCTTAACGAGAACGATTGAATTGTACATATATCTCCATAAAAAATTTTATTAGGAGAAAGCAGAGGAATTGACCCAAAGTTCTGAAATCAGAACAAAAAATATTCCATTAATCAGGGTTTGATAAAACCCTAAAATTGTTTGAAAATATGCAGTAATTTGACGCATTCTTCCAAATGAGAGAAGCAAATTTGATGCAGTTTCTTATAAGTGGGAAGGAAGAATATTTAGCAAAAACTAAAATTTTCTTCCTTCAGCTAAAAAATTGATAATTAATTATTCATATTTCAACGATTTTACCGGGTTGATCAGGGCCGCTTTAATTGCCTGGTAAGAAACAGTTAGAAGAGCAACTAGCAGAATCAAAAGCCCAGATAAGGGAAATATCCATATAGAAAGATCTGTCCTATATGCAAATCCCTGCAGCCATTTGTTCATAAAATAATAAGCAACCGGCCAGGCTATGATATTAGATATCAAAACCCATTTTGTGAATTCGAGGGAGAGCAAGTACGTTAAATTAAAAATGTTTGCGCCGAGAACTTTTCTTATTCCTATTTCTTTTGTCCTTCTTTCTGCAATGTAGGAGGCTAATCCAAATAAACCAAGGCAGGAAATGATTATCGCAAATATTGCGAAGTACCCGAAAATGGTTTGCATCCTTGTCTCTGATTTGTAAAGATTGTCAAAATCTTCATCGAGAAAATGATAGTTAAAAGGAGCAGAAGGACTAAATTTTTTATAAATATCTTTTATATAACTTATAGTATTAGGCAGGTCTCCCGGTTTTACTCGCGCGTACATTGTGCGAAGCAAATTTTTAGCATTCAGTATAACCATTGGTTCAATTTTGGTTTCGAGAGGTTTGAAGTTAAAATTCTTAACAACGCCGATTATTTTCATCTTCATTCCCCACATTGTAAGATTTTTCCCAACTGGCTCCTTAACTCCTATAACTTTAGCTGCTTCCTGATTTAGTACTATTGAAGTGGAATCAGTGCCGTAGTCATTAGAATAAAATCTTCCCTCCGCCATTTTCATTTTGAATGTTTTAACAAAATCCTGATCGGTGAACATAAAATGAAATAGGAGCATGTCATTAGGATTTTTCCCTTCCCAGTTTAAGCTCGAAGTAGAATTTGATACAAAAGTTGGATTAACGTTTGAGGCAGCAACTGATATTATCTTTGGGTTTTCTTTTAATTCATTTTTTATTGTTTCAAGATTTGATCTTACAGTTTCATTTATTTTAAACCCAATCACGTTCTCTCTGTTAAATCCGAGATCCTTACTTTTTATATAATCCAATTGTTCTGAAACTATAACTGTGCCTATAATTAATATAAGTGAAAGTGAAAACTGTGTTACTACCAAAACTTTTCTAAAAAGAGAACCTCCACCGAAAACAACAGAATCTGATTTTAAAACTTTTACAGGCAAAAAAGATGATAGATAGATTGCGGGGTAACTTCCTGCAATTAGTCCCGTTAAAATCGTTAGTATTATAAGTCCTGCAAGCATTGTACCCCCAAGCGAGCTGAAGGAGATTTCTTTTCCTGCAAGGTGATTAAAGGGATTAAGCATCAGGTCAGAGATGATCAGGGCGATTATCAACGCAAATACAGCGAAGAAAATTGATTCAAAGTAAAACTGTTTAACTATCTGAAAGCGACCGGCGCCAATCACTTTACGCATTCCGACCTCTTTCGCTCTTTTTGTAGCACGTGCTGTGGATAAATTCATAAAATTTATGCAAGCAATGAAAAGAACGATTAATGCAATAAGAGAGAAAATGTTTACAGTATCTATATTCCCGAGTCCATGTATATCGGCTGTATATTTTCCCGCAGAGTATAAATGGATTTTTAACAACGGCTGAAGATAAATATCACAAACAGAGCCTTCATTATGTCGTTTAATTTCTTTTTTTATTTTTTTATCAATTTCTTGTACGGATGTATTGGGCTGTAATTGGACATATGTATAATAAGAATTATTGCCCCACTGATCGAGATCTCTGCCCAGAGTTTTCTGAAATTTAAAGGGTACAACCGCTTCGAATTTTAAATGAGAATTCCCCGGAACTTTTTTTAATATTCCGGTGACTTTTAAGTTAAGTGAGTCATTTATTATTATGCTTTTTCCAATCGGATCATCAGTTCCAAAGTATTTTGCTGCAGCTTCTCTTGTCATTATTATTGTGTTGGGGTCGTTCAGAGCATCATTTGGATTTCCTCTCTCCAGAGGATATGTAAAGATTTTCAAAAAAGCGGGATCAGCAAAAGCTATTTCCTGGTCAAATACTTTGTCTTTGTATCGTAAAGTTCTTTTGCTGTAATCGAACCTGGTTGAGTTAGTTATTTCTGGGTAATTGTCTTTTAAAGATTTTGCAAGGGGCCCGGGTGTAACGGCTACAGGAAATAACTTCCCTCCGGCATAATACTGGTTTTCAACAACTCTATAAATATTATCAGTATTTTTGTTGAATTTATCAAAGCTGAGTTCATCCTGTACCCACAATAATATTAGAATAGTACAGGCCATGCCTACAGCAAGTCCAAAAATGTTTATAAAGGAAAAAAGCGTGTTTTTTTTAAGATTCCTGATGATAACCTTAATGTAGCTGGAAAACATTTCCACCTCCCAAATAAATTTAAAAAGCAGGTATAACTTATTAGACTTTGTCCTGGTGGAAATGTTGGGTTTGAAAATAAAAAAATCCCCTGTAAAAAGGGGATTTTTCAATTTATATTATTTTTTGGCAAACAACACATTAGGCGGAATCGGATCGGGGACCTTATTGTGTATTGCAGGAATTGAATGCAGGTAAGCAAAAATTGCTTTCAGATCCTGATCTGTGCAATTACCTATAAACATCCACGGCATAGGAGGAAGAATTGGTCTTCCGACTCCCATATGTTTACCAGTTCTCATAGCTTTGATAAACAAATCCGGTGTCCAGGTTCCTAAGCCGGTTTCATTATCCGGGGTTAGATTGGCCGTAAAAGAAACTCCCCACGGACCTACCCAGGAAGTGAAATCCGTAGCACCTGTCATTACCCATTGTCCCTTTTTATAAACTGTAGGATCAATTTCCCCTAATGGTTCATCTGCAGGATGTCCAGAAAGTAGTTTTGTTGTATCGGGCATAGGACCCATTTTCGTCATAACTTTTGGTGAATGACAATCATTGCAGCCCCCGAGGTTGACCAGGTACTTTCCGTGTGCAATTTGCTCGTCCTTGGTCATGGTCTTTTGTTCAGTGTTTTGTGTACAGTTGAGCTGAACAAAGATGAGAGATAGAAAGATAATAGAAATGGACGCAATGAAAAGACCTCTTTTCATAAGTTTCCTTTTAAGATGTTAAAAATAAGTTATTTATAGTATGAACAAAAAATGAAATGAAAATGATCACAAACAAAAATTGCTTAGGCCGCTCATAGATTTATTTGTGAAGACATTTATGAAAATAAAGAATATTTATGTAAAAGCAATAAGATTTTTCAGTTTTCTATAACTCTTTTAATTATCAGTCATTTCGGAGGGTGTATTTGGGGGTTTTGTGGTCGTTTTTAACCTCCCGGCTTTACGCACTGCATCCTTAAGCAGAAATTCAATTTGTGCATTTATACTTCGTAATTCATCCGCCGCCCATTTTTCCAGGGCGGCGTGAACATTTCCATCGATTCTTAATAAAAATTTCTTTTTTTCAGCCATTTCAATTTAATTTTTTAACCTGCACGAGCAGCACGTTTTCTTTGCAGCATTATATGCCATGCAAGTGCTATTACCCAGGGATATTTATCAAGTAAGTCTGATTTACGTTCAATATGAAGTTGAGTTTTTTCTTTGAATGAAACCCTGTCTTTAAAAGTAACGAGTAATTCTCCCGATGTAGTTTGAATGTTATATCCTTTTTTAAAAAGTTTGTATTCAATTTTCACCTGTTCTCCTTTGTACATTTTTACAATTCCACCGAATTTAAGCCTTTCTCTTTTAAACGTTGCATACGGAAGTTCATACCCCACCTGCCTTATAGCAATTTCAGTTTTCCAGAAAGAAGGTTGATAAATTTCCCATTCATTCTTTTCCATTTTAAATATTATGCTTCTTCCCAGGAAACTTTTTGAACGGATAGTACCCAGAACCTCTTCACCATGAAGTAATTCATAATTTCTTTTCCATATAGAAGGCTGGCGAATAAATAAAGTTTCACCAACCAGCTCAGATAAACTTTTCATTTTAATAGTTCTTTTAAATTATTTCTAATATTACAGAAATCCCTAATTTTAACTTCAAAAAGTCAGCCGGCCAGAAGGTACTTGCCATATCTCATTTTCCTATATACTGCCAGATACCAGGCAAGAAATATTATCCAGGGATATGTATCCAGCAATTTCGATTTTTGTTCTATCTTTACCGTAGTTCTTTCTATAGAAAT
>CAZQQD010000058.1:12204-19732 GCA_964595355.1 uncultured Ignavibacteriaceae bacterium | reverse complement strand
TGTTTCTTTTTCATTTGTCAGACTGATCACCCTGGAATCTTTGAAACAACCGTGATTAGGTATCTCGACCAGATGCGAAAGTCGCTCGTCAAGTTTGTGACTTGTTAATGCGTCTTTCCAGCTCGATATAACCTGCTGCTGTTCAATTTTATCGAAAGCATTTTTGATAGCATCATCATAGCTAATTAGTTTGATATTTAATAAACCAACCAGATTATTTTCATTACAGGTAATTTCAACTTTCATACTATTGACGAGATTTTTAGCAAGGCTGTATGAAACGGCTGTAACAAAATAAAGCCAGTATGATGATAGTCTCGGGGTCAAAACCGGTACTATGAATATCTTTCTTTTTAATTTTCTAACTGAGGCAAATTTCATCAGCATTTGCTTGTAGGTAAGAATTTCGGGCCCGCCAATATCATAAATGTTTCCGTATGTCTTTTCATTTAATAAAACACCACTTAGAAATTCTATTACATTTTTAATTGCAATAGGCTGTGATTTTGTTTCAAGCCATTTTGGCGCAATCATTACAGGTAATTTCTCCACAAGATCTCGTATAATTTCAAATGAAGCGCTACCCGAGCCCACAATTATTCCTGCTCTTAAGGAAGTAAAATTGAATGCAGCAGATGCAAGAATTGATTCAACATTTTTCCTGGATTTCAGGTGCTTTGAAAGTTTTGTTTCGTTTACAATTCCTCCCAGGTAAATAACCTGTTTAGCCTTTGTCTGTTGTATCCGTTCTTTAAAATTATTAGCCGAAATTGTCTCAAGTTTTTCGAAATCTTCATCGCCATCAGATGACATTGAATGAATGAGATAGTATGCTGCATCTATATTTTTAGGAATATTTTGAAGTGTTTCTTTGTCAAGAAAATTTACTTCAATAATTTTTACTTTGTCAGCTGGATATTTTTGTAAATCAATCCTGTTTTTATCACGCACACAACATATAACTTCGTGTCCGTTTTTTATCAGAACGGGTAACAATCTTTGAGCAATATATCCTGTTGCACCTGTTAAAAGAATTTTCATAATAAAATTAATGTACGTACTTAATAGTTGTAAAATGGAGAGAAAAAGAATCCCCGCCTAACGGGCGGGGATTTTTGAGATTAGTCGTTTTCCGGAATTAACACCGTATCTATTACATGTATCACTCCATTCGAAGCGCTGACATCTGCTTTTATAACTTTCGATTTATTTATCATAACATTTCCATCGGTTACCATAATGTTTACATCATTTCCCTGCAGAGTTGTAGCACTTTTTAGTTTTACTACATCAGATGCCATAACCTTTCCGGATACGACATGGTACAGAAGGATTTTCTTTAATGCTTCTTTGTCCTTTAACAAACTTTCGAGTGTACCTTTTGGTAATTTTGCAAAAGCTTCGTCAGTTGGAGCAAATACTGTGAAAGGACCTTTTTTCTGTAATGCGTCAACCAAACCAGTTTCAGTTAAAGCGGTTGCAAGTGTATTGAAATTACCGGCTGCTACAGCGGTTTCAACAATGTTTTTTGAAGACTTTTTATCACCTGCAAAAGTATTTGTGCTTACTACTGCAAATAAAGCAATAGTAAAAAGTGTTACAAGGGCTGTTTTTCCTGCGTTTTTCATTTTGGACTCCTTTTATTTGATGATTTTGTTTTATTTAGAACTCTATCTAAATATTTTAGACAATTATAGTAAATTGTCTAATATTTGTCAAGTATTATTTAATATTATTTTGTAATACAGCTAAAATATGCGTAAATTAGCATAAAATAATTTAGACATTAATTTGACATAGCAGGAGAGACTTAAATGCGCAAAAAAAATATTACTTCCATTATCTTTTTAATGCTGTTTTTTATTTACGCAGATTCCTACGCTCAGGAAGACAAAGGAATAATTTATGGCAGTGTAAAAGATGTAATTACTCAGCAACCTTTGCCGGGGGCTAACATTCTGGTAATGGATACTAATATTGGTGCTTCAACAGATGTTGATGGAAATTATAAAATTGATGGAATTGAACCGGGCACATACCGCATCAGAATTTCCAGTGTAGGTTATTTGTCGGTAATTAAGACTGATATTGTTGTTAACTCAATTAAACCAAACAGAATTGATGTTGAATTGCAGGAGACAACTTATCAATTAGATGAAGTAACAGTTCAGGATGATTATTTTTTTAAAAGTCCTTTAGAAACAGTGAGTACGGCAAAATTTAACTATGAAGAAATAAGAAGATCACCGGGAGCTTTTGAAGATGTTGTAAGAGCTCTTTCAATTTTACCGGGCGTGGCACAGGCTGATGCAGGCAGAAATGATTTAATAATAAGAGGGGGAGCGCCATATGAAAATTTATTTTTGGTTGATGGGATAAAAATTCCAAACATTAATCATTTTGGTAATCAGGGTGCTACGGGCGGGCCAATAAGTTATATAAATCTTGATTTTGTAAAATCAACAAGTTTTTCAACAGGAGGGTTTCCCGTTAATTACGGGGACAAGCTTTCTTCAGTCCTTTCAATACAATTGAAGAATGGAAGAAGTGATCGTATCGGTGGGAAAGCAACAATTTCATCAAGTCAGTTTGGAGTAAATCTGGAAGGTCCCGTTGGACAAAATTCTGATTTTATTTTTTCTGTGAGACGAAGCTATCTGGATCTTATTTTTAAAGCTGCAGGTTTCGCTTTTGTGCCTGAATACTATGACCTGATTTCTAAAGTGAATATAAAACTGGGTACAGGGAGCAATCTTTCTTTTTTCTTTCTCGGTGCGCTGGATAAAGTAAATTTCTTTAATGATACTCCTGAAAAAAGATTTGATAATTCAAGAACGATAGGCAGCGATCAAAAACAATATACATTTGCAGGTAAATATCAGGAAATCTTTGGAAAAGGGTTTTGGGATGTTTCGTTAAGCAGAAATTATGTCAATTACAATAGCGCCCAAAAAGATACTCTTCAAAATCCGGTTTATAAAAATCTATCTACTGAAATAGAAAATAGTTTAAAGTCAGATGTAACCTTTAAATTTTCTTCGGAAAATGAAATAAATATCGGTACTGAATTAAGCCTGATCGAGTCTAACTCAGATATCTATTTCCCATCAAAGCTAACTTCGTTTGGTGATACTCTTGATACAATTAATTACAAAACAAAAGACAATTATTTTAAGTGGGGTGGTTATTTGAATTATAATTCAGTTTTAATGGAAAAGATTACAATGAATCTGGGAATAAGGGGAGATTATTTTAATGGTATAAATACTAAATATTATTTTAGCCCCAGGTTGTCTCTTTCATATAAACTTTCTGATATAAGTAACATTAATATGAGCACCGGAATTTATTATCAAACGCCATCCTATCTTTGGCTAAACAATAATAAAAATAGGGACCTGAAAAGCATTAGGGTAAATCAGTATATATTAGGTTACGAAAACAGGCTAAAAGAAGATATTTTACTTAAAATAGAAGGATTTATAAAGGACTATTCTAATTATCCGGTAAGCACTTTAAGGCCCTATTTGATCCTTGCTAATACTGGTGCCGGATTTTCAGATGATAATTATACTTCACTTGGATTGGATCCTCTTCAGAGTTCAGGTAAAGGGCTGACGAAAGGCGTTGAATTTTCCGTGCAGAAAAAACTTTCCGACACTCCTTTTTACGGAATAATGAGTCTTACAATTTCAAAATCTGATTTTACTCCGCTTGATGGCATAGAGCGTGCTGGTCTATACGATCAAAATGCCCTGTTCAATATTAGCGGGGGATACAAATTTAGTGCTGAATGGGAGGGAAGTTTCAAATTCAGGTTTGCTTCGGGGAGCCCTTATACGCCATTTGATATTAATGGAAATCAATCAGTATCTGATTATAATTCAAGACGTTTAATTCCTACTCATAGTTTAGATTTGAGAATTGATAAAAGATGGAACTTCAGTTCCTCGGTTTTGATTATGTACCTGGATATACAAAATATTTACAACAGGAAAAATACAAACTCGGTTAGATGGGATCCAAGAATTATGAAAGTAGATGAATCGTCTTCAATCGGAATTCTGCCTTCACTTGGAATTAGTATTGAGTTTTAAAAATAGGCGAGTACCCAGTAAAACTTATCTTGATGAATATAGAAATGGGATTAAGAAGATAATTGGAATTATTTACTCTTTCTGATTTTCACCAATTGATTTCTAAAAGCATTCAAATCGAATAAAACTTTTGCTTTTATATTTGAAAGAGTTTTCTCGTAGCTTTCAGCTGAATTGCCGCCGACAAATATAATTGTGTCATTGTTCAAGTATTTGGCAAGCTTAATAAGTTCAACATTTACTTTCGGGTCATCCGGCGGATAAACCAGACTTAATGCAAGTGCCCTGGGTTTATTTTGCTGAACTGCTGCTGCAATTTCCTCGGCAGGAAGATTTGCTCCGAGATACGTTACTCTCCAGCCCTCAGATGCTGCGGCTGAAGCTACCAACAATGCACCCAGTTCATGCATCTGACCAATTGGAGTTGCAATTATTATTTCCGGGGCATTTTGTTCAACTTTATAAGCTCCTCTTAGATTAGTCAGAAAAGTTTTTATAACCGAGGATGCTAGATGTTCATGGTAAACTCTTATACTTCCATCCTTCCAATTATCCCCGATATTTTTTATCATCGGCACAAGAACTTCCTGGAGCAATTCAGGCTGGCTAAGGTGCACAGACGAACGCGATAAAATTTCTTCCAGTCTCTTTTCATCCAGATCTTCTATTGCCTGAAGACCGCTTGTTAAATACGAATTCTTGTTTCCCGTTTCATCAGAGATTATAGAGCGTCCATTGCCTTTTATTTCGTCAATTAATTTTTCCAATTCTTCGGTCGGTAGTTTTGCAATTGTGCCTATACTATGTCCTGCTCTCGTAAGTTTACCCAATAATTTAAGCCTGTAAATATCATTTTCGCAATACAATCTTCTGTTGGTATCAGTTCTCACTGGTTCAATAGCAGAATACCTTTTTTCCCACGCACGTATAACGTGTGCGGTAATTCCGGTTTTATTGACTACTACTTTTATCGGGTATATATATTCCGCATTCATGCTTAAAAAATAAGAGTTTGTCTAATAATTGTCAAATTTATTCGGGCTTAGATTGAATCTGTTATACTGGCGTAAATATATCGATATAAACAAAATATAATAGTATTTTGAATATGCTAACATTCGGTTTTAAATTCATAAAGAATAACAGTTGACAAATATTAGACAAGCACATATATTTCTCTTAAGATTTTGATGGAAAATTATTCATGAAGATTTAAATAAATAAAATGTCAGGAATTTCTTTGGTTACTATAGTATGGTCGTTGCACAGGAATTTTTGTCTAAATGAAACAAATTACTTTATGTAGGATGCCCGGTCAATTAAACTTTTTTAAGCACTACGCCCAACCTGCCTTTGTTTCGTTCACCATCCGGCTCATCTAACAATGAACTCTGCAGTATTTTAAAGCCAATTGTTTCACAATTTTTAAGTAACTCACCAACAGGAAAAGAGTCATAAAAGAATTCGACATCAAACATAAAATCTGTAAATGCCGGAATTTCATGGTTGGAACCACCGCTGGAAATTATCATCATTCCGGCGGGTTTCAAAGCATTGTAAGCTTTTCTGAGTAACCTGATGTGCTCTTTTCTTGGCAAATGAAACAAGGAATCCCAGATTACGATGCCATCAAATGTTTGATCCGGTTCGTAAGATTCTAAATCATCAAGAATCCATTCATGTTCTGGCATCTGCCTTTTTGCATGTGCCAGCAGCTTTGCAGAACGATCAACACCAAGAATACGGTGTCCTTTATTTGATAAAAACTTCGCCACAGGAGTACCATGGCCACAACCAAGATCTAATATGAGTGCATTTTTACACAAACCATCTTCAAATAACTCAAAGAGTTTTAAATCTTTTTCAGGAAGAGTTTTTCTTGTACCAAGCCACTGTTCTTCTATTAAATCATATTCTGCTTTCATCTTACTTCTTTGATATGCTTTACTACTTTTGCGGCATATTATTTGGGTACCAGACTGCGAACCTGGAATATGTTTCCTTCGGGATCCCAACCGTCACATACAGAGTAACCATTAAATTTCCATTCAGTTTCTCTTGCTTTAAAACCACCGCCAAGTGATTTTACCGTAGCTCTGATCTTTTCAAATGGTTCACCTACCATAAACACAGGTTTAATGGGAGTTGATTCTCTTATTTTAATATCCGGGTTACTTCCAATTTTTGTGGATATATCAGTTTTTAGCAGTACTAACTCGATTTGATCATTTTCTAAAGCCGCATATTTATTATTGGACTCCCGAATTTGTAAATCGAATAGTTTCTCATAAAAATTACTCATAGTTGTAAGATCATTAACATAAATAACAAGACCGGATTTCAAAAATTTCTCCATTATTGACTTTTAATCTTTTTTATGAAAGTACTCAGGAAATATCACAACCAAAATAGATAATATTACCATCCGGATCTTTAATTCCAAAATCTCTCAGACCATACTCACGGTCAGCCGGTTCAATAGTTATTTCTACATTCTTTTCCAATAAGTTTTTATACAAATTATCCACTTCGTCAGTAAAAATGCTGATAATTCCTTTTCCTGCTTCTTTTGGAGAATTTGAAGAGGCGTTGAGGTGAATTTCTACATCGTTCCGTTTAACGCCTAAATAAGTAATTGGTTTCCCCCATTCGAAAGAAACTTCGAATCCTAATTTATCTACATAGAAATTCCTGGCTTTTACGGGATCATTCACGATCAGGATAGGTGTGCTGCTTAGATATTTTGTATTCATGGTAAACCCTAAATGAATAGTAAATTATTAATCAATAAAGGTACATATTAGTGTACCTCTTATTCAAGCATATACAGATGAGCGCAATAGTTTGCAATAACTTGTATTCTAATTTCCGGCTACTTGTGTTACATAACTTCGAACATGAAAGAATCCATCAGATTGCCTGTCTCGCTTTGCAGGGGATCGCTTGTTAGGCTACATTTTGTCCTTATTATTTTTCAGATAATTATGCATAATTTTGCCAAACTTTTTATCTCTTTGTCTCTTTTCGTAGTATGACATTTCGTAATACAGGGATTCTTTATAAATCTTTATATAATTGTTATATCTTTCCTTTGAAATAGCGCCTTCTTCAACTGCTTTCAGAATTGCGCAATCTTTTTCAACGGTATGAGTGCAATCTTTAAAGCGGCATTGATTTGATAATTCTGCTATTTCATTAAATGTATTATCGAGTCCTGAATTCATAGATATTATACCAAGCTCACGCATCCCTGGATTGTCTATTATAATCGAGCCGTTTTCCAATACTGTAAGTTCGCGTCGCGTAGTGGTATGTTTGCCACGCCCATCTTTCTCTCTGATTGGCTGAGTTTTGTATAATTCTTTGTGCATTAAATTATTTAATAGTGTCGTCTTGCCAACGCCGGACGATCCAAGTAAACAAAAAGTTTG
>CAZQQD010000058.1:0-12104 GCA_964595355.1 uncultured Ignavibacteriaceae bacterium | reverse complement strand
GGAAGGATTTCGTGTATAATAGCTAAAGAATCATCATCGAATAATTGAGTATATACCCAATCTCCTACTGCAGGGAAGTCAATAGAAGAATCTGAATTAAATAAAAATTTGCCGGTTAATTCAGCATAAATATCTTTTTGGCCGGTTGAAACAACAAAATTGTTTTTATTTACGCTTATTACCCTGGCAATTTGAAAGTCATTTAATTTTGCTGTTTCAACTTTATCTTGGAACCACTTGTTGAATCCAAGTTTTTCAATATTATTGTCTATTATCATTTTTTCACGTTTATTAACGTTTAATTTATATCTCCGGAACCTCACAGCAGGTGAAGGGCCAAGTAATTTCACTTAATTTCAATAAAATACAAAGCAAAATCAATATGCAGGCTTTATACTGGCAAGCTTATTTTTCAGATATGTTGTTGCCTTGTTAAACTATAAATAATTCTGTAATTTTTTTGTTTGAATTAGCTGATCTCTGAGCTAATTTTTAACAAATTTGAACTAAAACAATATATTAATCGTGAGGGATAACAAATGGAGAATGATGAAAGCAAATGCCCGTTTACAACCGGGACACTAAAGCACGCAGGCGGCGGCGGTACAACAAACCGTGACTGGTGGCCAAATAAATTAAATTTAAACATACTTCGCCAGAATTCTTCAAAATCCAACCCGATGGGTGCGAAGTTCAACTATGCAAAGGAATTCAAGAAACTAGACCTGAAGGCCATCAAGAGAGACCTTTACAAATTAATGACCGATTCTCAGGATTGGTGGCCTGCAGATTTTGGTCATTACGGGCCATTATTCATTCGAATGGCCTGGCACAGTGCGGGTACATATAGGATTTCCGATGGTCGTGGCGGCGGTGGCACTGGCGCACAGCGTTTTGAACCACTCAATAGCTGGCCTGACAATGTGAACCTTGACAAAGCACGCAGGCTGCTCTGGCCTATCAAACAGAAATATGGCAAAAGCATTTCCTGGGCTGACCTGATGATACTTGCAGGTAATTGTGCACTCGAGTCTATGGGATTTAAGACTTTCGGTTTTGGCGGCGGACGTGAAGATATATGGCAATCTCCTGAAGATATTTATTGGGGATCTGAAGGTGAGTGGCTCGAAGATAAACGATATGCAGGTGACAGGGAACTCGAAAATCCACTGGCTGCAGTTCAAATGGGTTTGATATATGTAAATCCTGAAGGCCCGAACGGGAATCCTGATCCGATCGCAGCTGCAAAAGACATTCGTGAAACATTCGGGCGAATGGCTATGAATGACGAAGAAACAGTAGCGCTTATTGCAGGAGGACACACATTCGGCAAAGCACATGGTGCTGCAGTTCCTGCCAAATATGTTGGGCCTGAACCTGCGGCTGCAGGAATTGAGGAACAGGGCCTCGGCTGGAAAAGTAGTTTTGGAACAGGTAAAGGCGGTGACACAATTGGAGGCGGGCCTGAAGTTACATGGACTACAACACCAACAAAATGGAGCAACAACTTCTTCGAGAATCTTTTCGGCTACGAATGGGAATTAACAGAAAGTCCTGCAGGTGCGAAACAGTGGGTTGCAAAAAATGCTTCGGATACAATTCCGGATGCTGCTGATCCGTCAAAGAAACACCTGCCGACTATGCTCACAACTGATCTCTCTTTGAGGTTCGATCCTGAATATGAAAAAATATCAAGACGCTTTTATGAAAATCCTGATGAGTTTGCAGATGCATTCGCTCGTGCGTGGTTTAAACTGACGCACCGTGATATGGGACCGAAAGCGCGTTACCTCGGTAAAGAAGTGCCGAAGGAAAACCTGATATGGCAGGATCCTGTTACAGGCATGAAGAGTAAAATTAAACAAAAAGATATCAAGGCACTGAAGAAGAAAATACTTAATTCACGCTTGACAGTATCTCAACTGGTATCGACTGCGTGGGCATCGGCATCAACATTCCGTGGTTCCGATAAACGCGGCGGTGCGAACGGTGCAAGGGTTCAGCTTGAACCACAAAAGAATTGGGAAGTCAACAATCCTCTGCAACTTAAGAAAGTGCTTAAAACGCTTAAGAAAATTCAGAAAGATTTCAACACAAGAAGTAAACAAGTTTCGCTCGCTGACCTGATAGTTCTTGGCGGTTGCGTAGCAATTGAGAAAGCTGCGAAGAAAGCCGGTTACGATGTAAAAGTACCTTTCAAACCGGGACGCGGTGATGCTACTCAGGAACAAACAGACGTGGACTCATTCGGCGTACTTGAGCCGGCTGCAGATGGATTCCGTAACTATAAGAAAAGCAAAACCGGTTATACAGCATCGGTAGAGGAAATGCTAATTGACCGCGCACAGCTTTTAACTCTTACTGCACCTGAGATGACAGCTCTCCTCGGTGGTATGCGTGTTCTTAGTACAAATTACGACGGATCAAAACACGGCGTATTCACTAAAAAGAAAGATGCGCTCACAAATGACTTTTTTGTCAATCTGCTTGATCCGAACACGGAATGGAAGGCAACTTCTGAAGCTGGTGATACGTTTGAAGGTAGTGACCGTAAAACAGGAGCAGTTAAGTGGACAGGCACTCGTGTTGACCTGGTCTTCGGTTCCAATTCAGAACTTCGTGCACTAGCAGAAGTCTATGGATGCAAGGATTCCAAAGAGAAGTTCGTGAATGATTTTGTTGCATCATGGAATAAAGTAATGAATCTTGACAGGTTCTGATTTGAAATAATTACTGAGCCTTTGAAGAAAAGGCTAAAGTTACTTACTGTTAAAGGGTGGTCTGGCAAAGGATCACCTTTTTTTATTCACATTTTCTTATTTAATGGAGTTGTGAGAATTTATTTTTTCATAGACTGCTAAACTGCAATGTTGTTAATTACTATAAACTAAATAATTGCACAAACGCTACTACTGCATTTGACTCCGGGGGAAAGATATGATGCTAAGATTAGCATTGATCTATCAGTTCTGTCTATTTCTTTTCTTATATCGGTATTGGATTCAGATAGAAGAAGATAGTCTTTTAAACTTCCTTTGTTTTTTTTTGATTATTGAGTAATTGGATTAGTAAAATTTCATCAAATTTTTGCAGGTATATGATATTGATAGTAGATAATGTAGAAAATCTAGCAATAAGGGTGCCATGATTCATCAAGCTTTTAACATTTACCGTGCTGCCTATTGTAATTATTTTTTTTTAATTTATTTATAAAATCCTCAGGTTCCATTACTATTGGCACCAATGCCCTAACTGCTAATTCATTAATTAATTCAGAACTAATAATCATCTTATCTCTGGCGTATGCGTAAGCAATCTCAATCGTCACCGAATACCCAACATAGCCGTCTTTGGCATAAATGTATAATATGTCGATTTCATCTATTTCAGGAAAATGTGCCAGGGTTATCTGTTTTTTAATTATTTCATTATTATCAGCGACAAAATCGTGTTTATCGAAATATGGGTAATATCCGATGATTCCCAATTCTTCAAATCTATTCTTAATTTTTTTTATTTCATCATAATATTTCTTAGAGCCAGCTACAAAAATTTTTTTCATTCCTGTAATTATTACTCATATTTTTGTTTTAATTCTTTTAAAACCCCTTTCCACGCATTTTGGAAAAATTCATAAGCATCATCCCATTCTTTTCCTTCCTTATATCCAAGATTTGTAAACTTTAGTTTAGTTTTGCCATTATCCATTTTTTCAAATTCAATTACAACCCACGTTTTTTCTTTTCTCACAGTTGGGTGTTTACCTGCCCGACCTCCCCAGCTAAAAGACAACATTTTATAAGGCAGATAACTAAGAATCTTGCAATCCTCAGAGCCCTGCTGACCAACCGGATTATTTAGTGTGAAATAACATTCATATTTCCCACCAATTTTAAACTCAATATCACACTTAGGTGCAAAAAAGGATTTAATACCTTCCTCTGTTGTCCAGCAATTCCATAATTCTACAGGGCTGGCATTTATAATTTCTTCTAATTCAATTTTTCTATATTCCTGTGCCATTGTCATCCCTATATTTATTACTATTATTAAAAAAAAAGCATTTAATAGTTTCATATTCGGAATTCCTTTTTTTTGATTGTTTATTTTTATAATAAATTTATTTATTAACTCTTGAATATGCTTTTTCTAAATAATCTTTTAATTTATTATCAATATCACTCTTATTGGAAATTTTGACCATGTGTGATAGTCTTGGCATCGCACCTATGCTGGTTGCTTTTTGTAAATAACTATCGAAAGGCATATTACCCAGGTCCATTGCGACTCTTATCTCCTTACTTTTTATCGATACGGCAGCAAATTCCCGTTTCCCTGTGAAAGACATATATGTTTTTTTTGCTACTGCTTGAACATCTTTTGCTGTTGAACATATTGTCTTTTCGATATATTCATAAAGAGGCTTTAAGGCTTCCTTATTTTCAAATTGTGCATTTTTTAAATCTGATTGGCTTTGGTAAACAAGTTTGTCATTGTTGAGATATATTCCAGCAATAATTTCAGCTTGTGTATGTTTAAAATTATGCTTTTCTTTTAGCCATTTTACAATATCATTTCGTTTTTTAAAGCCAGACTTATTTATTTTTCCTTTCCAATCCTTGTATTCTCCTCCGGTTTCTTTTTTTAAATTTTCTAGTATTTCCTTCTCCCAATCTGCTGATGTTTTAATCATAAATGATCTCCTGTTTATTAGATTAATTAATTTTTTTAATATTTCCATTTAACAAAATTTTACCCCATTTATCATTTTCTTCTGCTTCTATAATTAGTCCAAAATTATTTTCATCTTTTTTAATCCAGGTATTACGCATTTTCATTTTATATCCTTCATTATCGTAATTGTATACAAAATAGATTTTATTCCCATCTAAGCTGATTGTCGAAATAGTGGTTCCCCCAAATACATCGAAGATATACATTTTATATCCTTGCAGTTTTTTATCATATGTAATTATTGCTTCATTCCTAATACCTTTTTCCCCGGTTTCCAAATTTATTATGCCAGTCATTTTAATTTTTATTATAGATTTATTTAATCCCCATTCTGATGAGTAAATTTGTTCAAAAGGAGTCCCATTTTCCCATTTGCCGGTAGTTTCCCAATCACTATCAATAAGAAACCTGAATTCTTCTAATTCATTATTCTTATTGCTCTGTGCAACCATTAAAGCAGGTAAAATTATTAATAAAGCAATTAGCAATTTTGATTTCATATCAGATCCCTCCAATTATATTTGTAAATTTTATTATTCAATTTTTGTAGAAATCCACCAAGTCGTTCCAAACGCATCGGTAAATCCTGCTCTAATATTCTCATCATCCCTTTGCATTGGCTCTTGTACTTTTTTTGCGCCTTTTTCAATAGCCCTTTTGTAAATATCATTAACATCTGAAACATATATATGAACGTGTGCTGATGCTGCTGGCATATCCGGTGGAATATCAGCAATCATAATTATTGAGTCATCAACTTTAATTTCAGAATGCATTATGCCTCCCTCTTCCGCCGGAAATTTTCTCAAAAGTATTCCATCGAATACGTCCATTAGAAATTTTATGTTTTTTTCCGCGCCTTTTACTATCAGATATGGCGATACTGAATTGTAATTAACCGGTTTGAAATTTATTGCCATCTTAACCTCCACTTTTATTATTAAAATTTATTAAAATTTATTAAAATAGTTATAATTAAAAATATTCTGCTAAATATCCATCAAAGTAATATTATGATATTGTAAAAAAATTACCTTCTAAATCTTTTATTATTTATTGTTTCAAAAAGTGTCCTTGTTTTATTCTTAAGACTATATTTCTTAAGTAATCTAAATTCATTAAAGGATTTTTATCTAATACTAAAAAACTTGCTTCATATCCTTCTTTTAAATACCCTATTTTTCTTTTGGGAAAAATGGAGCGTGGAGTATTTTCGCAAAGCATTTTTAATAAACTCAAGTTGTCAAATATTTTTAAATCTCTTAAATAATAAAGCTCTTCTAATGAGGTTTCTGAATGATCACTCCCTATTAAAAGCTCTACTCCTTTATTATTTAGTAATCTTAGGTTTTGAATTTGATATTTTTGTACAATGGGCAGTAAGGTTGTGTCACGCAGGATAGTTTTGCTAAGAACAGTAGTTGTAACAACTTTTATACCCTTTCTTGCGGCAACAATTGCATCATTTTCAAATATTGGTGCTATACTCCTTTTATCAATTGTGTGTATATAATATCCCGGAAGGTGACTAATCTCGTCAACTCCGGCTTCTATTGCAAAGTGAAAATCAGCATTTGTCTCAATGTGAGCTGACACCTTCAAATTATATTTATGCGCCTGTTTTACAATTAAACTTGCAATTTCAGGTTTTAATCCAAGTCTTACATATGGGCTATTATTTAATAAATTTTCATCCCTGTCTTCAGTATATGAAAACATTATTTTTATGAAATCAGGATTTTTACTTAAAATGGTTTTCCATTTATTCTTCAAATCATCTTCATTGTCAACAATATAATATGCCTTATTTTCAAACCAACTTGGATTCGGAACGTAATTTTTGTATTGCAATTCATATAATTGATTATATAAAGTAATAGGATGGCCACGGGAGGAAGTTAAACACCCATTAGAAAATATGACATCTATACTGTTAACATTATTTACTCTGTAAAGAATATCCTTTGAAAATTTCTGGATATTGTTTTGTATCTTAACATAATAAACTCCGTCAAGAATGTATTTTTTGAGAACTTCATCAATGTCCCAATATCCCTCCACATTATGATTGTGTGCCTCACCAAATGGAGGAATTACAAATCTATTATTCAAATCAATAATACTATCAATTACACATGGCTTAACCTCTGTTAAAATATACCCTACTGTAAAAAATGTTTTATTAATAAATCTAAAACCGTTAAACCATTTACCGTTTTTATATTCAATTGTTTGACTCTTTGTTTCTATCAAACTGCAAATCAAAATAATTATGGCAACATATATTGACTTGGACATAACAATATTTATCAGATTTGTTAAAGTTTTTTTATTTAATCAAAAATAGATAGGTTTTTCGATTTACTATTGGAAAATTTTTACCTATTTAATAGGTAAATAGTTAAAATATTCCCCCTTTTCCGTTTTGTATAGGGTTGGCTGTATGCCGGAAAACTGCTTGAACTCATTTATAAAATGAGCCTGATCATAGTATCCAGTTTGAAGTGCTAATTGTGTCCAGTTGATGTTTTTGTTATCTTCTAACTTAACTAAAGTTTCCTGAAACTTTATTATTCTTGAATAATGTTTTGGAGTTGTTCCCACATATTTTTTAAAAATAGAAATAAAATGTTTCTGACTAAAACCAATCTTTTCAATTATTCTGGAAAGGGTAACTATATGAGGTGATTTTTGGATACTTTCAATAAAATATGATACATAAGGATTTATTACTAATTTATCTTTAGTCTTATTAATTAAGAACTCTTCCAGTATATTAAAGCAATTATCCGGGCTTAAAGAATTTAGTAGTCTTTCCCTTAATTTGATAAACTCATAGCCCCAAATATCTTCCAGTTCAATAATTTTGTTAAAAAATATCTCGTTTGGTATTTGCAAGAATGGTAATGCTCCACCAGGCTTAAATTGAATTACTATCATAGATGAATTCTGACCAGGATCATATGTTATAAATTCCTTTTGTATTCCTGCTATCCAGCCTTTTTTTAAATTAAACTGTGGTACCAGAGAAATATTATCATATACAGCTTTTGAAGTATTTTTTAAATCAATTACAATAATTATAGAAGTGTCTGGAAACCTTCTTATCATTTCAAAGTCTGGTTTCAATCCGCTATAATAGACGATACTGTCGATGAAAGAATCTAATGGTGGTCTAGGTGTTATTTGTCTGAAAATCATATTATCATAATATTAATGCTTTCTTAAAATATATTTATAGAATTAATATAAAACAAATAAATTATCACATTATTAGATCCTGATAATTGACGTATTGTCTAATTTAAGGCCTTTTGCTTAGGAACTAATTCCTTCTCCTGATATAATCATATGTTTGGCCTCCTTGGTTTAATTTAAATGAATTATAGTCTATCTCACCTAATTTATTTGTAGTAAATTTTATAACAATTCCCGCAGCTTCATAACGGAATTCTGTCTTGCTATATGGTGTTAACGGGAAAGCAGATTGGCCGGTTGCTTGTCCAGTCAATTGATTCCCGACAATCTTTATTTTTATATTTAAAGGCAAAGTATTTGATGAATATTCTCCTTCATATTTCAGTAATTCTTTCTTTTCCATTTTAATTTCAGTCTTAGATAAATCAGGTATTATAAAAGGAACATCATAATAAATACTTAAAATTCCGACTAGGACATTATTGAAGCTATAATTTAATCCGTTTGATGTAATTGATATTGCTACTTTTTCGTCGGGGAAATAAGCAACATTTGAAATAAAGCCATCAATCCCTCCATTGTGGCCGTAAGCAAATTTATTTGAGAACTGAAATCTAATTAATCCCCTGCCGTATCCATCTCTAATATCTGTCATCTTTTTTAAAGATTTTTCTGAGATTAATTTATCATTAAATAAACCATAAATAAATTTATTCAAATCTATTGCATCCGATACTATTGCACCTGCACCCCCCGGTATGCTCATGTCGGTTTCATTCTCTATTTCCCATTTCCCATTTTTATACTTATATGACAAAGCTTCGTTATGTTTAGGATTGATAGTCGCCCCATGATATGTATTTGTGAGTTTTAGTTTTGATACAATTCGTTCATTAAGTTCATGGCTGTATGTAGATTTAGTTATATCCTCTATTATATACCCTAGTAAAACATAATTTGAGTTAGAATATTCATATTTGCTGCCAGGTTGGAAATCTGAATTTAGCTCTTCAATATATTTTAATATTTCCTCTTTAGTTTTTTTAGTTGTTCTGTATTCTGTGTATTCATCGGTATCAGTAAAATTATGAATACCACTTCGATGACTTAATAGACTAGAAATTGTAATCGTTTTTGAATTTGAAATCTCTGGAAAGTAATTCGAAAGTTTAGTTTCTAATGTTAATTTATTTTCTTCTATTAATTGCATAATCATTACAGCGGTAAATACTTTTGTTATTGAACCAATTCTGAACTTCGTTGAATCGTTTATTTCTTTTTTATTCTTTACTGATTTAAAGCCGATATAGTTTTCATATTCTAATATTCCATCTTTTGAAATAGCGATCCCACACATTATCTTATTATTTTTTTCAAGCTGACCTAAATAATCATCAAGCTTCTTTTTATCAAAATTATTTTGTGCATTTATAGAAATTGCAAAAATTGTTAAAATAAATAGCGAAGTCATGATATATTTTTTTATCATTTTTTAGCCCTTCTTTTTTATATACCTTATTTTCAGGCTTATTTTGTATTTAGTGAATTAAGAGATTTTGCCCAAATTATTTCATATAGCCGATGCCTTATTTTAATTTATCAAAAAATTATATCAATCTAAAAATCCCTCATATTAAATGGACTTTAAGTATTACCTTAACACAATGTTTTTTTTGTTTAATATTATGGTTTGTAAATCAAATAATAGATAGTATTTTTTGCCCACTTATAAGAAAAAATTATCTTGATGGTAACAGACAAATACCATAATCATTTTAGAGAGCCAAGATCTATTAATCCTGCTGAATCAGGATGCACAGGAAATGCATATAAATTACTCGCAATTAATGTTAAGGATAATAAAATTCCTGAGACAGAAATTATTTTTCCTAATTTAGGATGATTAAATGCATTTATTGCAAATAATATTGTTCCCAGAAAAATAAATACGTCCCAAGCAACATCCAGCTCATAATGAATATGGTTAAATGTATTCTATATCCATTTGTTCGATTCAATTATTATTTCAGGCTTTGAAGATTTAATTGCGAGCTGAACAAGAAACATCTGAATTAGTAATACACCTGCAATTATATTAGAAAATAAAGCAATTTTAACTATAATTGTTTTCTTAAAAATAATTATAAAATGATATAAGCCTACAGAAGATAGACTAAGAAGCAGTCCCATTAAAATTGCTAAAATTACTGCCAAATAAAATACGGATATGAACAGTAGTGCAGGATAAATTAAGCTTACAATCAGTCCACAAATTATTCCGATTTTTATCCAGCCAACAATTGCTTTGCTTTCGTTATTTATTTTTTCACTCATACAATCAGAATTTAATTGAAATATTAATCATTGCATATATTAGAATGCCGGGTTACTAATAAACCGGATTCCAGATTGCAATTTCATCTCTTTTAGGATGAAATGTTATCCTTTTTGTTATAGTTCCCTCCGGATTTGTTATATAAATGTCTGTATCTGTGTCACTGCCTCTTGCTGATGTATAAGCAATCCACTTCCCATCGGGTGACCAGGTTGGCCAACGATTATCAAATTTATCATTTGTTATTTGCTTTAAATTAGATCCATCTGCATTCATAATAAAAATCTGTGTTGTTGTTGAATCAATTTGACCATGAAAGGCTATCTTCTTTCCGTCAGGTGACCAAAATGGCAAAGCATCATGTTTAGGTTTATTTGTAAGTTGAATTTCATTTTTCCCATCGGAATCCATCATAAATATTTCAAGATTTCCATCTTCTCCACCTTTATCTTTGATATTTAGTAGTCTTGCAAAAACAATTTTATTCCCGTCAGGTGAATAATGGGTACAACAATCATATTCATCATTGAAAGTGAGTCTTGTTAAATCACTACCGTCAATATTCATTGTGAAAAATTCTCTTTTCTTAAAATCCTGTTTTTCAAAAGCTCTTTCGGAAGTGAAAATGATTTTTTTACCATCGGGAGAATAAGATCCGCCTCCATCATAAGCAGAATCACTTGTTAATCTTGTAACATTTTTTCCATCTCTGTCAATCGTATAAACATCATAGTTATTGTTTACTTTAGAATTATAAATCAATTTTTTACCATCCGGAGACCAATCAATTCCATATTCATTATTCTCCGAATTAGTCACATTTCTAATGGATGTACTATCGGGATTCCCTTCTTCATCAAGATTTATCAGGAATATATCTTCATTCCCTCCCCTGTCCGATACAAATGCCAGTTCATATTTATATGTTTTTTTGCTGCCGCATCCAATAAATAATATGGATAGGAAAAGTATTCCTAAATATTTAATTGCTTTTGTTATTTTCATTTTACCTCCAGGCTCCTATGATAAATCCTTTTAAAGTAAAAGCGATTGTTAAAAATCCTCCATTTATAAATATGTATTTGAATGATTTTTTTTCGAAAAGAGCTACTATAGCAAAACCCATAGCAGCCCATCCAAGCCCTGCTAATAATCCTGCTTGTGCACCCCACATTGCATCCGTTTTTGCATCACCTAAAAAGAACGCCAGATTATAGGAAATAATTAATGCTAAAATAAATGTAATCGTATATGTTATTCCTGGGTTACCCTTTTTTAAATGTTCTTCTGTAAAATTATTTTCTTTCATCCATCCTTTATAGAACATTAGCGGTGAATACCAGATAGCACCAACCAAAAAATCTGAAATTGCTGCAACAAAAACTGCCCAGTGGTTAATTATTAAATCTTCCATTATTTCTCCTTTTTTTGTTGCTCAAAAGTTAGGGTTTCTTTTGTAAGTACTATTGGAAATTTTTTACCTATTTAATTTGAACGCTTTATTGCATAACTAAAATGCATAGCAAGTAAAGCCCACATATAATCATCCTTTCGAACCCCCGCACTATTTCCGTTCCTTCTGTTTATCCCGAGTTTGTCGAGGGACCTGCCTTCATCCACTTCAATAAGACTCTTAATACTTATGTACCTATGGTGTAAATCAAGACACTAAAAAAAATGTAAATGATAAAAAATTAAGGCGCAATGCTTGTTTATCCACATTTCTTGTACAAAAATAAAACCCCGGTCATCAACCGGGGTTTTAATTTTTAAAGTGTAACAGTATTATTATCCCGTTTTGTGTCGGGAATCTCCGGCGTTCCGAGCTGAACTTCCT
>CAZQQD010000057.1:0-19976 GCA_964595355.1 uncultured Ignavibacteriaceae bacterium | reverse complement strand
CTTCACAAGTAAATGAATTAAGAAAAAAGACCGGCGCCGGAATGATGGACTGTAAAAAAGCGCTTACGGAGGCAAACGGCGATTTTGAAAAGGCTATTGAGATACTTAGAAAGAAAGGTGCATCGGTTGCTGCTAAAAGAGCTGAAAAATCAGCGAACGAAGGAATTGTAAATACTAAAATTTCTGACGATAAAAATGCTGGCTTTATTGTAGAAGTAAATTGTGAAACTGATTTTGTTGCAAAGAGTGATGACTTTGTAAATTTTGCAAATGATGTTTTACAAACTGTCGAATCTAAAAACCCGACTAATGTTCAGGAGCTCCTTAATGATGAAAACCTGAAGACCAAAATGACAGATCTTCTTGGTAAAGTTGGTGAAAAAATAGAAATATCCCGTTTTGCAATTGAAAGGGCAGAAGATGGAATTATTGTTGACTATGTTCATCTTGGTTCAAAGCTTGGCGTACTGGTAAGATTTGATAATGCTGGTAAAGCAGAGGACGAGCTTGCAGAAATGGGAAAAGATATAGCTATGCAGGTTGCAGCAATGAGCCCGATTTGCGTGAAAAGAGAAGAAGTTCCGCAAAACGTGATTGATAAAGAAATTGAAATCTATAAAGAGGTTTCTCGCAAAGAAGGGAAACCTGAAAATATACTTGACAAAATAGCACAGGGTAAACTGAATAAATATTACCAGGAAAATTGTCTTAATGAACAGGCTTTTATAAAAGATAATTCAAAAAGCGTAGGAGACCTTCTTAAAGAATTCAATTCGAAACACGGTATAAATGCTTCCATTAAGCTTTTCCACCGGTTTCATCTGGGAGATGAAAAAAAATAAACTTAAAATAAAGGTCTTAATTATGTTAAGACCTTTTTTTATATTAATCCTATAATTTATAACCACTTATATGGCTAAACTAAAATACAGACGAATTTTGCTTAAACTCAGCGGTGAATCTCTTATGGGAAATAAGGGATTTGGAATTGATCATAATGTACTGGATTTCTTTGCTGATGAGGTTAAAAAGGTACACGATGTCGGTGTTCAACTGGGAATAGTGATCGGAGGCGGGAATATTTACAGAGGACTGAGTGCTGGTGATCAGGGAATTGACAGAGTAACAGGCGATCATATGGGGATGCTGGCAACGGTAATTAATGCGCTTGCATTGCAAAACGCAATTGAACATAAAGGAATACATACCAGGCTTTTGAGCGCTCTTCATATGGAACAGATTGCGGAACCATATATAAGAAGAAGGGCATTAAGACATCTTGAGAAAGGAAGGGTTATTATTTTAGGTGCAGGTACAGGTCATCCTTATTTCAGTACAGATACCGCTGCTTCGTTAAGAGCAGTGGAAATACAAGCTGATGCAATTATTAAGGGTACGCGAGTTGATGGAATTTATGATTCAGATCCTGAGAAAAATTCAAAAGCATTTAAATTTGATAAAATTTCTTATCTGGATATTCTTACAAAAAATCTGCGTGTTATGGATTTAACGGCAGTAAGTTTATGCCAGGAGAATAATCTGCCTTTGGTTGTTTTTAATATGGATGCCCCGGATAATTTATTGAAACTTGTCACTGGCGAAAATATAGGAACTGTAGTTCATAATGGAGAATGATATTTGACTCACTTTTTGAATTGGTATTCTAAGAACTTAGTTTGTATTAAGTTTGAAATAACTGAGAGGCTTTTATGGATAGCATAATAAAAGATGCCAGATCAAGGATGGATAAAACTTTGGAAGCCTTGAGATCTGAACTTGTGAAAGTAAGAACCGGTAAAGCAACAACAGCATTGCTTGATGGAATTAGAGTAGATTACTATGGAAACATGACTCCTTTGAATCAGGTTGGTAATGTAACGGTTCTCGATGCTCATACTCTTTCAGTAACTCCTTGGGATAAATCAGTAGTTCCCTTAGTAGAAAAAGCAATTCTTGAAGCAAACATCGGGTTAAATCCTGTTAGTGATGGGACTAATTTAAAAATTCCTATACCTCCCTTAAATGAAGAAAGAAGGAAAGAATTAGTTAAGCTTGTCAAAAAATTTGGTGAAGACTCGAAAGTCGCTATAAGAAATGTTCGGCGTGATGCCAATGAACATTTGAAAAAAGCCCAAAAAGATAAAAAAATGTCAGAAGACCAGCTAAAAGATGCTGAAGACAACGTGCAGAAACTAACCGATGAGCACACAAAGAAAATTGATGAAATTCTGAAACATAAAGAAGCTGAAATAATGGAAGTTTAATAGAGTTTAATTTCTTAATTTTAAACCCACTAGAGATTGTTCTGGTGGGTTTTTTTATAAATTAAAATTATTGTGTAGTAGAAAGTAAATATTAACTGAATTTTTAAGTAAATTTTATTCAGAAGATTCTTTCTATCGTGTCTGAAGATAATTTTAACATGAAAGATGAAAATCAAAATAACAAGGAATTTTCCGGCAGCAGGGCTTCCAATTATTTTAATAAAAATACTTTTAAAAATGTATTCTTTTTTTCGGGTGGCATAATTCTTTTTATTGCCGGCGTTATTGGGTATGGGGTAATTCTTAACCTTCGTACGGTGCCGGTTGAAGAATTAATGAATGAAAAAGGGATTAAAAAAATAGATCATCCTCTAATAATTATTGAAAGGAAAGAATATTCGCTTTCACTATACGACGATACAACCCTCGTAAAAACATATAGAGCATATTTTAGCAGGAATGTTCAATCGAGAAAGGCCCAATATGATGAACTTGCTACTCCAGTCGGTAATTATGTAATTTGTGGAATTGATTCTGTATATAAATATGATAAATTCTTTAGATTAAATTATCCAAACATTTCTGATATTTCGGATGGTCTAAAAAAAGGAATAATAACTCAGCAACAGTTTGACGCTATGAAAAATCAGCTTGATAATGGAGGGTGTCCCACGACAAAAACTGAATTAGGAAATAATATAGGAATTCATGGGCTTGGGAGATTGAATTTCCTGTTAAAAAACTTACCTTTTGTTTATAATTGGACTGATGGTTCGATTGCGATAAGCAATGAAAGTATAGATGAAATTTATCCATTTGTTAAAAAAGGGACTAAAGTTGTTATTAAATAAAAAAATCTTATCATCATTTTTTTTAATTCTCTTATTTCTGAGCTCCTGCACTGAAAAAAAACAAGATACAAATCTGGTGGAATTAAAAAATAATTATAACAATCCTTCCTTTGTATTGGGTCAGGCAAAATCACTTCTAGGAAATAATGTTGAGCAAACTTTTAAAGGAAAGTTTGACAGGGACACAGTGATTGAGGTGATTGCCGGTACTGAGATAGAAAGCAAAACAGAATGGGGGATACGGTTTAATTTCTTGAAATTAGAAGGTAGTAAATTAACAAGTACCTGGCAAACCCAACTTTTGCCGGGATCGTTTAAAGGAAGTCTTTGCGATAAAATTAAATTTCCTTCTTTCAATCATGAACTTGTTTATTACAATTCAAAAGATTTTTATTTAGGAAGTAGCGGGGGAGAAGTCTTTTCTTACATAATAAATTTCCAAGACAAGAAAACTTATAAGGCACATCTTATAAATGAAGGAAAACAGGTTTCACTCTATATTTCTGATAACATAAACGTCTCTGAAATCTACAATTTCTTTTTCAGCATATTTAAAAGAGATTACCCGAATTTGAGAATTGTTGACAAGGACATTCAGCTTAAATATTAATTCATATTTTCTGGTATTATAGCAAAGCGGTTTTTGGTTTTTAGTATTAGTATGCAGAAAAAAACATTACTTTTAATTCTTTTATTTTTTTTAAATAGCATTTTGTTGGCTCAGGCTACGGAAGAAAAGTATGAACTTAAATCTCTTGACTTTGAAGGTAACGATGCTTTTTCAAATTCTACATTAGAGTACAGATTATATTCGCAGGAAAGCCCGTTCTGGTTCTGGAAAATTTTACATTCGTTAACGGGACTTGCCAGAGGCACAAGTTATTTTGACTCTACAAACATTCCACTGGATCTCCAGGCACTCAAAGACTATTATAATGCTAACGGTTTTTTTAAAGCTTCGTTTTCACATAAAGTCGATATAGATACTTCTTCCAAAACTGTTGAGCTGACCTATTTTATTAATGAAAATAAACCATCAAATTATGGAGCTACTGCAGTTTTCGGGCTGGGAAGTGTTCCTGGGTTTATACGCGATCGTGTTTATGATGATCTGGATATAGATACGACTAAACAATTCATTCAACTTATTCTGCAGCAAAATATAGGTCGGGCTTTAAGTTCATTGTTGAATGCAGGCTATATGTTTGCAAAATATGATAGTACAATAGTATTGCGGGATACATTAAAACAAAAAGCTAATCTGGATATTTATTTTACTTCTGGAGAAAGATATATAATTGATTCACTCGTTGTTAACAAAACCGGTGAGGGTGCCGATCTTGTTGATGATCAACTTTTAAAAGACATCAGCGGATTTAAGGTCGGTGATTATTATGATTTGGGTAAGATGAGAAATAATCAAATAGGGATGTTCAGGACAGGATTGTTTAATACAATCACACTTTCAGGCGCAGAAAGCGATACCACAGGAGACAAAGTACCTCTTAATATTGATGGAAATATCGGCTTGCTGAATGAACTTTCACCTGAAGTAATATTGAACAACCAGCAGAATGCTTTTAATGTTGGTCTCGGCGCAACCTATGTAAGAAAAAATTTTTTGGGGAATGCAAGAAAGTTAACCGTTTCTTCCTCATTTGGTATTCAGGATATTTTCAAGGTTAATTTTGGACAAATATTTAAAAAGTTTTCTTTTCGGGATACAACTTTACTTGGATATATTGATTCGAGAGTAACAATCGAGCAACCCTATTTGTTTGGTAGAAATATTTATGGAACATGGGATAATTATGTTACAATAAATAAACAGAGTAATTACAATAATACACTATATGGTTCAAAGATTACTTTTGAATTTGAGATGCCGACATATACTTTTGTCAATTTCTTAAGCACATCTTATAATATTGAGCAATCAAATGAAATTTACAGGACATATAATGATAGTTTGTCCATCAAATTGATTTCGGCTATTGGCATCAACATTGGTTCAACAACTGTAGACAGCCTGGCGTATCCGTCCCGCGGCTATAACTTTTCAGTCCAGTTGGAAGAAGCAAACATATTACCTTATACAGTATCAAAATTAACGAAATCAAAATATGATGGAGCTTTATTTTATAAGATACTTATGTCACATGCTTTTTACCTTAGCTTAAATGAGAAACGAACATCAATACTTGCAATAAAAAATAAAATAGGACACATTCAGGCCTATGTAGGAGATTATTCAGGTATTCCTATTAACAGGACCTTTTACGCAGGTGGAGCAAACTCTATAAGAGGCTGGGGCTCAAACGAGCTTGTGCCGAAAAATTCTCCTGTAATTCGTGGAATAACCCAAACCGGACCAAATGTGAAAGGAGGAACTTTTTTGTATGAAGGTTCAACAGAACTCAGACTAAGGTTCTTGCATTATTATGGAGTTGCATTTTTTGCTGACTACGGAAACACCTGGTTAAATTATAGACAATTCCGCTTTGATGATATTGCAGTTGCCGTAGGTTTCGGCTTTAGATATTATACTTTGGTAGCTCCAATAAGGATTGATTTCGGGTTAAAATTTTACGATCCAGCGGATAAAAAATTTATCTTTGATAAGAAAGTATTCAGTAATTTTGCGTTTAATTTCGGCATTGGCGAGGCATTTTAATTAAAGAGCAAGATATGTGAATGGAAGTTTCAATTTTCAATTATTACACACCTTATTTTTTTGTATAGCGTCCGTAAAATCCTTATTTTAAACACTCTTTTTTAGGTTTATCATTATGTTATGTAGCATGACCGGTTACGGTAAAGGACTTGCCGAAAACGGAAAAATATCGGTTGAAGTAGAGGTAAAAAGCGTTAACAGCCGCTTTCTGGATATTTTTTTAAAGCTGCCAAATTCCCTGATGAATAAGGACTACGAACTCAGGGAAATAATGAAAAAGAAAATTAAACGTGGGAAACTTACAGTCATTACTCAATTACGTATTAATGGAATAGAAGAAGAACTTCCATCACTCGATAAAGAAAAATTAAAAAATCAGTTAGCTATAATTAAGCAGATAAAAAAAACAGCAAAATTAAAAGACAGTATAAAACTTGAACACCTTTTATTAAATAAGGATATCTACTCATCGAGCGATCTGAATATTTCTGAAGCAGAATTCGAATTGCTTAAAAAAGCACTTAACCAATCACTTGATCAACTTCTTAAAATGAAGAAAGCAGAAGGGAAAGAATTAGAAAAAGATCTGCTTGGAAGGTTAAAAGAAATTGAAAAATATTTAACTGAAATAGAAGATGAATCAAGAAGCGGGGGAATAAAAGAATATCAGGATAGACTCAGAGAAAGAGTTAAAATGCTTCTTGAAGGCCAGCAGGCTGATAATGACAGGCTTGAACAAGAGTTAGCAATTATGGCTGATAAAGTAGACATTACAGAAGAATGTGTCAGGCTCAGAAGCCATATTAAATTTTTTATCGAAAGTTTAAAAAACGACAGTGAACCGGGCAGGAAAGTAAATTTTATCTGTCAGGAACTGAACAGGGAGGCGAATACAATTTCTTCCAAATCCATTTCTACCAACATAACACATAAGTCTGTCAGAATAAAAGAAGAAATTGAAAAGATAAGGGAACAAATTCAAAATATTGAGTGATAATTGGAGAATAGAAAAGGAAAGATTATTGCAATATCTGCACCAAGCGGAAGCGGTAAAACCACAATTGTCAGAAGGGTTTTAAAAGACATTCCCGAACTTGTTTTTTCTGTTTCTGCAACTACAAGGAAAAGGCGAAAAGATGAAAGAGAAGGTGTTGATTATTATTTTATCAGTGAAGAGGAATTCAAAGAAAAAATAGAAAATAATGAATTCATTGAATGGGAGAAATTTTACGATTATTATTATGGTACGTATAAAAAAACTGTAGATAACGCCATAAGTGATGGAAAATCAATCATTTTGGAGGTTGATGTAAAAGGAGCATTATCACTGAAAAACATTTACCCTGATGCTGTTCTTATTTATATTGTACCCCCAAGTTTTGATGAATTAGTGAGCCGACTTGTTAAAAGAAAAACCGAAGATAAGGTGGATTTAGAAAAGCGTATTGAAAGAGCAAAAATGGAACTCGGGCTTAAAGACAAGTTTGATTATTTTATTGATAATATCGAATTGGATAAAGCAACTTTAGAAGCAGAAAAATTAATAAGAAGTTTAATCAGTAAGGAGAATAAATAAATGGGAATCACACCGATTGATTTACGTGAGGTTGACAAACAAGCAGCTAATGTTTATGAAGCAATAATCGTAGCAGCAAAAAGAGCTCGTCAGTTAAATGATGAATATAAAATTGAATATAATGCGCTTGTTAGTACAATTCCTGTTGCTGCAGGAGAAGAAGATGCTGAAGATATTCAAAATCCTGCACAATTGAAAATTTCTCTCGATTTTGAAAAAAGAGAGAAACCCCATATTCAATCTCTGAGTGAATTGCTTGACGGTAATATAGAATACAGATATAAAGGGAAAAATTAATCTGCATATTATGTTAACTGATCCTGTCGGATATTAAAAAACAGGATTAGTTTTTTTGTTATTAAAAATATTTAAGGTTAAGAGAGCTTTTCTTTTAATCTTTTTATTTTTTAAAATCTTCTGACTTGTTAACAGCATTTACATGCAAAAAGATGTTCTACACGGCAAAAAAATTTTACTCGGTGTAACCGGATGCATCGCTGCATATAAATCTGTTTACCTTGTCAGGGAGCTTATAAAGCGCGGCGCAGAAGTAAAAGTAATTATGACACCGGCTGCAACAGAATTTATTACTCCTCTGACTTTATCATCTGTATCAAAAAACGAAGTTGTTGTAAATATTTTTCCAAAATCTAAAAACGAAAGTACATCGTTAAATACCTGGCACATTGATTATGCTTTGTGGGCTGATTTAATGATAATTGCTCCGGCTACTGTTAATACTGTTGCAAAAGTAGCAAAGGGTTACGCTGATAATGCATTAACAACACTTGTCGCTGCTTTGAGATGTCCTCTTATAATTGCTCCCGCAGCTGATATTGATATGTACAATAATAAAATTAACCAAATGAACTTAAAGACCTTAAAAGAAGTCGGCCATTTTATTGTTGATGCAGAACAAGGTGAACTTGCCAGTGGTTTGAAAGGGGTTGGGCGGTTGGCTGAAAACAATAAAATTATTGATGCTGCTGAGTTAGTTCTTGTAGGTTACAAAAAAGATCTAATTGGAAGAAAAATTCTTGTGACAGCCGGGCCAACCTATGAAGATATAGATCCTGTCAGATATATCGGGAATCGTTCTTCAGGCAAAATGGGTTTTGAGATAGCAAAAGCAGCTTTTTTACGTGGCGCTGAAGTAACATTAATTTCCGGACCTTCAAAAGAAACCTGCTATTCTGAAATTACTTTACGGAATGTTAGATCAGCAAGGGAAATGAAAGCCGAGGTTGAAAAACATTTGAAATCTGCTGAAATACTAATTATGTCCGCTGCTGTTGCTGATTACAAACCCGAGAAAGTTTCCGGTAAAAAAATTAAAAAAGAAGACAGACTGTCTTCAATAAGGATTAAGAAAACGGACGATATCTTATCTTCTGTTAAAAAAGAGGAGAAAATAATCGTTGGATTTGCGCTTGAAACTGATAATGAATTAAGTAATGCAAAGAAAAAACTAAATTCAAAAAAGCTCGACATGATCGTACTGAATTCATTAAAGGATAAAAAAAGCGGTTTTGAATTCGACACAAACAAAATTAAGATCATGCATAAAAACGGCAAGAAATTAGATTTCCCTTTGAAATCTAAATTCCAGTCAGCTAATAATATTTTATCGGAAATTTTAAAAATCAAAAAATAAAAGCCGAAACATTTCCGTTTTTCAACTTAACTTCTTAAATTCCAAGTCCGATGTCTCGAACTTTAAAAGACGAAATAATTCAGTCATTAATTGATCAGAAGGAGATTTTTGGCGATGATCTTTTTGAGAACGGCATTTTAAAATCAAGAAAAACAGAAATTATAAAAAATACGGATATGAGCGAGGATTCACTTTTTAAAGAAGATTGGGAAAAAACAGAAGATCTTGAAAAACTGGACAAATTGATCTGTAATTGTCAGAAATGCTCACTAGGGGCAACAAGAAATAAATTTGTTTTTGGCGTAGGGAATCCTAATGCTGATGCAATGTGCATTGGGGAAGGTCCGGGCGCAGATGAGGATGCTCAGGGATTACCTTTTGTTGGGAGGGCAGGCAGGTTGCTTACAGATATTCTGAAAGCAATTAAGTTTGAGAGGGAGGAAGTGTACATTGCGAATGTTGTAAAATGCCGTCCACCTGGAAATAGAACACCTCTGCCGGTTGAGATGGATACCTGCTTACCGTATTTGAAAAAACAGATAGAATTAATAAAGCCAAAAGTGATTTTGTGTCTCGGTTTAACTGCTGCTCAAGCCATTTTGAAGAAAAGAGATTCTTTGACCAATATGAGGGGCAAAATATTCGACTTTGAAAATGCAAAAGTTATGGTAACTTATCATCCCGCTGCACTGTTACGTAACCCAAACTGGAAACGAAGCTGTTGGGAAGATGTGCAGAAGTTCAGAAAATTACATGACGAGTTAACTCAATAATGGCAAAATTTAATAAACAAAATATTACACTCGAAGAAATTAAGCCTGCTAACATAAAGCCACCTTACGAACCGGAAGTTGAAGCCGCAGTTCTCGGCGCAATGATGATTGAGAAAGAAGCAGTTCCCAAAGCTATTGAACTATTGACACCTGACAGTTTTTATTTGAGAGAACACAGAATGATTTTTGAGGCAATGGTTTCACTTTTTGAAGCTAGTGAGCCCATTGATACTGTGACCCTTTATGAAGAATTAAAAAAACGTGATCAGATTGAAAAGGTGGGTGGCGCAGTTTATTTAAGTAAACTTTCGCAAAATATTTCTTCTGCTGCTAACATTGAATACCACGCAAAAATAATTCTGGAAAAAGAAATACTACGTGGACTTATTACCAGCGCTCACAAAATTGCAGAGGCAGCATACGAAGGTTCTGAAGATGCTTTTGATATTCTCGATGATGCTGAAAGAAGAATTTTCGAAATCACCGAAAGTCATCTTAAACAGTCTTTCCGGGGAATGGACAGGGCAGTGCGCGATGCAATAGAATATATTGAAGCGATACATTCTCCAACTCATCAAAAGTTTTCTGTTCCTACAGGCTTCTATGAACTTGATGAAATGCTAGGTGGCTTCCAGAAATCTGATCTTATTATAATTGCTGCACGCCCATCAATGGGAAAAACGGCATTAGCTTTAACTCTTGCGAGAAATGCTGCTGTAGACCATCGGATTCCGGTTGGTATTTTTAGTCTTGAGATGTCGACTATGCAGTTGATAATTCGTTTGCTTTGCGCCGAAGGAAGATTAAATGCACATAAAGTAAGAACCGGAAAACTCCCCACAGCGGAGGGAGTAAAGCTGAGCAAAAATGCTCATAAATTAATTGAAGCACCTATTTATGTAGATGATGCTCCTGCACAAACAGTGCTGGAAATTCGTGCTAAGGCCAGGAGACTTAAAGCAGAAAAAAATATCGGGATGATTGTGATCGATTATCTGCAACTGATGCAGGGACCAGCAAAAGCTGAAAGTCGTGAGAGAGAAATCTCTCATATTTCGAGATCACTTAAAGCGCTTGCAAAAGAGTTGAATATTCCGATACTTGCTCTTTCACAGTTAAACAGAGCCGTAGAAGCAAGAACCGATAAACGTCCGCAGCTTTCTGATTTGCGTGAATCAGGCTCCATCGAGCAGGATGCCGATGTTGTTGTCTTTTTGAACAGACCGGAATTTTATGGAATGAAACAATTTTCGGATGGTTCTTCAACTGAGGGTGTAGCGGAAGTAATCGTTGGTAAACAAAGAAACGGACCTACCGGTGAGATTCAGCTTGCATTTATAAAAGATTACGCTCGTTTCGAAAATCTGGCACATCAAAGGCAGATTGAAGAATATCAGGCTCAGGCTATGCCCGGTAGCGAAGATATTATTAATGAAGATATTATTTAGTCTGTTCGAAGGTTTACGGATTTGATGTTGAAAAGATGTTTGAAAATATTATTCCCACTTTTAATTATTCCTAACTTTTTTATTAAAGCACAAATTTATACACAGAAAGACATAAGCCTCTGTGTACAAAAATTCCAGTTAGTAATCGATAAAAAACTTACCAAAGAACCAATCGGTGATGTTATGGTTGCCATTGGTAATAGTTTCATCGGTGCAAAGTACGAAGCCCACACTCTCGAAGTTGCTCAACCGGAAAAACTGGTTGTTAATCTCAGGGATTTTGATTGCACTACTTATGTAGAAAATTGTCTTGCGCTGGCGAGAGTCGCGAAAATGAAACATCCGACGGTCAAAAAATATATGGAACAGTTGCAGTATGAAAGATACAGAGGCGGTAAAATAAATGGTTATCCCTCAAGATTACATTATTTTACTGAATGGATTTACGACGGGCAGAAAAAAGGGATTGTGAAGGATATTACCAAAAGTCTTGGCGGAATTCCTTATAAAAAAGAAATTAACTTTATGACGACTCATCGCGATGCATACAAGCAACTAAAAAACGATCAGTTTTATAAAAAGATCGGTGAGGTTCAAAAAGAACTAAACAAAAGGAAATTATTTTACATTCCCAAAGACAGCGTATCGAAAATTGTAAATAAACTAAGGGATGGAGACATTATTGCTACAACTACAAATATTCCGGGCCTCGATGTTTCTCACGTTGCAATGATAATTAAAATGGAGAATGGTGAGACAAGAATTCTCGAAGCGCCTGATGTTGGTCTAAGAGTAAAACTTTCCTACGTGTCATTGCCAGAATATCTTATGAATAATAAAAAGCAAACCGGGATAATAGTTGCCAGACCGCTTGAACTGAAGAGATAGAATTAATTTATTAAGTTCTTTTTTATCTCATCCATACTTTCTTTAGAGCTTAAAATTAATATTTCGTCTTCTGTTTCCAATCTCAGATCAGGTTCGGGAAAGAGCATTTCATTATTCCGGATTATAGAAATTATTTTCCAGTCTTCATTCTCTTTGCATAAACATCTTTCATCTACGGAAGAATTTACACAGTGACTCTTGCGTGAGAGTTCACCTAAAAATAATTGCTCGCTCTCACTAACTTTGACTGGTATTTTCGATTCGAGAAGAGGAACGAGGTTTATTTTTCCCAAAGCGGTCTTGTCAATTATTTTCTGATCTCTCAAAATAGAAAGTGCGCGTCTTACGTGTTCTGTTCTGTGTGCCTGTGAATATGATTGTTTTTTCACCTGTGCTTCATATAAACTTATGTATTTAACTTTAACTTTCTTTGAAAGAAAATCCTGGATATAAAACCCAAATATAACTGCAAGCGCAGCCGGAACAAGCAGACTATACCCGCCCGTCATTTCTGTAACCATTAATAATGTTGCAATGGGAACGCGCGCTGAGCTTCCAAAAACTGCTGCCATCCCAACAATTGCAAAAGCTGCTGGAGGTTGATGAAAGATTACAGCGAATACTCCGCCCAGCATAGCGCCAACAAATAATGTTGGAGCAAAAACACCCCCGGATCCTCCGGATGATACCGTTAAAGCAAATGCAATTAACTTCGCAAAAAGTAAAATCAGTAACAAAGAAATTGCAAGTTGGCCATTTATCGATTCCTGAATCCAACCATATCCGCCGCCAAGCACTTGCGGGAATGCTAATGCAATTAGTCCAACTCCAAGTCCACCAATAGCAGGTTTAAAATGATTTTTAATAGGAATTTTTTTGAAAAGATCTCGTGTATAATAAAACACGTTTGGAATAATAACCCCTATAATTCCACTTACAATTCCTAATAAAATATACCAGGCATAACTACTGATGTGATTAACCGATAGATCTGCCGGAACCTGGAATAAAGGTTTCCAACCGACCATAACTGCGTTTAATGCATAAGCGATTATTGAGCCGAGCATTGTATAAATTAGTGCTGAAGACTCCAATTCCATATCACTATATAAAACTTCTATCGCAAAAATTGCTGTGCCGATCGGTGAGCGAAAAATTGCAGATAAACCAGCAGCCATTCCAATCAGAACAAGCAGTCGTCGTTCCTTCTCCGAACGATTTAACAGATCGGCATAAATTGAACCGAAGCCTGCACTGAATAATGCAGTTGGTCCTTCTCTTCCTGCAGAACCGCCTGAACCGATAGTAATTGCGGAAGCCAGAATTTTAATGGGTGTAACCCTTTTTCTTATTGAGCCTGCCTGCCGGTGAAAAGCTTTAACCGCAGTGTCTGTTCCATGTCCTTCGGCTTCCGGAGCAAATTGATAGACGATAAATCCCGAAATTAATCCACCGATTACGAGTACGACTGGAATAAGCCACAATCCGTGTGGACCAATTTTTTCAATCAGGTTTTCTCCTTCACTTTGAAGCCCTGGCGCAGAATATTTGGCAATATAATCGAAGAAAAGTTTTTGAGATATTGTTAATAAAAATCTGAATAACTCAGCTCCAAGTGCGCCAATAACTCCAAGTATAATAGTATCAAAAAGAAGGTAGGCCTGTTTTCTCATGTTATCATTACAATTCTTATCGAAGAATATTCACTAAATCATATACGCTAAATCGTTATAATTAGTTAGTGTAGTAATGATAATGTTTATATGCAATGCAAAAATGGCGTTGAAAAGAGAAATTTCAGAATAATTTTAGTGTTTTATTAGTGAAAGAAGTGTTTTTAAGTTTTTAGAGTCTTCCTTCATCTCTTTTCCTTTTGGCGTTTCCAAAATTTTCGAAATTTTCTCCATTTTTTTATCATTCATAATATTGGCAAAGCCTTCTTTTCCAATGAAGCCTTTCCCGATGTGCTCGTGCCTGTCAACCCGGCTGCCAAGTTCTTTTTTACTGTCGTTTACGTGAAAACATTTTAATCTTTTCAGACCAATTATATCATCAAATTCCTTTATTACTTTTTTATACTCGTTCCGGTCACGAATATTGTAGCCCGCAGCAAAAATATGTGCTGTATCTATACATACGGTCATTCGCTTTTTATCTTCTATCAAATCGATAATTTTCCGTAATTGTTCAAAACGGTAGCCTAGAGTTGTACCTTGTCCGGCTGTCGCTTCAAGCATTGAAGTGACTTTGTAATTTGGGGTTTTATCGTGACAAATATTTAACGATTCGGCAATCAATTTGATTCCGTCTTCTTCTCCTTGTCCACCGTGAGAGCCGGGATGAAAATTGAGATGTGGAATTCCCAATAGCTCGCACCGTTCAAGCTCATCGATAAATGCATTACGCGATTTTTTAAGTGTGAGCTTATTTTTAGAACAAAGATTAATAAGGTAAGAACTATGGGTTAAGACAAATTTTATATCTGAGTCTTTGAGTAATTCTTTGAATTTTTTGATTTCATCTTCTTCAAGAGGTTTTGCGTTCCATCGATTATTATTCTTTGTGAAAATCTGCATAGCTGTGAATTTTAATTTATCAGCTCTTTCAACAGCTTTATGAACACCGCCTGCTGTGGAAGTGTGCGCCCCGAGCAATAAATTTTTCTTATCTATCAATTTAAAATCTCCTTAATTGATCCTTCGATACTTTTGATTTTTATTCCAAAAGATTGAAGCTTTTCAGTATTCATTGAAACGTCTTCAACGGCCGGATAATCAGGGATATCTTTCACTGATATTTTTTGAATCAGGTTTCTATTAAAGCCGGCTATGTTGCATAAACGCTCTCCCATTTCAACCCGGTTTACTCTTTCTCTTCCACCGACATTTATAATTTTATTCCTTATATTTTTGCCGCATAGTTCACCAATTATTCTAGCTGCTTGCTGCAAGGAAATCGGTGTTCTGTATTGGTCATAAAATAATTTTACCGGTTTGTTTACTTTTAGATTATTAAACACTTCCCCGAAGTGACTTTTCTTCTTGCCAAGTCCAAATCCGAAAAGCAGAGCGATTCTCAGAATCAAATAATTATCAAATGTTTCCTGAATTTTTATTTCACCCATCAGTTTTGTCTCAGCATAAAGTGAAACAGGTATGAGCTTTGAGTTTTCATCCAGCATAGATCCGCGATAGCCGGCATAAACAAGATCAGTAGATGTATAAATTAATTTTGCTGAATATTTATCACAAAGTTCAGCTATTTTTTTAGTTGATGTAACATTGATATCATAGACAACTTTTGGGTCTGTATCAGAAGATAAAATCGGATTTGTTCTAGCTGCAGTGTGAATTACCACTTCAGGTCTTAGTGAATTAAATAATTCTTTTAACTTTTCTCTGTCTCTGATATCGATTTGTCTAAAATTCAATTTAGCTGAATTTTCCTGATTAGCATTATATGTAGAGAGAACCTGATTTGTTTTTGATAACTCAAGATCCAGAAACCGGCCAAGAAGACCACTGCCGCCTGTGATAAGTATTTTCATTTCTTATAACTTTTATTATTTGGTTAAGAATATGCTAAATATAAAAATTATGTGTTAGCGGTTGAAGTTTAACCTAAAAATATTTGAATTTTGACTTGAAAATCACAAATATTTTATAAAATGAATTGATATATTACAGGCCAAAATTGAATAAAAATTGGAATTAAAAGTGTCACTAAAAGATAAAATTTCCAAAATTAAAATAGTTTTGACTGATATTGATGGAGTGTTAACAGACGGAGGTCTCTATTATACAGATGAAGGAATGGTAATGAAAAGATTTTTTGTTCGCGATGGGATGGGAGCAGTTATGTTGCAGGAAAAAGGAATAGAAGTGGGAATTGTGACATCTGATAAATCAGAAATTGCAACAGCGAGAGGCAAAAGGCTTAATTTTGAGCTTGTTTACTCCGGCGTTAAAAATAAAAAACAAGTAATTGAAGAGATATGTTCCTTGAGAAAAATTATACCGGAGAATATTGCTTATATAGGCGATGATGTAAACGATATTGAAGCCCTGAAAATAGTTGGCTTCAGTGCCTGTCCTGCTGATGCTATTGATCCTGTTAATTCTTTGGTAGATTATGTCTGCAAGAAAGAAGGGGGTAGAGGAGCATTCAGAGAACTGGCTGATTTAATTATGGCTAATAAAAAAGGATAACTCAGGTCTGTTTAGTTATCATTGGTTTTTGAGGATGTCTTTGGTAAATTTGAAAAATATATTAAGAAAGGGATTATGAAAAAACTTTTTGCCGTTATTTTTGCTGCTCTTCTTCTAAATACTTTTGCATTTTCTCAGGATAGCCAATATTTTGATGCACCTTTTGGTGGAGGTATAGGCTACTCACCAGGCTGGTATGTTCCCAACATGGATCAGCTTAATTTGCAGATGAAAATTTTTGGATTACCGGCATTTTCAAATGGTGGATTTTATACGTCCGGTATTTCAGGATTTCTTTATCTCGGTTTTATTCCTCAACTAAGAATTGGAGGAATGGGATTTGGTGGTTCGACCTCAAAGCCGGGGATCGTAAATGGGGAAAGCAGGGAAGCAATATATTCTCTCGGAGGTGGTGGGTTTACGGTTGAATATACTTTACCCTTTGTCCGTGATTTTGGTATCTCAATTGGAACTGTGATCGGGAGAGGGGATTTGAAAATAGAATTATATAAAAACAATGGTTCTTTCGACTGGAATAATACCTGGAATGATATTTCAAATACATCAACTTCAAATTATAGCAGAACACTTGATAATAAATATTGGATAATTACACCCACTATAAATTTCGATATTCCTTTTCAAAGATTTGTGACTTTTAGAATTGGTGCAGGATATCAGTTTACTTTTGGTGATAACTGGACTGTAGAAAATGATCAGCCTTTAAATAACGTTCCTACAGGACTGAATGGTAAAAGTTTCTTCATTCAGTCCGGGGTTTACATCGGGTTTTTCTCTTATTGATTCGGGATTAAATGAAAAATATCTTAGTTACCGGAGGTGCCGGCTTTATTGGGAGCAATTTTATAAATCATTTTCTTAAAGAACGGGATGATTATAATATTATAAATCTGGACAAATTAACTTACGCTGGTAACCTTGAAAATCTGAAATTCGTTGAGACAAAAAAGAATTATTATTTTATAAAGGGTGACATAACCAACTCAGAGCTTGTTAATTATATTTTTGAAAAATATAAAATAAAATTTGTGATTAATTTTGCGGCTGAATCTCATGTAGACAGAAGTATACTCGGTTCAGAAATTTTTTATAGGACAAATGTGATTGGTACAAATGTTTTGCTCGAAACTGCACGCAGATTTGAGGCAGAAAAATTTTTCCAGGTTTCTACAGATGAAGTTTACGGTAGCCTTGGAGAAGAAGGAGTATTTACAGAAAAAACCCCTCTGTCACCAAATAGTCCATATTCGTCAAGCAAAGCTGCTGCAGATATGATGGCTCTTTCATTTCACCATACTTACGGAATGCCGGTAGTTATAACACGTTGTTCAAATAATTATGGACAGTTTCAGTTTCCGGAAAAGCTTATTCCTTTAATGATAATAAATGCAATGAATAATAAGCCGCTCCCTGTTTATGGTGATGGAATGAATATTAGGGATTGGATCTATGTCATTGATCACAACAAAGCGATTGATTTAGTATTTGAAAAAGGAAAGATAGGTGAAGTTTATAACATTGGTGCAAGTAACGAAATGCCCAATATTGAAATAGTAAAATTAATTTTGAGACATCTGAAAAAATCTGAATATTTAATAGAATATGTTAAGGACAGACCCGGACATGACCGAAGATATGCAATTGACTCAAATAAAATTCAAAAAGAACTTGGCTGGAAGCCCAAATTTACTTTTGAAGCGGCAATTCAGGAAACGATTGATTGGTATATAAAAAATAGAAACTGGTGGGAAAGAATAATATCCGGTGAATATCAGAATTATTACAATCTCCAGTATAAAAACAGATAGAAAATAAAATGGTAACATAATGAAAAGAATTCTTACATTTATTATAATCATATTTTCAATTTCAGTAGCATTCTCTCAGATTGATAACAAAAATAACAATAGCCAATCTTCAAACACCACCAATATTTCTAATCCCACAATTACCTCTGTTCTTACAATAAGTGTCTCCATTGGCGGGGATTTTCCTATTACGGGTTCATTCCCAGCATATATTAATGAAAGAGTGGACCAGTTTATTACAAGGATGTATCTAAACGCGCGTCAACAAGCTTTGAATAATATTAAAGATTCACAAGGAAACTTTACTGAAATAAATGATAAATTAAATAATTTTTCATTGCGTGGAATAATTTTAAAAAGGTCAAACGGAGACGTTTTAACTCTTGATATAAAAAAATTCAGGATAAATGGAGATTTTAAGAATAACCCATATCTAAAAAATGATGACATTCTGATTTTTCCCTCCAACGATTTAACAAGAAATTTTTTCTCCATTTCTGGTGCAGTAAATAACCCCGGCAAATTTTATTTTTTAGAGGGAGATAAACTATCTGATGCGATCGAACTTGCTCAGGGAATAAACAAGGCTTATAAAGATGTAACAAAAGCTGAGATAGATCGATTAAGTTATGATGGTGAAAAAATGAAAACTATTTCTGTTAACATTAATGATGATTATCCTTTGGAGAGAGGAGATAGAATAAGAATACTTGCGGATGAAACGCAGAAAAAAGATTTTAAAGTTACAATTATAGGTGAAGTAAAGATGCCCGGTGAGATACCGATTAAAAAAGATAGTACAACTTTAAATGAAGCTATTAAAAAAGCAGGTGGATTTACGACTGAAGCGGACCTTAATCGGGCTCAACTAATAAGAGGAGCGAATGCATTTAATTCATTAATTTTTTCTAAGCAGATTGAACAATTACAAATGCTGCGCATGTCAACTTTAAAATATGAGGACTCAGTTTATTTCAATATCGATGAACAATTAAGACTATTAAGAGGAAACGGGAATGTAGACTTTACAAAGCTTGAAGATAAAAATTTTACAGATACATTATTCCTTTTAAGAGATGGTGATGTAATATACATCCCACCTAAAATTGATTTAGTATATGTTTTTGGCCAGGTTAATAATCCTGGTTATGTAAAATTTGAAAATAATAAGGATATAAATTTTTATATTAATCTTGCAGGAGGACTTGGGACAACCGCTGATAACGATATTTATTTAATTAAAGGAAAAACCAGAAGCTGGGTTCCTGAAGATGAAGTAAAGGAGAAGGGGATAAAAATAGAAGCAGGTGATTTTATATGGGTCTCTAAAAAATCAGCGCACGATTTCTGGTATCATCTTGAGCGGGCTAGCCGAATTGCCTCAGTTCTTAGTGGTATAGCTACATTGATTATTTTAATTTATCAGTTGAGAAAATAGGCCCTATTAAATTAAAAAGTATTCTAGAAACTTTTAGCCTGTGTTTTAGAATTAAACTTTTTCCTCAAAAAAAACTTGATTATGATAAAAATTCCCCTATATTAGAAAGGCTGTTTTGTATTTTATTTTGTTCCGAAATATTTTGAAAACGGCTGAAATTCGGATGATTTTTATAAAATACGAGGCAATGTCTCTTGACATTCTTTTCATGAGGCTGTAAATTTGGAATCCTTCTTTTGTGAGGAAAGACAATAAATTTTGAATGTTCTTTGATAGAGTGAGTGCATTTAACCAGTCAATGTTAAATGGTTTCAACTAAAGCGTCTAACGCCAAGATTACAAAAAATTAAACTCTACAACGGAGAGTTTGATC
>CAZQQD010000056.1:0-20242 GCA_964595355.1 uncultured Ignavibacteriaceae bacterium | reverse complement strand
CTTTCAATCGGATAACCTAAAGCGCGATCCCAAATAATGTTTGCAACTACACCCAGTGCTCTTCCGATTCCAAAAAGAACAGTGTAGAAGTCATATTCTTTTAATCCATAATGCCACTGAATGACTCCCGACTGAGCATCAACATTTGGCCATGGATTTTTAGCCTTACCTTGTTTTTCAAGAATTGGTGGAGTTACTTTGTAAAGAACATCTACATATTTGAAGATCGGATCATCTTTCAGATGTTTCAAACAGAAATCGCGCTGTGCAGTGTAACGCGGATCTGTTTTTCTTAATACTGCGTGACCAAATCCCGGAATTACCTGGCCGGAATTCAAAGTATCCCAAACAAATTTTTTCATCTCTTCTTCGCTTGGAACCTTTCCACCCATCTTATCCATTACACCCTGTATCCATCTCAACACTTCCTGGTTAGCAAGACCATGTAAAGGACCGGCTAATCCATCGATCATTGCAGAAATAGAATAATAGACATCTGATAAAGCAGATGCTACAAGATGACCTGTGTGAGCACTGACGTTTCCACTTTCGTGGTCGCTGTGGAGAATAAAATATAATCGTGCAACATCATCATAAGGTTTTCCTATGCCCATCATGTGAGCAAAGTTTCCGCCCATATCAAGATCAGGATTTGCCTGGATGATATCATTGTTTTTATATTTTAATCTGTAAATGAAAGAAGCGATCCTCGGAAGCTTAGCCAGCAGGTTCAAGCCATCTTCATAATATGGATCCCAGTAATCCATTTTGCTTAAGCCCTCGTTGTATTTTTGAACGAAGACAGATTCTTTTTCCATTGCAAGGATTGCAGTAGAAAACATCACCATTGGATGGCTTTCAATTGGCATTGTACGCAGAATATTAAAAACATAATCCGGTACGTGCTGTCTTTTCTTGAATTCTTGTGCAACTTCCATTGCATCCTTTTCAGAAGGGATGTCACCTGTTAACAACAGGTAGAAGAAACCTTCGACGTAGGGCATTTCCCCGTCTTTGGTTTTAACTTTTGGTAGTTTCTCCAGAACTTCTGGAATTGTGTATCCCCTGAACCTGATACCTTCGAGTGGATCTAAGTAGGATATATCTGTTGTGAGGCATTTAACCCCTCTTGCACCGCCGATGGCTTGACTAATAGTCACATCACTAATTTTTACATCGCCGTAATCTTTAAGAAGTCTTGAGGTCCTCGGACGCCAGGATTCAATTTTGCTTTGTAATTTTTCCTTTAATATGGACATTACTGCCTCCATAATTTTTTTATTTAGTAGTATCAGAATATTAAAGAACGGATCAGTTGTTTCCTGTAGAGAAGATATTCATTTGGTATGCTTAAGTCCCCGCAGTTTTACTTAATTTGATTGCGCTACAGAGACTTTATTCATAATTTATATCCCCCCCTCATCCCCTTTAATAATTCTTTTTTTTCGTTAATCCAATTTTAACAAAAATATCGTAGAAATGAAACTGATATTTTCTACCCCACTGAACAATATGATGAATGGTGTTCAATAACGGCACATCAACAATTCTACAGCAATTACTTGAGAATTAGCCTATTTCATATTAGCTTCCCTAGTTATAATTAGTATTTTAAAGTCTGATAGGCAAAAAAGAGCGTCCCTTTTTATGGATGAAAAAGCACTTTATTATATTGAGAAATTGAAACTGAACAAGCATCCGGAAGGAGGATATTTTAACGAAGTATACAGGTCCGATGAAATGTTTGAAGCTTCGGTTTTACCTGAAAGATATATCGGTAGCAGATCATACTCAACTTCAATTTATTTTTTGCTAACTGGAAAAGAAATATCGGCTTTTCACAAATTAAAATCAGATGAGATCTGGCATTTTTATGATGGAAGTGCGATAAAAATTTATATAATTACACCAGAGCGCAAATTTGAGGAGAGGGTGTTGGGGAATAATCTAAATAATAGTAATGAATTCCTTCAGACAGTTATAGGTAAAAATTCATGGTTCGGTGCCGAACTGGCAAATAAAACTTCTTACTCTCTGGTTGGTTGTACGGTTTCACCTGGATTTGATTTTCAGGATTTTGAAATAGGGAAAAGGGAACAACTTCTGGAGCAATATCCTGAATTTTCAAATATAATTCTAAAGCTTACAAAACCTTAGTCATTCATTGTTAAAAAGGTGATATATTAATTACCATGATTTAACAGAAAAAATAACTAATTTTACATCAGTATTATCTTTTATTGTCCTTTCACATAATTTTAATAAGTTTGAAAATTATGCATTATTTCTATAATTTTCACACAAAATTAAGCCGGAGGTATCATAGTAACTCTCTACAACTTTAAACTAATGTTCTAACAATTTCTTAGGTTACTCTATTATTCGTAAAAGTTTATATTGGTTGAAAGAGATCTTCGGTGCTGTCTCTATTTTTGCTATTTTATTTTATGTAGCAATTAATTTAGGCTTTAATTTAACAGAAGATTATAAAATCAATGCATCTCTCTGGATTCCCGCTTGCATAAAGCTAAATTCATATATTAGTAAATATGAAAACCGGGAGAACAATTCTTCTGATGTCAGGTTAGATTCATTATACCCACTTCAGAAAAATACTGGCCCTCTTGGACCTAATTCAACAACAAGCCTTGATTCAATAAAAGTTATTTCCGATTCTTTATTAAGTAATACTGATTCTAAAGAAATTAAATCGGATACATTACTTTCTGGCACAGATTCCACAAAAATCAAATCTGACACATTACTTTCTAATATAGCTTCATTAAAAGTTAAACAAGATACTGTTGATGTTTATGCTCAGGATTCAACAGCAAGAATCCGGAATTTTCACTATGTGAGAAATCCTTTGCCGGTTTCAACATTAGGCAGAAAATACGTACCACGGTTTTTTGCTCAGCCTACTCCCGGAGTGATTACAAGATCAGTTCAGATTGATTCAACCGGAAAATATGTTTTGGTAAAAGAAGAAATTAATGGTGTCCCATATAAAACGATTTTAAGGATTCCCCTTAAAGAATATATTGATATGGAACTGGCTTTGAATGAAAAAGAGGATTGGGAACAGATTGGAAATGATTATCAATTGAAGTCATCTAAAAAGGAACTTGGAGAATTAATAAAAAATATAACTGATTTCGAAATTCCACTGCCTAGTGTTGGAGTATTAAGCATTTTTGGTCCCCCAAAAATTAGTTTAAAAATCGGAGGAGCAATAGATATTCACGGTGCATGGCGAAATGAAACTACGCAAGGTGTTACAACCTCTTTGTTAGGAAATACGAGAAATGAACCGGATTTTAGCCAAACAGTTCAAGTAAATGTTAACGGAACAATTGGTGATAAATTAAATATCAAAGCAGACTGGAATACAGAAAGGCAGTTCGAATATGAAAATCAGTTAAAGATAAAATATACAGGCTATGAAGATGAAATAGTTCAAAGCGTTGAAGCAGGTAATGTATCTCTTCAAACTTCACCTCTGGTTGGAGGTAGTGAAGCGCTGTTTGGATTAAAAGCCCAATTTAAATTAGGTCCTTTAACGTTAACTACTCTTGCCAGTCAAAAGAAAGGACAAATAAAAGAAGTAAGTGTTTCAGGAGGAGCAACTTCTTCCGATTTTAATTTAAGAGCTTATGATTATTCAACAAATCATTATTTTCTTGACACTGTTTATGCAAGCCCTACTTTAAACTTATTTTATAAATATTATGGCAGCGCTACACCCCAAATTGACGAGCGTTACAGGGTAACAAACATTGAAGTATGGAAATCAGTTAATACAACTATCATCAATACATCAAATGAACGCAAAGCTAATGCTTATATAGATCTGCCCCCTATTAAGGCCGGACAAAGTTATCCGGATAATTTAAGGCAGGATATTTTGCCGGTACCGGGTCAGTCAGAGACGGGACGTTTTGTTTTGCTAAGCGCAGGTACAGATTATGATCTTCATTCCGAAACCGGTTTCATTACCTTTAAAACGCAAATTCAGGATCAGGATATTATAGCTGTAGCTTACAGAGTTGAAAATGGTCCGGGTGCAGCAGATGACGATTACTACGGTGAATTACTGCAAAACACAAAAGCGGATACTTCTCAAAGATTGATTTTAAAACTAATAAAACCTGCCAACCTGCAGCCGCAGTATACAGAGGCGTGGAAATTATTACTAAAAAATATTTATCCCGTCGGCGGGAGGAATATTAAAGAAGAAGGATTCCAGTTAAATATTAAATATGAGAATCCCGGGCAGGATCCGGTTACGCAGTTAGAAGTAAAAGGTAAAACAGTTAAACTTCTGAATGCTTTTGGGCTGGATAATGTTGACCAGGCGTCAAATCCGACGCCTGATGATATTTTTGATTATCGTAAAGGACTTACAATTATTCCTGAAACCGGAGAGATAATTTTTCCTACGCTTGAACCTTTTGGTAATGATCTAAATTCAAACTTACCTGATTCTTTAAAATTTCAATCGGTTTATGATACTACAAAAACTTTTGCACGCCAAAGTACTACAAATGATAAGTGGGAAATTGTCGGCAAATATTCGGGCGAAGCTAGTTCAACTTATCAATTAGGATTTAACATTGTTCAAAATTCTGTACGAGTTATATTAGACGGCAATGAATTAAAAGAGGGTGTGGATTATGTAGTTGATTATAATATAGGGCAATTGACAATTAAAAAAGATGCCGCTCTTATCCCCGGTGCAAACCTTAAAATCACGTATGAACAAAATGATCTCTTTCAATTGGCATCAAAAACCTTGCTGGGGGCCAGAGGTGTTTTTGATTTTTCACCGGAAACCCAATTAGGTTTTTCAATTCTGAATTTAAATCAACAATCTCTTAATCAGAAGGTAAGAATTGGTGAAGAACCATTAAGTAATACAATTTACGGAGTTGATTTCAGAACAAGTGTAGATTTACCGTTTTTTACGAATCTTTTAGATAAAGTCATTTCAACTAGGGAAATGTCCACCATAACATTGTCGGGAGAGTATGCTTATATAAAACCTGATCCTAATACAATAAAAAGTACAATTCCAGATGACAATGGTGAAAGTGTAGCCTACATTGATGATTTTGAGGGATCAAAGAAAATAATTCCAATAGGCGTAAATTATACCGGCTGGAAGGATATGAGTCCACCTGCAGGTTTAGCTGGTATAACAAATCTGCCTGCAGGCATCAGTCTTAGGGATATGATGAACTATAAAGGAAAAGCTTTTTGGTTTTCAATCACGCCGCCAGATGTTAGTGTTCGCGATATTTGGGGAGACAGAAAGAAAGTTGCAACACAAGATCAACAGGTAAGTGTTCTTGATTTTGTATTTATTCCTGATACACCCGGCGCCTACAATTATTATCCTGATCTTAAAACCGATAAAACAAGAGATTGGGGGGGAATGATGAGATTACTCTCATCTACCGCAAATAATCTTGTGGAGGAAAATGTAGAATATATAGAATTTTGGATGAACTCCAGATTTGCACCAAATGATTCTAAAATTTATATAGATCTTGGCAGAATAAGTGAGGATGTTCTTCCGAATAACCGTTTAGATGGTGAAAGTAAATTAGGTCTTGATGTGTTGCGGGAAGGTGAAGATACTGGTATCGATGGTCTTACTGATTCTCAGGAGGGTAACCCTGCCCAAAATTCTTATTTGAATGGAGTTCCTCCTACAAACAGTAATAAATCTGATCCCAGTGGCGATGATTTCTCTTTTAATCAGAATAATAACGGTATATTAGACCCGTTTAATTATTTTCATATAAATGGAACGGAAGGAAATAAAGACCTCTCAGATATAGGAAGAATTCCTGATACAGAAGATCTGAATAGAAATGGTAATCTGGATGCAGGAAATAGCTTTTATCGTTATGAGATACCGATAGATACTACTCCTAATCCAGCAACTCCGACAGGTTTCAATAATAAATTTATTGCAGGTCAAGGTGACAATGGATGGTATTTGTACAGGATTCCTTTAAAGGATACAGTTGCACAAATTGGCAACCCAAGTTTTTCCGATGTAGAAGCGATAAGACTATTTGCAACTAATGCAACTTCTGCTATGCGGCTAAGAATAGCAGAATTCAATTTGGTTGGAAATCAATGGCAAAAGGTTCTTCCACAAGATACGGTAATGGAGGTTTCGGTTATAAATGTAGAGGATAACCTCAATTATAGAAGCCCTCCCGGAGTATTTCAAGAAAGAGATAACACAAGGCCGGATCAGCAAGTGTTTGGAAATGAACAATCACTCGATTTAGTTATAAAAGATTTGCCACAGGGACAATCAAGAGAGGCTGTAAAATATTTGAGTGTACCGTTGGATGTTTTCAATTATTCAGAGATGAAATTATTTATTCATGGCGATGAAACAACAGAAACAAATTCTATTTCTTCATCTGATCCTACTGATTATAATGCCGAAGTTTATTTCAGGTTTGGAAGTGACACGAATAATTATTACGAATACAGCCAGCCAGTTAGACCCGGCTGGCATGATATAGGTATTAAGTTTAAAGATCTGACCGCGTTAAAAGCAGTTCAAGATTCAATAAATACAATTGTAAAAGTACCTGTGCCAGGTAATCCGAATAGTTTTTATTCGTTAAAAGGCAACCCAACTCTTACATCAGTAAAGTATCTGTTGATCGGTATTTATAATAAAGGAAGTACAAGTTCAACTGGACCTGCTTCTGGTGAAGTATGGGTAAATGAATTAAGGGTTATCGGGGCTGATAATCATCCCGGGTGGGCATATAGTTTTGCATCTACAATGAAACTTGCCGATTTGGCTACAATTAATTTTAATATCCAGGGAAGAAGTCCATACTTTCATCAGTTGTCAAATAGTTTTGGTAGCCGTGTAGAGTCAAGAAACTGGGCTGTTTCTGCTGATTTAGATGTGATAAAACTATTTCCTTTTAGTTTGCCTGGGAGCACATTCAGACTAAGTTATTCACACACTGAATCTTTGGGCCAGCCCCTTTATCTACCCGGTACAGATATACTTGTTACAACAGCAGCTAAGAGGTTAGACGCACTTGGTGATAGTAATAATACTGGCACAACAGGAGCACAACTGGTTGCTCAATCAAAAACCTATAGTACTTCTGATACATGGAATGCATCAAATGTTAGATTTATAATTCCTACAAGTTTATGGTGGATAAATGATTCTTTTAACGCTTTAAGTTATAGCTTTTCATATAATAAATCTTTTTCAACAAGTCCTACAGTCGAATCAAATAATGCATGGCAATGGAATGCGAGTTTGAATTATGGATTAAGTATTAATCCGGATTATTATGTCAAACTGGGTGATATACCTGTGATTGGGGCGTTTGTAAATTTATTCTCTGATTATAAAGATGTAAAAATTTTCTACTTACCTCAATCAATTTCGTGGAATGTTTCAGTCAATAGGGTAAGAAATACCAACATCCCAAGGCCACAGGGGTCAGCAGAAGCAATACCTGTTATATCGCGGGATTTTAGAACTACGAGAACGTTAAATTTAAACTGGAGAATGAGTGACGGCGGTTTTTTAAATTTAAGTACTAACTATAATCTAAATATTAATTCTTCCCTTGCTTACCTTGAAACTAATACTGCAGGAAATCAAAGGTTGGAAAGCCAAATCTGGTCTGATATATTTTCAGGTAAATTTTTCGGGAGAGACTATAATTATCAACAAACAATCGATATTAGAGCTAATCCCAAACTTCCCTCACTTTGGGATATAGGCAAATATTTTACAATCACGGGAGGGTATACTGTAAGTTATCAATGGTTGTATGATTTCCGTCAGGCTGAATTAGGAAGGAGTGCAGGTTATAGCAATAGGACATCATTTGGTTTAACATTAAGATGGAAAGCGCTAACGGATCCATTATTTGAATCTGAACAAGAAAAGGGAAGCCAACTGAATAAACCGGAAAATAATATACAACCTACCAGGAGATCGAAAAGTGGTAGAACAAGAGTAATTACAGGAAATGAAGAAGTTGATTTGAGTAATATATTTAAGAGTAAAAAAGTATTGAATGAAAATAATTCAAATGAATCAGAGGTTCAAAACGATACTTCTGAAACAAAGAATGGGATGTCTCCACTGAAACGTGGGCTGTTGTTTTTAAGGGATGTTGCAAAATCGATTTTCTTTGATTACGAAACAATCAATTTTAATTTTAGTAGCCAAAGTACAGTTTCCAAAACCGGAATTCGTGCTACCCGAACCGGGTTCTTTAATTTTTTTGGCTTTAAAAGTAATCCTGCAGATGGGCCTTCCAGAGCTTTTATGCTTGGGCTAGATCCATTTGCAGGTCCCAGAGCTCCTAATGGAAGTTTGCAGGATGTGTTTGCTCAACAAAATTCTCTTGACTTTGGAACGTCGCGACCACTTTGGAAAGGAGCTAAAATAGATCTTAAATGGCAGGTAGGATGGACAATTAATAAATCCACATCTCTGATTTCTGATCGGCATGGAAACACTGCAGTCTCTTTTATTTCTGAAACGGGAACTTTGTCAAGAACATTTCTTTCCTTACCACCGCTTTTATTATTTAAAGGATTTGATAACGGAATTAATAAAGTACACGATCTTTATAATCCTAATGCTTCTAATCCGGTAGAAAATCTTTCAGATGCCTTTATAAAAGGATTTGAAACATTGCCTATTGCTGGTAATCTTACCTTCCTGAGTAAGGTAATGAAATATATTCCTAGACCTAACTGGCATATTACCTGGGATGGGTTACAGGACCTGCTTTTCTTTAAGAAAATTGCTGATAATATTTCCCTAGATCATTCTTACACGTCAACATATACAGAAGGTTGGATAATAACTCCGGATGGTCAGAAACAAATACAAACTCAAAGGATAGAATATGGTTTCTTGCCTTTGGTCGGATTGAATTTTACATTCTCACAAGTATGGAATGGATCGTTGGTTGCAAGCATTAAATATTCTACAAGAACAAGTTATGACCTTGGAATTTCCACAAGAAATATTATTGAATCATTTTCAAAAGATATTGGAATTAACGCAGGATATTCAAAATCCGGATTTGAAATTCCTTTCTTTGGAGTCTCTCTTAAAAACGATATTGAATTCAATTTTTCATATACTAAATCGAGAACTGCAAGTACAATTTACAGCATGACTAATTTTACTGAAGCAGGAGTTCCACAAGACGGAACCACTAGAACTATTCTTGGTCCCACGGTAAAATATACTATCAGTTCAAGAGTTCAACTTTCAGTTTTTTATACTAGAACGACAGTTACTCCTGAAGGAGCATCGAGAATTCCCCCTTCTGTTCAAAACCAGGCCGGGCTTGATGTCCATATAACAATACAATAATAGTCTAACTTATTTTTATTGTGATAAAGAATAAATATTAAAATTAACTTTAATTAAAAAATATGGAAAGAAAAAAAATATTATGGGTTGATGACGAAATCGAATTACTCCGGTCACATGTTATATTTCTTTCTGAAAAAGGATTTGAAGTCGATACCGTTACAAATGGCGAAGACGCTATTAATTCTGTAAAAGATAAAGATTACGATCTTATTTTTCTTGATGAAATGATGTCTGGAAAAGGTGGCCTTGAGACTCTCGGAGAGATAAAAGAATTAGATCCTAATATTCCTGTTGTTATGATCACTAAAAATGAAGAGGAATCATTAATGAATGATGCCATAGGGAGTAAGATTAGTGACTATCTGACTAAACCTGTAAATCCAAGCCAGGTTTTGCTGGTGTGTAAAAAAATTCTGGAGGGTAAAAAAATTTCCAGGCAATACGTTGCAAAAGATTACCTTGAGGATTTCAATAATATTTCACAGGCTTTGTTGGATAACCTATCTTACAAGGAATGGATTGAAATATATATTAAACTAGTGAATTGGGATATTGAGCTTGATTCACATTCCGAGATTGGTCTGCGACAATCATTAAACGAACAGAAAAAGGAAGCGAATAAGGAATTTTCAAAATTTATTGAAAGAAATTATAAAGATTGGATAAGTAATCCTGACTCAGACAGGGCTCCGGCCCTTTCAAACAATATTGTAAATAATTATGTAATTGATCATTTGAAGAATGAAGGTAATTCCGTTTTCTTTTTTGTACTTGATTGCTTAAGACTGGATCAATGGCTGCTAATGGAAAAACTTCTTATAAACGATTTCAAAATAGAAAAAGATTATTACTATTCAATATTACCAACAGCCACGCCTTATTCCCGTAATGCTTTGTTTGCAGGTCTCTTTCCTTCAGAAATTGAAAGGAGTTATCCACAGTTCTGGGAATCAGGGGGTGATGACGAAAATAGCATGAACAAATATGAAAAGGAATTATTGCAATTACAGTTAGATAGAAAACGGATTAAATTAAAAAATGAATTAAAATATATAAAGATTATCGATCCGGAAGTTGGGAGAAATTTTGAAAACAATATTATGTCATTCCAGAATGCACATTTTACTTCAATAGTTGTAAATTTTCTGGATATGATGGTGCATGGTAGGTCTGATTCTGACTTATTAAAAGAAATAGCACCAGATGAAGCAGCTTATAGATCGCTTACAAATACCTGGTTTAACCATTCATCCTTACTTAGTACCTTTAAAACTCTTTCTAAGATTAAAAATGCCAAGGTAATAATTACAACGGATCACGGTAGCATCAGATCGTTAAGAGGTGCAAAGGTTCTGGGAGACAAGGAGGCTTCCACTAATTTAAGATTTAAGTATGGAAGAAATCTTAAAGTCGATGATAAACATGCAGTTTATATTAAAAACCCTATTGAGTATAAACTACCGAAACGTGGCGTAACAATAAATTATATTATTGCTAAAGAAGATTATTATTTTGTTTATCCAACTGATTACCATAAATATTTAACTTATTATAAAGATACTTTTCAGCACGGCGGCATTTCTATGGAGGAAATGATTTTGCCGGTGATAACAATGGAACCAAAATAAAGTGAAGTATCCGTATTCTTTGAAAATTATTTCCGAGACTGAGACAGAAAACATTGCTGTTGAGTTTTCAAAGGATTTGGAAAAAGGCGATGTTGTAATATTGAATGGAGACCTGGGCTCCGGCAAAACATTTTTTGTGAAAAAAATAGGAAAACTCTTTGGCATTAATAATGTCTCAAGTCCGACATTTGCAATAGTAAATGAATATTCCGGCAGACTTAAAGTTTTCCATTTTGATTTTTACCGGATTGAGAAATCGGAGGAACTTTTTAATATTGGATTTAATGATTATTTAAATGATAGTAATGCTATTATGTTTATAGAATGGGGAGAATTGTTTTCAGCAGTTCTTCCCCAAAAGAGATATGAAATAAGGATTACTCTGCACGAAGATTTTTCAAGGACTTTCAAAATCGATAAATATGACTAGCACTAAACCTATATTAGCAATAGAAACTTCAGAATCGTTATGTAGTGCAGCAGTTTATTTCTCAGATGAAAAATATTTTCAGTCTGTTTTAAATGACAAATATTCTCATGCAGAAAAGTTAATGGATTCGATTGAACGCTCCTTAAATACTGCAGGAACTACTGTAAAGGATATTGATTCAATTGCTGTTTCTTCGGGTCCTGGTTCGTTTACAGGATTGCGTATTGGAATGTCGGCGGCAAAGGGCATTGCATTAGGTGCTGGTTTGTCAATAATACCGGTTCCCACTTTTGAAGCTCTTGCAATGCAGATTTCAGAATATTTAAATGTAGGCGCAAACTTTATAATAGCTAATAAAGTAAATTCTGAAGAGATTTATTATGCACGGTTTCAAGTTAATGCTAATAAAACTATATTTGTAGATAATTTACAGGTCATAAAAAAAGCTGATTTTGAAAGAATAGATGATACTTTATTGTTCGGCAATGTATTTTTAGATGAAAGCAATAGGAACGGAACTATAAGAAATATTGTTTCTCCTGATGCTGTTCATGTTGCAAAATGGGCATATAAATACGGTAAAGAGTTGGCAACCTTTGATTATGACTATTTAGAACCTGAATATCACAAAAATTTTATAGTTAAGGCAAAAAAGCATGCTTAAAAAACTTATTTTCATATTTGTATTTGTTTGTCCTCTTTTAATATTGGGACAAACAATTAAACCCAGAATTTCTGTTCAGATTGTTGAACACGATTTCGGAACTGATCCTGGACCGTTTAATTTTATTATTTACAACGGTGGCGGTGGTGTTTTGAAAATTAATAGAATTCGTACTACCTGTAGCTGTGTTTCAGCGAGCATTGATAAAAAAGAAATTGGAATGGCAGATTCTGCCAAACTCACTGTCAATTATAACACTTCTTTAAATACAGAAGATGGAATAGAATATATTTATGTTTCTACTAATGATGAAAACACGCCTGTACTTAGATTGACTGCTACATTCAATAAGAAAATTCCTCCTCTTATTTTTCCAAACTTGGCACATAAAGATTCAACAGAAACTAAGAGTGATCAGTTAGATGTACCTATAATTTATTTCTCTGAGACATCGCACGATTTTGGCTCGGTTGAAACAGGTAGTGTTGTTGGGTATGATTTTACTGTAACAAATAAAGGGAAATTACCTCTTAAGATTATAAGGATCAGAACCTCCTGTGGTTGTACAGCAGCAATAACTAACAAAAATGTTCTCGATCCCGAAGAGAGTACAAAAATTCACGTCGAGTTTGATTCATCAAATGAAAGTGGAAAGGTTCGTAGGACGATTGAAGTGCTGTCGAACGATCCTTCGAATGAAAGATCGATTCTGAACATTTATGCTGATATAAAACCGGAATCTAAATAATGGCGTGGTTTAAAAGATCCAAAGAAAATATTTCACCTGATTCACAGAAGAAAGATCTGCCTGATGGTCTGTGGGAAAAATGTCCAAGCTGCAACGAGATTATTCATAAGAAACAGCTTGAGGCAAACCTCTGGACATGTATAAAATGCAACAACCATTTTCGGATTGGAAGCGAAGATTATTTTAATATTATCCTTGATAAAAACACTTTTAAAGAGATGGATAAAAAAATGCGTTCAGGCGATCCTCTCGATTTTGAAGATACCAAGAAGTATAAAGCAAGGATACAGGAAACTATAAAAAAATTAAGTTTGTATGATGCTGTCCGAACTGGAACAGGAAAAATAAACGGGATGGAGGTTGCGATCGGTTGTATGGATTTTAAATTTATCGGTGGCAGCATGGGTTCTGTTGTCGGAGAAAAATTGGCACGACTTATAGACAGATCTTTCAAAAATAAAATTCCTCTGATTATTATTTCAGCAAGCGGTGGTGCACGAATGATGGAAGGAGCATTTTCTCTCATGCAAATGGCAAAAACGAGTTCAAGGCTTGCACGCTTGGCTGAAGCAAAAATGCCTTACATTTCTGTTCTAACTGATCCGACCACGGGAGGAACAACAGCCAGTTATGCTATGCTTGGTGATATTCATATAGCTGAACCACAAGCTTTGATAGGTTTTGCCGGACCCAGAGTTATTAAACAGACAATAGGGAAAGACCTGCCAAAAGGATTCCAGCGATCTGAATTTTTGGTTGAACAAGGTTTTGTTGATATTATTTCTCACAGGAAAGATCTTAAGTCTAATATTTATAACGTCTTGACATTATTGACCTGAGGCACATATCATTACAATATCCACAGTCAGCGGGATACAAAAAAAAATAGACGAGCTTAAAAGAAGAGGCAAAATCATTGGCTTTGTCCCCACGATGGGCTATCTGCATGATGGACACATTTCACTTATAAGAAAATCTAAAAAAAAAGCTGATGTAACAGTGGTATCTGTATTTGTAAATCCTACCCAGTTTGCTCCCAATGAAGATTTTGAGCAATATCCTCGTGATATGAAAAGAGATAAAGCTTTGCTGAAAAGGGAGCACGTAGATATTTTATTCTATCCTAACACTTCAGAAATTTACGGAGCCGATTTCCAGACCTATACTTCCGTTGAAAATATAACGAAGATTCTTGAAGGGGAATTCAGACCGGCTCACTTCAAAGGAGTAACAACAATCGTTTCCATTCTATTTAATAGTGTGAAGCCGGACTTTGCTTTTTTTGGCCAAAAAGATGCGCAGCAGGCGGAAGTAATCAGAAGAATGGTTACGGACCTTAAGTTTGACCTGAAAGTTGAAGTTTGCCCGATTGTAAGAGAAAAGGATGGTCTTGCACTGAGTTCCAGGAATGTTTATTTGTCAGATAAAGAAAGACAGGATGCACTTGTATTAAATAGGTCACTAAAGTTAGCGGCAAAAATGATTAAAGAAGGTAAAACTGATATAGAGAAAATTCTAAACGAGATGAGAAAATTGATTGGTTCGGTTGATTCTTCAGAACTTCATTACATAAGTATTGTAGATAAAAAATCTTTTAGCATTGCTAGTTTTATAAAGAAAGGCAATTGGTATTATATTTTGATTGCCTGTAAAATCGGAAAAACCCGTCTGATAGATAATTTGCTAGTTAAAGCTTAGTTGCCGTATTTTTTTCGTAAACTGCTTTTATACCAATCAAAACAAGTTCGCTTGCAAATTTATATTTTATTTTTAAATAAGGTGTTATTTGTTGAGCATTACCGCCGGTAATGTAAACATAAATTTTTGCAAATTTATTTTCCATTTTTAATTCATTAAAGCTCTTCTCAATAAGTCCGACTGTGGAATTTATAAGCCCGCTTGAAATTGCTTCTTTAGTATTTTTGCCAATCAATTTTTTGTATTCTGAAGCTGAAGCAACAGGTAATAAAGCTGTTTGATTATGAAGTGATTCACTCATCATTTCAATACCGGGCGCGATTATACCTCCTTTAAAAACTCCCGGATATTTTACAAAGTTCAAGGTTGTTGCAGTACCCAGATCTATAGAAAGGATAATATCATTTTTATTATACTTTTTGAAATTGTGGGTTTTTTTAAATAAATAAAAAGCTCCTTCAGCTGAACAAATCCTGTCGGTTCCAACATATTCGGGAGTTGAATAATCAATTTTAAGATTAAAGTTTACTGAATCCTTTATTCTGAACGGAGAAATTTTGAATTTCTTTTTAATTTGGCTTGTGAATTCGTTTGATTTTCCCGGTACGACCGAACTAAAAACAACAACTGAAATATTTTTTGGCTTATAACTGCTTATCAGTTTATTTACTGATAAAAAAGAATTGAAGTCTATTATTTTATCCTTATGGAATAAAGCAGCTTTAATTCTCGTATTGCCGATGTCACAGACTAATAACATTATTGTGTACCCACATCGCCGAAATGAATCTTTTCTATTTTTTTGTCTTTGGTTTTCAGCAGGAGAAAACCATTTTCGTCGATGTCGTCAAATATTCCATATTTAGTAAGATTATCATCGGTAACTTCAATTTTTTCACCTATCATCCTGCAGCGTGATTTCCAATCTCTTAAAATTAGACCCGGTTCAACCCTGACTTTTTCTAAAAGTTCTTCAAAAATGTTGAGTACTTCTGCAAGTAATCTTTCGCGTTCAATATTTTCTTTTGCCTCAAGTTTTATTGAAGTGGGAGGGATATTAAAGTTTCCCTGGAAAACTGTTTGATTTACATTTATTCCAATCCCGATAATTAGTCTTTCAATTTTGCTTCCTTGAGAAGATGCTTCGAGCAAAATACCGCTGATTTTTTTTCCCTTAATCAAAACATCGTTTGGCCATTTTAGATTTGTATTCAGCTGGAACAAGTTTTCAATTGCCTGTGCCACTGCTAAAGAGCTGGCTAAGTTTATAAGATTAATATTTTCCCCAAAGTAGTTTTTGTCTGTCAATAAAATCGAAAAATATAAATTCTGATCCTTTATACTGTACCAGACCCGATCTTTTCTGCCACGACCTTTATTTTGCTTTTCTGCAAATACGACTGTACCATCAACAAGATTTTTATTTTTTTTATCCAGAAGAAAAGAGTTGGTGGAATCAATTTCATCAGCATAAATAAAATTTCTTCCAATTACGTTTGTATTTAATTTTAGATCGAAATTTTCGAGTTCAAACAATTTCTTTTCCTTTTGCTAATTGCTCTTAATTGTCAGTATTTTTTGTCAAATTTAAGGATTCACTGACAATATGTCAGGATATCTGACAGGAATACAGGTATCAAATAGTTCTAAGTTTTCTTCTAATTTATTGTAAAATATAGACTTATAAGATTTCGGCCAAATGGCACATTGATTGTCATATATACGAAAACTAATCAAATAAATATACCCAAAAGGAGTAAATATGACATTCATAGAATTTGAGCCGATTGTAAATTTTGAAGAATTAAATGATAATTTATCAAGAATCTTGAACAATAATAGAGTTTCCGATGTTAAACATGTTAATTCTTTGATTCCTAAAATAGACATTTCTGAAGATGAAAAAAATATATACCTGGAAGCCGAATTGCCTGGTGTTAAAAAAGAAGATTTGAAAGTAAAACTGGAAGATAACAAACTGACAATTTTAGGTGAGAAAAAGAATTGTTCTGAAAATGATAAAAACAGAAATTTTTATAACAGGGAAAGAATTTTCGGAACGTTTGAAAAAGTGTTTACAATTCAGACTGAAATAAACAATGACAATATTAAAGCAGAATTTGAAAACGGAGTTCTTTCAGTAATAGTTGAGAAATTTGTTCCTGAAAAGAAAGAAAGAACAATCGAAATTAAATAAGAAAATTAAAACTAAAAGGAGTGGTAAATAATGAGTAAAATAATTGGAATAGACTTAGGAACAACTAACTCTTGCGTTGCAGTTATGGAAGGCAATGACCCTGTTGTAATTCCGAATTCTGAAGGCGGAAGAACAACTCCGTCAATCGTTGCTTTCACAAAATCCGGTGAAAGATTGGTTGGACAGCCTGCAAAAAGACAGGCTATAACGAATCCTAAAAATACTGTCTTCTCAATAAAAAGATTTATGGGAAGGGTAATCAATGAAGTGGAAAGTGAAAAAGGTAAAGTGCCCTACGAAGTGATCTCCGGAGACAATAATACTGCCCGTGTAAAGATCGGTGACAGAGTTTATTCTCCACCCGAGATCAGCGCGATGGTGCTTCAGAAAATGAAAAAGACTGCCGAGGAATATCTTGGGCAGGAAGTTTCTGAGGCTGTAATCACCGTGCCTGCGTATTTTAATGATTCGCAGAGACAGGCTACAAAAGATGCCGGTGAAATTGCAGGATTAAAAGTTAGAAGAATTATCAACGAGCCGACAGCTGCGGCTTTGGCTTACGGACTCGATAAGAAAACGAAAGATCACACAGTTGCAGTTTATGACCTTGGTGGCGGTACTTTTGATATTTCAATCCTTCAGCTTGGTGACGGAGTGTTCGAAGTTAAATCCACAAACGGTGACGGACACCTTGGCGGCGATGACTTTGACCAGAGGATAGTTGACTGGGCCGCAGATGAATTTAATAAATCTGATGGAATCGATCTTCGCAAGGACCCGATGGCATTGCAGAGACTGAAAGAAGCTGCTGAAAAGGCAAAGATTGAATTGTCCTCTTCAACAACCACAGATTTCAATCTTCCGTTTATTACTGCAACACAGGATGGACCGAAGCACTTGAACTTATCTCTTTCAAGAGCAAAGTTTGAGCAACTGATTGACGATCTTGTTCAGAGAACTAAGGTTCCGTGCGAACAGACTTTGAAAGATTCCGGTGTTTCCGCTTCTCAAATCGATGAAGTTATACTTGTTGGTGGTTCTACAAGAATTCCAATGGTACAGGAATTAGTCAGGAAAATTTTTGGCAAAGAACCTCACAAAGGGGTTAACCCCGATGAAGTTGTTGCGATTGGTGCAGCTATCCAGGGCGGCGTTTTAACCGGCGACGTAAAGGATGTATTGTTGCTTGATGTTACTCCGCTTTCACTTGGTATCGAAACAATGGGTGGGGTTTCCACAAAGCTTATTGATGCAAATACGACAATACCAACTAAGAAGAGTGAGATTTTCTCGACCGCTTCGGATAATCAGCCGTCCGTTGAAATCAACATATTACAGGGTGAGCGTTCGATGGCTGCTGATAACAGAACTCTTGGAAAATTCCATCTTGACGGGATTCCACCTGCACCAAGAGGCGTTCCACAAATCGAGGTAACTTTTGATATCGATGCTAACGGAATTTTGCACGTAACCGCAAAAGACAAAGCTACAAATAAAGAGCAGAGCATCAGGATTACGTCTTCCAGTGGATTATCGCAGGAAGAAATAGATAAAATGAAGAATGATGCTAAATCGCATGCAGCAGAAGATAAGAAGAAGAAAGAGGAAGTCGATACAAAGAACCAGGCTGACAGCCTTGTATTCCAGACAAAGAAACAGCTTAGCGAGTTAGGAGATAAAGTTCCGGCTGATGTTAAAACAAAGCTCGAAGCAGAGATCAAAAAAGTTGAAGATGCAATTGCATCTAACAACACTGCACAGATTAAATCTGCAACCGATTCGTTGAATAAGGTTTGGAGTGAAGTTGCGTCACAGCTTTATTCACAGCAGGGCGCAGGCCAGCAGGGAGGACCTGAAGCTCAGGGACAACCCGGCGGAGGTCAGCAGCAGGAAAAAGGAAAAGATGATAAAGATGTTCAGGATGCTTCATACGAAGTAGTCGATGACGATAAAAAGAAAGAAGACGATAAATAATAATAAATATCCCGGATGCCGAACACATCCGGGAATTTATAACTAAAAATTCTTTGTGAATTATTATGACTAATATTATGAAATATACTGGAAATAACGGGAGGAATAACAAAATGACCGAGAACAAAGAATTAATTAATCTGCGAAATATCGAGGGCGATGCGTGGAAAGATTATCTTGAAACCGAAAATTCAATTGCACCGCTTGTTGATATTTTTGAAAAAGATGATAATTATGTCCTGGTTGTAAATATGCCCGGAGTGAAAAGGGAAAACATTAAAGTAAAAATAGAAGACGAATCTCTTCTTATTTTTGGAAAAATAAATTACAAAGAAAGAAACGGATACGAATATATTCTGAATGAAAACGAGATCGGTAATTATTTTCGCAGATTCAAATTAAGTGAAAATATTGATCAATCGAAGATAGAAGCTATGTATGAAAATGGGCAGCTTATTATAATTATGCCTAAAGATGAGAAGTTAAAAGCAAGAACAATTGAAATAAGCTAAGTAGGATTTCTTAGGTTATTAAAAATCCGGACTTCGTGCCGGATTTTTTTATTTTATGAATGCCCGAATCTTTTTTCAATAGCACTTTCTCTAAAGTTAAATATTTCGTCCAGTCTTTTTTTTATAATTATCTTATTTGACAGAGCACCCAGAAATCCGAGAGGGGGTTTATAAGTAACTATATCAGTCATTAAAACGCCGCCTTTAGTTGGTGTTATTTTATGCTTGTGGTGCCACATCGAGTATGGACCAATCCGTTGTTCATCAATAAAATATTCATTCTCTTTAACGTGTGTTATCTCGGTAACCCATTTCATTTTCAAACCGAACAGCGGACTCACTTTATAACTTATTATCATACCGGGGTACATCTTTTCCGGAATATGGTTATTAATTATTTCAAAACCCATATAAGCCGGGGTTATATATTTTAAGTTTGCCGGTGATGAAATAAAACTCCATACCTCGTCAATTCCTGCAGGGATTATTTGTGTTTTTTCTAATTGATAAAATGCCATAATTATTTAAGTAATTTATTTTGAATTTTTATGCTGCAATTCTGTTTATCATACCTCTGAATATAAAACCATGAAAGGGGAAGGCGCTGTACCAGTATATTCTGCCTAATAGTCCCAATGGACGAAACGTAGCTGTTTGAAATAATTTTTGATTTTCAATTCTAAACTCAAGCCAGGCTTCACCGGGTAATTTCATTTCAGCATACAATAAAAGCCTTTTTTCTCCTTTATCAGCTAAAAGGACCCTCCAGAAATCGAGTGATTCTCCGGCTGAAATATCAACCGGGTTTTTTCTTCCCCTGCGAAGACCAACTCCTCCGAATATCTTATCAATAAATCCTCTTATTGACCAGAGCCAATTTGCATAGTACCAGCCGTTTTTTCCACCAATCGACCAGATCTTTCTTAATGTTTCTTTTTCATTTGTCAGACTGATCACCCTGGAATCTTTGAAACAACCGTGA
>CAZQQD010000055.1:6247-20548 GCA_964595355.1 uncultured Ignavibacteriaceae bacterium | reverse complement strand
AGGTTTATGTGGATTTCAGAACAAGGACCGCACGGACCGGTTTCTCCCATTTCCCAGAAGTTATCTTTTTCATCGAATCTTAAAATGTGTTTTGGATTTATATCTGTTTCACTTTTCCAGAAATTGAATGCTTCATCATCTGATTTGTAAACTGTTGCCCAAAGTCTTTCCTTTGGAAGTTTCCAGACTTCGGTCAGCAATTCCCATCCCCATTTAATAGCCTCTTTTTTGTAGTAGTCCCCAAAAGACCAGTTACCGAGCATTTCGAAAAAAGTATGGTGGTAAGTGTCGTGTCCTACTTCTTCAAGGTCATTATGTTTTCCGCTAACACGAATGCATTTTTGTGTATCAGCCGCACGCTTATAATCTCTTTTACCTGTTCCTAAAAAAACATCCTTGAATTGGTTCATCCCGGCATTTGTAAACAATAGTGTTGGGTCATCAAACGGAACGACAGGTGAGCTCGGTATTATGCGGTGCTCTTTATCTTTAAAAAAATCGAAAAATTGCTGTCTAATTTCGGCAGATGTCATATTATCCTTTTATTATCAAAATCTGTTTGATAAAGATAATAAATTCGAACTTCAGCTTAAATTAGGAGTTCAAAATAAACCCTTGAAATTAACAAGGCATTCCATATTTTCCGGGGTTTCTCTTTGTTTCAAATTGACTTATTATTTTGTTAAATTTGATTCCAAGTTAGAGATTATAAACAAACTTAATGGGAACCTTTGCAGTTAAATGCCGATTCATCTGATATTGATGTAATGAAAAGGGTTGCAGCCTATGATTCCAAAGCCCTTGAGATTTTATATAATAGATATGCTCCCCTTCTATATACTTTGATCAAGAAAATTGCAGTTAAGAAAGAGATTGCCGAGGAAATTCTTACCGAAGTTTTTGTGATTATCTGGAAGAGAGTAGAATTTTTTGATATTTATTCGGGCAATGTATATACCTGGCTTATAACGCTGGCCAGAAATAAAGCAGTTGATACAATTCGTAGAAATAATAAAGATCTTGAAATGCCTGAATATTCCGATGAGTATGAGATTGATTTTATAGTTCCGAAACTTTCAAAGCAAATTGACGCACTCGATTTGGCAACTGCTAACACCATAAAAGATGGTGTTGAAGTAGCTTTGAAGAAACTGACCGACGCTCAACAGTATGTAATTTACCTTGCTTATTATGAAGGATTGACTCAGAAAGAAATAGCGGAAAGGCTTAACATTCCGTATTCAACTGTAAAATCTAAAATTAAAATCGCTTCTTTAAATCTGCGTGAATATTTACTTAAGGGAGATTCATAATGGCAGATAAAAATGATTATTATGAATTTCTTTACGCTTATGCATTCGGATGTCTTGATAATGACGATCTGATTGCCATGAAACAATATCTGGAATCTAACGACGATTATTATTGGCAGGAACTGGGCGAATTCCAAAATCTTTCTTCATTACTTCCTGCAATATTGTCAATAGAAAATCCGGACCAGGATGTCAAAGATAAAGTTGCAAGAAAGCTTTACAGGATTAGAAATGAGATAAGAGCTAAAAGAGATAAGTTGAAAAAAGAAAATAAAATTTCAGAAGATACCGTTGAAGAAAAAACCGAGCCTGAAAAGGAAGAGGAAATTGTGGTAGAAGAAGTAGCAGAAGAGAAATGGCAAGAAACTCCGGCTGAGGAACCTGAGAAAACGGTAGAGGATTTCGAGATTGTAAGATCACCGCAAAAAATTGTAGATCTTAATGACCAACATGAAGAAAGAGAAGAAGAAGAAAAAGAGGAAACGGAAGAAGAACAGACAACTACAGGAATTGAAGAAGGCCCGCCAAAACAGGTTTTAAATTTTGATAAAGAACAGGGGACTGTGAATGCAAATGAAATTGATACTGCGTCTGATGAGAAAAGCGGACCAGCAATGCAGAATTTCCGGAAGTATAGAGGACCAGATATAGTAGAAGAAGAGAGAAGAAGATACGGGCAAAAGCGTTTAAACCAGGTTGAAGAGAGAGAGAAAAAGAAATCACGCCTTCCATTTGTAATTTTTTCCACTGTTATGTTAATTCTTATGATTTCCCTTGTATTTATGTATTATAAAATTTCTTCAAGCGTTAAGGTATATGAGGCCCAAATTAATTCATTGAATGAGCAAATTGTAAATTTAAATGAGCAATTCAGAAATAACAGAGATTTACAATCCGTACTTAGTTCAAAAAATTTGAAAACTGTTGATCTCGTCGGATCAGACATAGCAAAAAATGCTTTCGGGAAATTGTTTATAAGCCTTGATACAAATCACGGAGTTCTGCAATTTTCTAATGTTCCGGCACTTCGTAAAGATGAAACATACCAACTCTGGATATATATTTATGACAATTATATTTCTCTCGGGAAATTTAAACCGACTGATAACTTAGTATATTTTCCTTTTGACACACCGCAATTAAGTGAAAATTCAAAAGTGAATTTTCTTGTAACAGTGGAACCGGTTAGTGGGTCTTCGCAACCAGGAGATAAAGTTTTTCTTACGGGCTCATTCTGATTAAATTATTTTTTTTCTTCTATGGAAATCAAAATTAGAATTACTACCACTACCAGCACTATTTGCCAGTAAGAAGTTGTTATCTTCAATACAGAATGATAAAAAGAGGGTAAATTTAGCTGTCCATTAATTGTTATTGTAGTTAAGCCGACTGCAATTAAAGCTGTTCCGATTACAAGAAATTTTTTATTTGATGGATTGTCCATGAACAGCATTAAATAAGCAATTCCCGGAATCAAAAGTGCAGACGGTAACAGAGCTGAAGTACTGCTAAAAACAAGAAAATTATTGAGTACGTAAAGTAATATTCCGGTAAGGAAAAAAACTGTCCCGAAAAAAAGAGAATATTTTTGATTTCTGCCCAGGGAAAGATATACGATACTTATACCGTAAAATATTAATGCATAACCTATAATTTCTCCGCTGGAAAGATAAATGAGACCTAAGAATTTTAATAAAAGAAAAATGGCAAGAAACAAAAGTACATAAGTTAAGATAGATTGGTATATTCTCACAAACATTCGATATAGTTAAGTGAATAAGAGTTTTTCAATTTTTAACTAAAAAAAATTAACTCAAAAAGAATTTTTTTTCATAGGTGTCGATTACACGTCTCTCGGTAATAATTTTATCGACCCTGATATCATGACGACTCCTTTCAATCTCGTTGAAGATCTGAAATTCAAAAGCGAGGACATATTTAGGGGCGTACGTTTTTTTTAAAAATTTGTCATAATATCCGCCGCCATAACCGAGTCTCTGTCCTGCCATTGATACCGCAACACACGGGGCTATAATCATATCAATGTCGCTCATATCTTCGTCAAACCCAATTTTAGGTTCCAAGAAACCTTCCTCGTTTATTAAAAGATCTTGCCATTCAGTAAAGTGAAATCTTCTGATTTTTTTTTGCTTACTGTAAAACTTAGGAAGAAATATAGACTTATTACAACCTACAGCATAGTTTATAAATTTTCGTGTATCAACTTCTCCCGGGTGTGCAGAAACGTAAGCAAGAATTTTTTTGGCATACACGAAATCATCAACTTCTATAAGGCGTTCAAAGATCTTTTTCGAGCGTTCAAGTATTTCCACATCAGTAAGTTCTTTTCTTCTTTCTAGAACTAATTTTCTGGCTTCTGATTTTGGAATAGGCGGTTTTGCATTTAACATAATCTAATTTTTTGTTTAAAGAATTCTTTGTCCCATGCTTGATGAAATTATTTCGACAGCAAATTGAGCACTTTTATTTTTGTCATCCAGTATAGGATTTACTTCTGTAAATTCAAGTGACGACATACATCCGCAGTCCGCAATTGCTTCCATTATTAAATGAGCTTCACGAAAGCTTAAACCACCTGGTACAGGTGTTCCTACTCCCGGAGAAATTGATGGATCAACGGCATCAAGATCAAAGCTAACGTGGATATGATCCACTTTTTCTTTGAATTCCTTTAATACTCTTGTGATAATTCTATTAACCCCTAATTTATCTACATCAGTCATTGTATAAACAGGCAAACTGAGTTTTTTTATATTTTCTTTTTCAAGTTTGTCAATACTTCTTATTCCAATTAAAGCACAATTTGCCGGCTTTAGTTTTGGAGAAAACCCATAAATTCGTGTAAGCTTTTCATTTCCTAACCCGAGCGACGCAGCAAGTGGCATCCCATGAATATTTCCCGATGGAGAAGTTTCGTCTGTGTTCATATCAGCATGCGCATCAATCCATATTAATCCCAATTTTAACTTATTTTTTTTGCAATACGAAGAAATTCCCGCCAGTGAGCCAAGGGCCATTGAATGATCTCCTCCTATACAAAGTGGAAACCTCCCCATTTCAAGTGTTTTTTCAACTTTTTTTGCCAGAGTGGTTGATGTTTTTATAATCTGGTTTACATATTTGAGCTTGGGATTGGTGATTTTCTGACGTTCTCTTATCTGAATAAAAATGTCTCCTGAATCAATTACTTTGTAGCCTAATTTTTCCAGACTTTCCCTTAGACCAGCTATCCTGACCGCAGAAGGTCCCATGTCCACGCCTCTTCTGTCGGCCCCAAGATCCATGGGAAACCCTATAATATTAATGGTCTGCTGCTGAAGTTTTTTCATAAAATGACTTATGAGAGTTTTAAAAAGAATTTATTGAGTAAGAAGTGCAACAAATTAAAAAGAATCAGCTTAATATTCCAATTGAAATGAGTGTCCTTTGTAAATTATCGATGACCTTTTTGGACAATATTTGCTTATTTTTTAGATATGCTAAAATGAGATATTTAATAAGTTATGTCAAATAGAGAACCTTTAATAAGTGTCGGGATTTTAACTGATAAGCAAATAGAGTTTGAGCTTTATGGGGATTTTAATAGCGTCGGTATCCGTAAAACCTTCAGTGGAAAGTTCACAGCGGAATTGCTTAATAATAAGATAGTTTTTAAGCAGGCTTCTGAAAAGCTGGAGGTCTCGAATGAAATTATTTTTGAACCGCAGGAAGTCAGGCTTGAGTCCTTTCTATTAAAGAATGTGATAGTAGGAAATAAGTTTCACTGGCAGAGAAAAGAAAATCAAAGATTTATGGGTTCATTAAAGATTATTAAAGGAAATGGTCAGATAACAGCGATTAATATTCTTCCTGTTGAAGATTATCTGACAAGTGTTATTTCATCTGAAATGAGTGTAAAATCATCTATCGAAGCTTTAAAGGCATACGCCATAATTTCAAGGAGCTGGTTATTTTCACAAATTAAAAAATCAACAAGCAGTAATAGGAAAAATAAAACAGAATTCAACTCTGAGATGGAACACCTTAAATGGTACAATAGAGAAGAACATAAGTTGTATGAAGTTTGCAATGATGATCACTGTCAGAGGTATTATGGAATCACGAAGATTTTTAGCGGAGTTGCAAGTCAGGCAATTGAATTTACTCGGGGTATAGTTTTGAAGTATAACGACGAAATTTGTGACGCACGCTATTCCAAATGTTGTGGCGGAATTTCTGAGCCCTATGAAAATGTTTGGGAACCCGTAAAGCACGACTATCTCACCTCCGTTATTGATTATAAGTTTGAACCCGAAAGCTATGAAACGGATCTTAACATTGAAAAAAATGCAGTTAAATGGATAAAAGGACATCCCTCTGCATTTTGCAACACCACTGACAAAAATGTGCTTTCACAAATACTTGTCGATTATGATCAGGTTACGAAAGATTTTTTTCGCTGGGAAGTCGAATATAGTCAGGAAGAGATTTCAGGGCTGATTTTTGAAAAGAGTGGAATTGAATTTGGGAATATTATAGATCTTGTACCAATTGAAAGGGGTGCCTCCGGCAGGTTAAACAAATTGATGATAAAAGGCGAAAAAAAAACTTTAACGATTGGTAAAGAACTTGAAATAAGAAAATTTCTCTCACCCACCCATCTTTATAGCTCGGCAATTGTAATTGATAAAGTCGGAGGCGATAAAGGCATACCCAGAAGATTTATTATTCACGGGGCAGGGTGGGGACACGGAGTAGGACTTTGTCAGATAGGTGCCGCGGTAATGGCAGCTAAAGGATACATGTTTGATGAAATTCTACTACATTATTTTTCTGGCGTTAAATTGAAGAAAATTTACTAAAACTATGAAAATTTTATATTCCTGTTTATCTAAAAGCTGGGGTGGAATGGAGATGTACACACTCAGTGCGGTCGAACAACTCCAGTCGCAAGGTGTCCAGGTAGAGATTTTTTGCTTAAAAAATTCCGCTTTGTATCTGGAAGCAAAACAGGCCGGGGTAATAATTCACACTACAAAAAGTAATGGCTATTTTAATCTATATGGAATATTTAAGATAATTTCGCTTCTTCGAAGAATAAATTTTGATTTAATACATACACATGCATCTAAGGATTTATGGTCGCTTGTTCCCGCTTTAAAATTAATAAAGTGCAAAATTCCACTCGCCTTTACGAAGCACGTTGGATCATTTATAGTAAAAAAAGATTTCCTTCATAAATTTATTTATGGTAGAGTGAATATTTCATTTGCTATTAGTGAAGTTATTAAAAAAAATATGATAGATACGATACCTCTACCCGAAGGGAAAATCTTGCTTGTTTATAATGGCATTGACCTTAAAAATTTTGATCCTAAAATAGCTCGCAGAAAAGAGATCAGAAATGAGTTCTGTGTTGAGGAAAGAGAGATTTTAATAGGAATGATGGCAAGGTTTAGTCCGGGGAAAGGCCATGAAGAATTTTTAAAGTCGGCAAAAAATTTAGCAGAAAAATATAATAATCTGAAATTTATGATTGTTGGTAAAGCAAGCTATAGAGAAGAAGATTATGAAAATAAAATTAAGGATCTGGCAATTGGCCTGAAATTGACTGATACCATATTTACAGGTTTTAGAAAGGATACCGCTGATATTTTATCGGCAATGGATATATTTGTTTTTCCTTCACATGCTGAAGCATTTGGTATATCATTGGTTGAAGCAATGGCGATGGAAGTTCCGACAGTTTCGGCAAATGCAGAAGGGGTACTTGATATTACGATTGATGGGCAAACCGGCTTTTTGTTTGAAAATAAAAACTCATGTGATTTATCTGAAAAAATTTCAAGATTAATTGATTCGAGAGAAAAAAGAATTGAATTAGGCAAAGCGGCACGTCAGAGGGTTAAGGATTGTTTCAATCTGGAAAAACAAACGGAAAAGCTTATGAAAATATATTCTTCATTAATTTCAGAGAACAGATGAAAAAAAAGATAACAGTGTTTTTGCTTAAAGAAGATTCAGAGCATAACAAATCACTTGTTGATGTTCTTGGAAGAAATGAAAATGTTAAAAAAATTAATTTCATTAGGGGTTCGGTTTATAAGAACAATTTTAATGGAAAAAACTTATTTGACTCTAAAACAATAAAACAAATTGCTCAAAAAACAAAAACAAATTACGCTCTGCTTCAGATCAAACCTGCAAGAATAACCCCGGGCCAGTTTTTTATAGCAAGACTTCTTGCAGTGGCTGAAAAGACTTCAGCAGGCATAGTTTATTCCGACTTTCATATACAAGGAATTAAAAAAATAATTCAGCACCCGCTTGTTGAGTATCAATTAGGAAGCATACGGGATGATTTTGATTTTGGTTCATTTATTTTAATGGAGAGGGATGCATTGCAAAAAGCATCCGAAAAGATCATGCCTAATTTGAAATTTTCAGGACTATATTCTCTTAGATTGGAGATCTCAAGAAAAAATAAAATTTTCAGGATACCAGAATATTTATATTCGGCTGAAGTTATTTATTACCCAAAATCCAGTGAAAAACAATTTGAATACGTTGATTCAAAAAACAGGGAAGTTCAGGTTGAAATGGAAAAAGTAGTAACGGAACATTTGAAAAAAATAAAAGCCTTTTTGAAAACGAATTTTAAGGACGTGAATTTTGGTAGAACTAAATTCGAGTATGAGGCTTCGGTTATTATTCCGGTTAAAAACAGGGAAAAAACAATTGCAGACGCTGTTAAATCAGCTTTAAAACAGAAAACGGATTTTAGGTTTAATTTAATCGTGATTGATAATCATTCAACCGACGATACGACAAAAATTCTTGAAAGAATTTCTGCAAAGGGTAATCGAGTGATCCATCTAATTCCTACAGTAAATGATCTGGGAATCGGGGGATGTTGGAATGAGGCTATATTTCACAATAAGTGTGGAAAATTTGCGGTTCAGTTGGATAGTGATGATTTGTACAAAGACGAGAATACCTTACAGAAAATAGTAGATAAATTTTATGAAGAAAAATGTGGAATGGTGATCGGATCATATCATTTAACGGATTTTAATCTAAACCAAATTCCACCGGGAATAATTGATCACAGAGAATGGACAGAAAGAAATGGTAGGAATAATGCTTTAAGAATAAATGGACTTGGAGCGCCTCGTGCTTTTTTTACTCCACTGCTTTGTCAAATTAAATTTCCTAATGTAAGTTACGGAGAGGATTACTCAATAGTACTTGAGATTTCCAGAAAATATAGAATTGGAAGAATTTATGAACCAATTTATATTTGTAGAAGATGGGAGGGAAATACCGATTTTTCGCTAACAGTCGAACAGGAAAACAAAAATAATTTTTATAAAGATAAACTGAGAACAATTGAAATATTAAAAAGACAAAAATTCAATATATAGGGTCAAACAAAGCATATCTCTACAAGGGAAATAAACGACTTGTTACAGAAAATTTTATTCAAAGATAAGGAAGCGGGAAGGCATTTAGAGAACGATCAATACGCAGATGCTGCAAAAGTTTTATTGAGGCATCAAAGACTGGACTGGGATATGCTGGCGAAAGGATATGAATCTTTGTCATCCCAGAAAATTAAGGAGTTTGAGTTTGACGGATTTACAATAAAAGCACAGTTTAATCCAGGACGAATTCATTCAACGAGCGCAAAAATTGATGAAGAAACTATCAATAACAGAAAATGCTTTTTATGCCATAAAAATCGTCCGGTTGACCAAAAAGCAATTCAGTATAAAAAAGATTATCTGATAATTTGTAATCCTTATCCAATATTCCCGGAACATTTTACAATTCCATACATAAACCATATTCCTCAACGTATAAAGCAATTCTTTCCAGTTATGCTTTCACTTTCGAAAGATTTGTCTGAGTTTTATTCTGTCATTTACAACGGGCCGAAGTGCGGGGCTTCTGCACCGGATCATCTCCACTTTCAGGCAGGAACAAAATATTTTTTGCCAATAGAAGAAGATATAAAGAAAATCAAAGCAGAAAAAGGGATTACTCTTGGTGAAGATTTTGCTTTTTCTGTTACAGCCGTTGATGATGGATTAAGGAGACTGATTTTGGTGGAAGGGAAAAAGGAAAGAGACGTTCAATATGCTTTTGAGGCTTTCTACAAAACTTTCGAGTTGATTTCAAAAGAAAAAGAAGAGCCGATGGTAAATATTTTATCAACTTATCGGGATAAAAAAGGATGGATGGTTTTTCTTTTTCCGCGCTCAAAACATCGCCCCTCATTTTATTATTTGGTTGAAGACGAAAAAATACTACTAAGCCCCGCCATAGTTGATCTTTGCGGAGTTTGTATTGTTCCCATTGAGAAGCATTTTGATAAACTAACCAAAGAACACATTGTGAAAATATTCAGGGAAGTCTCTTTAGGAAAAGAAGAGTTTGAGTTTTTGAAATCTGGCCTGGAGCGAAGACTTGAATAAATTTTTTTAATAATATCTCAAAAAAAGTCGCCGCTTTATGCGGCGACAAATTATTTCTTTTTCGATTCCTTTAGTTGATCAATCAGTTGGTGCATATCATTTAAATTCTTTGTCAGGTACCACCAGCCATTTTTGAAAGCCGCATAATCTGGTCCAGACATTGCAGAAGCATATCTTACAGAGTTAGCATAGAACAACCATTGCTGCACCCACATCTGTTCAATTGCTTCATCAAATGGATTTGTGTTATCGGCTAATTTTTCTTTCCAGGCTTCTGCCAACAGATTTGTTGAGGCCGCAACCATTTTATCAGCTTCTTTAATTGAATTATCCATTTTTTCAAAATATGAACGAACCCAGTTCTGTCCATGACATGATAAACAAATTTTTTCCATATTATTTCTTCTGCCTGCTTGTAAGTCTTTGCTAATTAAGTAATTTGTTGCAGGAATTCCACTGAAAGTAGTTGGCAGAGGCAAACCATCCTGATTTTTTATCTCGTATGTTTTTCCATTCTTTGGTTGAGGGTGTGAATAAATCAAACCAAACACTCTTACCCATAAACGGCTTCCGAAATTGTGAGAACGCTTTGCTATAAGATCTCCATCTTTGTTTACTACGAAACTATTATGGCAGGTAGCACAGGTTGGTGCTGTAAAATCAACACCCAATCTCCAGGGAACATTTTCCCATGCCCAGTTTTCTTTTTTCGATTCGAAAATATTTCCGTGTTTGCTTTCCATGTAAATATTGTATGCAGGAACATCAGGTTCTAGGTGACACTGTTCGCAAGTATGAGGCTCTCTTGCTATTTTAATTGAAAAGCTGTGTCTTGGATGACAAGCTGTGCAGGATCCATGGCTACCGTCAGGATTAATTCTTCCTACACCCTGATTTGGCCAGTCGGTTAATTTGGGAATTTCGATTTCGCCCAGATCGCTTTCAACTTTTATTGTTCCCTCAACTTTTACCTCGGTACCATGACAGCCATAACAGGTTTCATTTTTTGAAAAATGTGTTGCGTCAACCATACTTATTTTATTGTCCTTAATTTCCTTTACGCTCAAAGTAGTAATCACTAAAGCATGGTAAACGGGATTTTTTTGAAGATTATCCAGAGCATGTGCTTTTTTGCTGGTTTCATATTCTGTTACTTCAGTCTTATGACAGGTTGCACAATCATTCGGGCTTACTATGATATTAATTTTATAGCCAAAATGATCGAAATTATCTTTATGTTTTGCAGCATTTAAGCTATGACATTCATAGCAACCAACAACGACATCCTTTAATTCTTTAGGTACGTCAGAACTTGAAACGCGTCTCTCAAGCTCGGGTTTTAGCATTTCATTGCTAAAGCTGTTTTGAGAATGAAGGCTGGTTCTCCAGTCAGCAACAATGCCGGGAGTAACACTTTCGTGGCAGCTTATACAATCCTCTGTTTGAGAGCTTATTTTAGGATTATCAGATAGAGAGCTGTGACTTGTAAAATTTAAAGAAAAAAAAGATATGACGCTTAAAACAAATAAATTGGATTTCATAATCCCCCCGTTTTTATCGTTTTAATTATTTGAGAAAGCAGAACTACTTCAGAGAATTATATCTCTGGTTTTCCTCAAGCTGAAATTTATAATAAGTAACTAACAAATTTTTATATTGCAAAACAAGCGGGACTTAAATCGAGCTAAAAAACTGTAAAAAAGTTAGTTGTTTTTGGAGTTGTTATTTTAATATTATTGAAAAGCACGAAAAACACAGGCATAGTAGAATTCTGAAGAGGGTTGATAAAACTAAAATAAATCTTATATTACTTAAACTGGATTTATTTACCTATTTGTTGTTTTGTAGTTCAATTTTTTCATTTGTCTTTTCATAAACAAAGTACTTTCCTATCCTTCCCGAAGGAAATTTTGTTGAATAACCTCTTGTATCTTTCGCAGAGAAATAAAAATTGATTTTTTCTTCCTCTAATTTTGCATCAATATTGCTTGAATAAAAATTATTATCTATTTCTTCCATTTTGTAAACAACTTCTTCCTTCGTATTATTTTTCACAGTATGTAACTTTACACTTGCTTTATTTAAACCAAAGCTGCTGATAACATATGTTCTTATTTCAAGCTTGTCATTATGATCAATAATTTCGGGAGTGTTTGAAAAAGCTGGACCAAAATATGAAACCGCTTTTTCTGCATCAGGAACTCCCCAGCCATATAGAGTATCCGGCTTATCAGCATATGAGGATGTTTTTTTAATTGCCTCAATTACCTGATTGGAAGTAAGTTCCGGGTGAGCTGATAGTACGAGAGCGGCTATTCCAGCAGCAATTGGCGCTGATAATGATGTTCCGTGCGACCAGCTGAATTCAGGTTTAAGTTTTGGCAGGTAATTAGCTACCCAAACTCCTTCTCCCGGAGTAACAATATCGGGTTTTATTCTGCCATCGGCCGTAGGTCCGCAGGAGCTAAAAAAAGAATGAATGGAGTTTTTATCGACTGATCCTGCTGTAAGAACTTTAAAGCCGTCTGCCGGTGCTTCAATAATATGCCAGTCTTCTTCGTAATTATTCCCGGCGGAACTTATAAATACTACTCCTTTATTAACCAGACTGTCGGCGGTTTTGGTTATGTATGTAGTTCTGCCGTTCATTTGGTAGGGATAGTAATAATCAGCGTTATCGAATTTATTAAAGCTTAGAGAAGTTGTAAGAACATCAACTCCGTTTTCAAATAACCACCGGGAAGCTTTAACGGCATTTATTTCTTCTTCCTTTAATCTGTCGGTTGATATATCTGATTTTGCTAAAATAAAATTTGCGTCATAAGCAATTCCAATGAGTTCATTTACTTTGTATCCACCCACTACTGAAAAAACGTTTGTTCCGTGATCCAATCCTTTTAAGTGATTATAGTTTAACGTGGTAGATTTGTTTGTAACGAAATCAAATTCTTTTATTATCCTGGTATTTTTAAATACTGTGTGTGGCGTATAGAAGCCTGCATCGATTATGCCAATTGTAATATTTTTTCCGGTTATGCCATATTTATGAAGACGGATCGCATTAACAAGTTTATTCTGTCTGTATGAATTGCCGTATAAATATAATTCTGTTGATTTGTTCAATTTCAAAAGAATTACTATAACAATTGAAATTATTAGAACGGATATTATTATGATTCGTGTATTTTTCATGAATTTGTTTGAGTGGTTGTTAATCTTTTGAAGCAATTTGTAAATTTATGAGGGGATATATAATGCTGTAGCAAGTTAAACATTCTGGACCTTGTTCGTACGCCGAAATTAACAAATAAAAATCCCTGTGGTTATTTTTTTATCTTTATGATTTCACCAATGAAGTAGTATAATTTTTTTTTGGCAAAAAAATGAGAACTAGTTTTGACAAAGAAACGTGTCTCAATATGTGATATATTAGTAGAAGAAGATCAATCGCTGTAAATGTATTGCAAATTAGAAAATTAAGAATAGTTGTGCAATGACAATAATATTACTTGTGTCTACAATTAAGGAGGAATAAACTTTTCATTTCAAAAAGGCTGGTAGAATATAGTCTTCCATAATTTCCTGGGGCTGCCAGTATCTTCCGTTGTGAAAGTTTCCTGAAGTTATTGCTGCAACGATACCAAGGCTGGGAAACATAAAAATAACCTGCCCACCTGCACCACGAGCCTCAATAGAGTTTATCTTTTTACCATTAATATTGTAAGTGTGATGCCACAACAGGTAACCGAATACTGATTTATCGTCAGTATTTTCCAGCACAAAATATTTTTTAATGGATTTTCCAATCCATTTTTCCGGTAGAATTCTTTTACCTTTCCAGATTCCTTTATTCAGGTACATCTGACCGAACTTTAGCATGCTTCTTGGAGTTAAATACATGCCGCCTGCAAAATAAGGATGCCCTTTGTCATCGCTTGGTATAATGTAATTCGAGATTCCGAGAGGTTTAAGCAAATTATCATTCATAAAATATTCAACCGGTTCTTTAACAACAGATTGTAAGACAATGCCAAGTAGAAAGGCATTGGCTGAACCATAATATGCATGCGTTGCAGGCTCATTTATCATAGGAGCTTCAAGTACCGTTTTAAGCCAGTTTGATGTATTCTGATAATTATCTTCGGAGGCTATAGAATTACGCTTTGTTCCAAAATCAATTGCGTCAAGACCGGAACTCATTGTAAGTAAGCTGTGTAAAGTTATTTCTTTTTTTCTTTTATCTTTTCTTAAGGTGTAATTATATTTCTCAGGCAGAAAGTCGTATAAGTGTTGATGCACATTCTTTAGTAATCCTTTGTCAATTGCGATACCAATAAATGCTGATGTTAAGGCTTTGGAAGCAGATCGCATATCATGTGGAATTTGAGCATTATAACCGTAAAAATATTTTTCATAAACTAATTTATTGTTACGGACTATAAGCACGCTGTGAGTATTGGTTATTTTATCGGCTTTTATGCTATCAGCCATCTGCTGGAGTAATTTCAAAT
>CAZQQD010000055.1:0-6147 GCA_964595355.1 uncultured Ignavibacteriaceae bacterium | reverse complement strand
TTTTCTTTTAAAATTGTCCGCCCAGGTTCCTGTAAACCTTTGATCGCCGAAGAAAGGATAAACCTCTAATTTGCCGTTATCATTTTTCTCTACACTTAAATAAACTGTTGGGGGATTCAAAGAATTTACCATCCAGATGTTCCAGATACCTTCATATTTATCTTCTGCTGTTTTTTTTAGTGGGATGTGATAAAAAAGCATTCCCGAATGAGCAAAAACTGTAAATTGGTGTTCCATTTCATTCCATCTTCCCTCAATTGATATATGTTTATCCAGAGGTATTTTGAAATTTTCATTTTTATTTGTTAAAGATTTACTTATTAAAGTTTGATTTGGATTGGCTATAGTTAGAACAAAACTATCCTTTGAAGTTTTTTCTATTTTTAGGGTGAAATGAAATGCATTATTCTCCTTAAGATTTCCTTTCCACCCGCCGTCAAAACTTTCTGGATCGGATTGCGGCAATATAATTTGGGAAATAAGACTAAAAAGCAATAAAAGTAATGAGAGGTTTTTCATAGTAAACGTTACTCCTGATTTTTGAAAAACATATAAATAGGGGTATGTAATATTAGACTCTGGTAGGTGAGGATATGTTTATTTTCAAGGTTGAGTTTTTAAAATTATGGAAATTATAATAAAGAGAAATCGAGTATATGATATAAGGAGTGTAATTACCACAACATGTTTTCTGATATATAATTACCGAACTCTGCTTTAATGAAGTCCTTAATCCCGTCGTTTCCGCTTATTGCTAAAGAAACATTTTTTTCAGGCTCTATTTCGATTTTGAATCTAAAAAAAGGGCAACATAATCTTTCTTTTTCAATAAAAGCCATCAGGTTGATCAACAGCGAAGATTTGTTTGGAAGAATAAAAGCAAACCCGTTGGAAAGTTCGTTAATTTCTAAAACAGCCTGAAAGACCTCTTTAATCTTTTCAATATGCTTTTCCCTCATAGAGGGAGCTATTGCCGGCATATTACAAGCGAATGGAATTTGTTTCATATTTTCCCTCCTTAGTCTTCAAATTCAGGATAAATGGATTTATAATCAACAGGTTTTTAGTTTATTTCGGTGCAAGGTAAAGTTTGTTGAGTTTGCTAGAAGGAACAAAAAGTTAAGTTATTTGCTCATCAAGTCACTAATGAATTGCAGATCGGGAGATTCTGAATTTGATATGATTATTTTTATAATAGCCGTAAGAGGAACAGCAAGCAACATTCCTATAATTCCCCAGATATAGCCCCAGACCAAAACAGCCAATAAAATTAAAAGTGGATTCAAATTAAGGCCTTTACCTACTATTGTTGGTTCTAGGACATTAAAAATAAGTGTCTGTAAGCCGATTATAATTAGTGCTATTAAAATTGCATAACCGATTGAACCAAATTGTATCAAGACCATTAATACTGGTAGAATTAACGCAATTGCAGAACCAATTGTTGGAATAAAATTAAACAGGAAGGTGAACACTCCCCAGATTATTGGGAAGTCCAGGCCGAATAATGCGAGTATTGCGGTTACTAAAACTCCTGCAGAAAAATTTATAAGTATTTTTGAAACGATGTATTTTTTTATCTGCTCATTAATTTCTTTGAATGTGCTGGCGAGTTTTTCTTCTTTTATTTGCTTTTCGGAATTAAGATGACTCTCTAAATTATGAGTAGCTTCAGCTTGTATCTCCGGATTTGTTTTGTATTTCTTTTTGATCTTCTTTAATTCAGGGCGAACTTTTTGATACACATATCTTTTTTTGATTGATTCGTAAGTTGAACCATGTCCTGTAACAACAAATACAAAAAAGAAAAGCACAAATAAAATGCTTCCGAGCATTGAAAATGTAGAACTAAATATATTTCCTGCAAGCAGTTTGTAATCAATAGTTGTTAAAAGTTTTTCTATTGAGAAGTTTTTAAAAAAAGGATCATGTATGCCGAGAGATAGTGCTGTGTCGCTTACAATTTTATTTAGCTTTCCTGCGTATATGGGGAATTCCGCGCTGAACTGGCTGAATGAATCAATCAAAAAGTAAGAGATCCCCCAGGCAAGCAGGGCCAGGATGATAACATCGAGGATTACCGTCAAAGGGAGAGGTATCTTTTTCTTCTCACAGAAATTGTTCAAAGGATTAAAAAGAAAAAATAATAAATATGCAATTACAAGCGGGATGAAAATATTTTGCAGTTCTTTTAGGACGACGGTTATAAATACCAAACCCATTACAACGATAAAGAATTTAACCGTTTTGTCCTGAGCTATTCTCTTAGCCATTACTCTTGTGTGTTTATTTTTATGGAATTAACTTAACTCAGATTTCATTATAAGGCAATGCTCATCAGGTAAATATTTTTGCAGAGTAGAGAAGCAAAAACCTCAAAACACATATTATAACCTGTTTTTTGCCGGTACTTTGTTGGATGTTTTAAGCAGAGTAACCTGAATCTTGTTTCATAAGAAAGGAACCGATTAATACAATCCAGCTCATCACACCGACTATGAAAATACGGAAACCTAAAAGGCTTAAGAAAACGAAACCGGAGTGTAGCAGTATTACAGTAACGGCACATAGCAATATTCCTAAATATCCTATCCACACTCGAATTTTTTTTGTTTTTAATATTGCAACGGACCAGAGCAAAATTGAGCCGAGAGTGGCACCAATATAAATAAAATCAAAGGCGTTGTTCAGAGCAGTGTTATATTTAAATATTGGTTTTATAGATTCAACTACTTCAGGAGTAGCTCCATTGAACCCCTGTAAAAAAAGAGGCAGTGCCAAACCGTTTATTGCTGCGGCGCACATTACTGAAAATAGGGCGAGTGTCATAGTAATGAATGCGATTGATGAAAGAGTGTAGCATTCACTCAAACGTTTGGTGAGTCCCAAGAAACCAAAAAAGCTGAATGGAATTGAAACTATTGCGAGTGAGTGTGAGACTATAATAGCAAAATAAATATTTTGTAAATGTTCAATAGTTCCACCTACCGGGTGGAGAGTCATAGTGAGTATCATAAGCAATGAACCTGAAATAAGTGCTATCCCCTGTTTTTTAACAATTCCTTTTTCCATTTTTTTTGTTTCCCTTTGGATATAGGTAGTAAAAATAGGAGGAGAAGCGTGAATGGGCAATTGATTTAAATCAAGAAATGATGATTACTATTGAGTAACTTTTTTTCTTATTCTGCTAAGTGTTTCTGGAGTTATTCTAAGGTACGAAGCTATATATTTTAAGGGAAAACGGTTGAGTAATAGGGGTTTTTCGGTTAAGATGTAATTGTATTTTTTTTCAGGTGATACTATATTTTTATTTAATATGGACGCGTCTGATTCTGCCTTCAGTAATTTACCCAATACAAAAAAAGATTTTGATTGTTCTACAAGCTTGTGTAAAGAAAGGACGTCAAGTTCAAGTACCTTACTTTCTTCAAAAGCCTGGATGAAATTTTCAGACGGTTTCTGGGACGTAAAACTTTGTTGATCGAAAACCCAGTCATCCTCAGTAAATAAATTTAATGTTAGTTCGGTTTTGTCATTAATGAATGCATAATGTCGAAAAGCGCCTTTTCTGATAAAGTAGATCGATTTACAAACCTGGCCCGTCTGCAATAACAATTCGCCTTTCTTAAAGGTTTTAATTTTTAGTTTATCAGTGAAAAATTTTTGTTCCTGTTCTGAAAATTTTCCAAACTGTCGGATTGATTTTAGTATCTCATCAAACATTGTTTTTTCATAATAATTATTTGTTGTAATTTTTAACCAGAATAACTTAAGTTAGGCTTTAATTTAAAACAACAGTAATCAAATTAAATTTGTATAAATAAAACAGGTAGTGTTATGAAAAACAGATCAATCTTTCTTTTCCTGCTATTAATTCCATTTTTTGTGGTGGATGCTAACGCGCAGCTATTTTATAGTCAGAGCCCGCTTGCGCATACTTTTTCAATAGTCGCGAGAGATTCCGTGACCGGAGAAATGGGCGTTGCAGTTCAATCTCACTGGTTTTCAGTAGGTTCCGAAGTTACCTGGGGTGAGGCAGGGGTAGGGGTTGTTGCTACCCAATCTCTTGTTAATATATCTTATGGCCCGCGCGGACTGGAACTTTTGAAAAATGGTTTAACCGCTCAACAGGCTGTTGATATGTTAACGAAAAATGATGACGGCAGAGATGTGAGACAACTTGCAATATGTGACAGTAAAGGAAACGTTGCGGCGTGGACAGGTAAAAATTGTATTCCATCAGCGGGAGATATTCAAGGCGATGAATTTTCATGCCAGGCAAATTTGATGTTAAATGATAAAGTCTGGCCAGCAATGGCAAAAGCTTTTGAGGAATCAAAAGGGCAACCGCTTGCAGAAAGATTGATCGCTGCACTTGAAGCCGGACAATCTGTTGGCGGTGATATCCGTGGTAGACAGTCTGCTGCAATTTTAGTTGTCAAAGCAAAATCAACGGGACAGGTTTGGAAGGACAGGGAAGTCGACCTGAGAGTTGAAGATAGTGATCACCCTATAAAAGAGTTAAAAAGATTATTAAAGCTTCGCAGGGCTTACGATCATATGAATGCCGGTGACCTTGCATTAGAGCATAATGATATGAAGCTTGCAATGAAGGAGTATTCGACGGCTGAAAGCATGTTTCCTGATAATGCAGAAATGAAATTCTGGCACGCAGTTACCTTAACAAATATCGGGAAACTGGATGAAGCGCTCCCTCTATTCAAAAAAGTTTTTGCTATGAATAAAAACTATACAATATTAACACCGAGATTAATCGGGGTTGGACAGTTGAATGTGGATGATGCAGGATTAAAAAAGATATTAGCTCAACAATAGATCTTGTTTTCGTAGAGACGCATCGCGATGCGTCTCTACATTAAATATTAAAACACTCCCAGTAACTTCAATGACATAATAAACACCGCAACCACTAAAATTATCTTTATTAATTTTTCCCCTTTTTTTACTGCAAATTTTGCGGCATACCACGCTCCTGTTGCATTTCCGATTGCAAGTGCAATTCCAAAGAACCAGTTTACATTATCGGTAAAAATGAAAATAAAAAGAGCTGGAATAGTATAGATCAAAACAATAAAAACCTTGTGCATATTTACATAAATAAGGTTAAGTTTCATTAATCTTTGCAACGCTGCCATTAAAATAAATCCAACACCGACCTGTATAAACCCGCCGTAAAAACCTATTCCGAACATTGCAATGTAAGCTGACAAAGGAATTTTAACGTTATTTTCGCAATAATTAATTTTTTTCTGGGGAATTATCATTGACAGAATTATTCCTATCATTACGATACCAAGTATTTTTTGAAATACTGCATCGCTTAAGTTTACAGCAAGTAAAGCACCGACTATTGCGCCGGGAAGAGTCAGAGCCGAAAGCTTCAAACTCACATCAAACTGCTGGTATTTTTCTTTTTTAAAAGAGTAAACTGCCGAAATGTTCTGAATAAAAATTGCAATTCGGTTTGTTCCGTTTGCAAGCGCAGAGTCGAGTCCGAGAAAAATTAATGTAGGTAAAGTAATTGTCGAGCCACCGCCGGCATTTACATTTATAAAACCGGCAATGAGTCCGATGCCAAAGAGGATTAATAAGGATAGATAATCAGGCAAAAAAATACTCCTTAATAATAAGAGGATAAATTATAATGATATTTTATAGAATGCAAAGCAGCAGCTAAAATATATTAGTTAAACCTTCCTGGTTATTATTTGAATAAATATAGGTAGCGTTAAAACCGTAAGTATATACGGCTTAGGAAATAATATTATAAAAGTATTAATTTGTAACTATGAAACCAGAAAGTAGCTTGAAAAAAGAGACACTAAGAGACGTTCCCCTGTTTTCTGAAATGGATATTTCACAACTACGAGAAATTTCCGAAATAAGCAGGATAGAACAATTTAAAAAGAACCAGCATATTTTTTTAGAAAATGATGTTTACCACGGGTTTTATATTGTCTTAAAAGGCAGCATAAAAGTGTACAGAATTTCATCGGAAGGCAAAGAATATATTCTTCACCTTAGAAAACCACCGCAGCCGTTTGCAGATGTTCCGCTTTTCGAAGAAGGAGGAAATTATCCGGCTAATGCCCAGGCTCTTGAAGACTCACTTCTGCTTTTTATTCC
>CAZQQD010000054.1:0-20591 GCA_964595355.1 uncultured Ignavibacteriaceae bacterium | reverse complement strand
GGTAAAAAATAAAGGTGAAAATATGCAAAACGTGCTTTACCAGTATAAAGCTATTGTAACCTCTGTTTACGACGGTGATACCTGCACGGTAGATATTGACCTGGGGCTTCATACGTGGGTCCGGGGTGAGAAGATACGGTTAATGAGAATAGATGCTCCTGAAGTGCGGGGGAAAAGCAGAAAGAGAGGTCTGCGTTCACGTGATTATTTAAGAGAACTGGTTTTAAATAAAGAAATTATTATCGGAACGTTCAAAGACAAAAAAGGGAAATACGGAAGATACCTTGGAGAAATATGGCTCAATATGGATGGTGAAGATTATATAAACGTTAATGATCTTCTTGTTAAAAAGAAATATGCAGTTTATAAAAAATACTGAAAAGATATAATTCTCATTTTTTTTAATAAAAGAAAACTATAACAGCAGGAAAAATAATGCCAAAAAGATCCAACATAAACCTAACCGTGGAACTCGATGAAACAAATATGCCCACTAAAATTGAATGGGAAGCAACAGATGCAAACTTTGATGGCAAAAAAGAATGTAAAGCAATGATGCTTTCAATATGGGATAAAAAAGATAACCTCACATTGGCCATAGACCTGTGGACAAAAGATATGCTTATCAATGAAATGAACACTTTTTTTCTTCAGACATTAAAAAAAATGGCAGATACTTACCTCCGTTCTACATCAAATAATGATATTTCAAAATTCATTCGGGATTTTAGCGATCAGTTTGCTGATAAGATCGAAGAGAACAAAAAGAAAGAATAGCTTTTATTTTTTTAACTCAATTTGAACTAACTGGTCACTTTGAGCTATGTAATACTGTTTCTGACATTTCCCTTGCTTATTATTTTATTTATTTTTGATACAGTAATTTGTTGATGCTTTCCCACTAAAGGGTGATAAACGATGAGTACAGAATTTCTGGCCAGATTACAATTCGCATTTACAGTAGGTTTCCATTATATCTATCCCCCACTAAGCATAGGACTTGGTGTATTGCTTGTGCTGATGGAAGGAATGTACCTAAAGACAAAGAAACCTATTTACGAACAAATGACAAAATTCTGGGTAAAGATTTTCGCACTTACATTTGCAATGGGTGTTGCAACCGGAATTGTTATGGAATTCGAATTCGGTACAAACTGGGCAACATATTCAAGATTTGTAGGAGATGTCTTTGGAAGTGCTCTCGCAGCCGAGGGAATTTTTGCATTTTTCCTTGAATCCGGATTTCTTGCTATTTTGGTTTTCGGATGGGACAAGGTAAGCTCGAAGATACATTTTCTTTCTACAGTAATGGTTTCTATCGGATCAATGTTAAGTGCAGTTTGGATAGTAGTCGCTAATTCATGGCAGCAAACTCCTGCAGGATTTCATATCGTTGGTGAAGGTTTACACGCCAGAGCAGAAATAACAAATTTCTGGACAATGGTTTTTAATCCATCAAGTATGGATAGACTTTCACACGTTTTATCCGGTGCATGGCTTGCGGGTTCATTTTTGGTTATAAGTATAAGCGCCTACTATATTTTAAAAAACAGGCACATTGAGTTTGCTAAATCATCATTAAAAATCGCTTTGGCGTTAGCACTTTTTGCGTCGTTGTTTCAGCTTTATACCGGACACGCAAGTGCCGTTGGCGTGAGTGAAAACCAACCCGCGAAACTTGCTGCGATGGAAGCTCAGTTTAATACATCAACAAATGCACCTCTTCATCTTTTCGGATGGGTAAACGAAAATAAACAGGAAGTTAATTTTAGCATTGCAATACCCGGAATGTTAAGCTATTTAATTTCCGGAAGAACTGATTATCAGGTTAAAGGACTTAATTCAATCAAGCCCGAAAATCGCCCGCCTGTAAATATTGTTTTCCAGGCTTATCATCTTATGGTTGCAATTGGATTTGCTCTGATTGCATTGAGCGTGCTCGGAATTCTATTTTGGTGGAGAGGAATATTATTCAAGCATAAGTGGTTATTGTGGATATTTGTTATTTCAGTACTTGGACCACAAATCGCTAACCAGGTTGGTTGGATAACTGCAGAAGTAGGACGGCAGCCATGGATTGTCTATGGCTTACTAAGAACTTCAGAAGCATTATCGAAAGCAGTTGCCTCCCATCAAATTGTGTTTTCCCTTATTCTATTCACAATCATTTATATACTTCTTTTTGTACTATTTATTTATTTACTCGATCAAAAAATAAAGCATGGACCTGAGGAGGCTGAAACAATTGAGTCTGAATTTGAACACCAAAAACAATTATTCCGAAATGGAAATAATATCACACCGGAGAAATCATGAATGGAATTGATCTGAATATTGTTTGGTTTGTTTTGATAGGTATCCTACTGACAGGTTATGCAATTCTTGACGGGTTTGATCTTGGTGTCGGTTCTCTTCACTTGCTGGTTAAAGAAGATAAAGAAAGAAGATTATTAATAAATGCAATCGGTCCTGTTTGGGATGGAAATGAAGTCTGGCTCGTTACAGGGGGAGGAGCTTTGTTTGCAGCTTTTCCAAATGTTTATGCAACTGTATTCTCAGGGTTTTATACTGCCTTTATGCTTTTGCTTTTCGTTTTGATTTTCAGAGCAGTTGCAATTGAATTCCGCAGCAAGCAGGAAATGAAATGGTGGAGACAAATGTGGGATATTGCTTTCAGTCTTTCAAGTATCCTGATCGCTTTTCTAATGGGCGTTGCACTAGGAAATATTGTAACGGGGATTCCGCTCGATGCAAACACAGAATTTATAGGAACATTTTGGGGAATGATAAATCCCTATACAGTCCTTGTCGGAATTACGGCTGTTGCGTTGTTCATGATGCACGGAGCAATTTATGGAGTTATGAAAACTGAAGGAGAGTTGCATAATAAAATGAGAGGGTGGGTCAATAATTCAATTATATTTTTTGTTATATGTTATGTTACAACAACTATGGCAACCCTTGTTTATTATCCGCATATGACTGAGCATTTTAAGGAGTATCCTTATTTATTTATAGTTGCAATTTTAAATATGTTAGCTATTGCAAACATTCCTAGAGAAATTATACACGGAAGGGACTTTAAAGCTTTTCTTTCTTCCTGCGCTGCGATTGCTGCTCTGCTGGCTCTCTTTGCAATCGGTCTTTTTCCTAACATCGTAATTTCAAATCCAAATCCGGCAAACAGTCTCACCATTTATAATGCTGCTTCGTCTCAAAAAACTTTGAACATTATGCTGATCATTGCAATGATTGGGATTCCATTTGTGCTTGCATACACAGTGAGTATTTACTGGATTTTCAGAGGCAAGGTGAAGTTGACAAATATGAGTTATTAAAGTTTTCCCTATTTTGAATATGTAATTCTATAAATCACACCTGCATAATCATCAGACACAAGCATTGAACCATCTGGCATAATTTGCAAATCTACGGGCCTTCCTGAAACGTTTTGACCTTTTAGCCATCCTTCTGCAAAAACAGAATAACTCACGGGTCTGTTATTTTCCAACTTAACACGTGTAACCCGATAACCAATCTTCTGACTTCTGTTCCAGCTTCCGTGTTCAGCAATAAAAATTTGATTTCTATATTCTGTTGGAAACATATCCCCAGTATAAAACCTCATCCCAAGAGAGGCCACATGCGGACCAAGATTTTGAGCAGTGGGAGTGTACTTAGAAGGATCTTTTCCTGCATTTGCAAATTCGGGGTTGGGAATGTTATCACCGTAAAAATACGGGAAACCAAAGTTCATTCCTTTAACAGGTGCGTGATTTAATTCATCAGGAGGAATATTATCTCCGATCATATCCCTACCATTGTCAGTAAACCATAGTTCTTTTGTTTGTGAGTCCCAGTCAAAACCAACTGTATTTCTAATTCCGCGCGCGTAAATTTCAAAACCACTTCCATCAGGATTCATTCTCGTTATTGATCCATAAGGATCCGGTCTTTCACAAATATTACATGGAGCGCCGACCGGAACGTATAATTTCCCATCAGGCCCGAAGCGAATAAATTTCCATCCATGGTGAGTATCGGAAGGTAAATTATCATAAACAACTGTCGGCTGAGGAGGATTATCAAGATTTGCTTCTATATTATCAAATCTTAATACACGGTTTACTTCCGCCACATATAATGAACCATTTCGAAAAGCTACGCCGTTCGGCATATTTAAGCCGGAGGCTATAGTAATCACTTCATCGGCTATATAATCTTTATTGGTATCAATCACTGCGTATACTTTCCCCTCGCCTCTTGTACCAACAAATAAGATTCCATCAGAACCTGGGGTCATCGACCGAGCACCTTCGACATTATCTGCAAAAATAGTTATGTGAAAACCGGGTGGAAGCGTAATTCCGTTATTACCAGGGTCATTCCCCGGGCTGTTGTTCGGGTTGCAACAAAGTGTGGATACAAATAAAAAAAAGGATGAAAGTGCTAAAATCATATTTTTAATTTTCATACTCACATTGCTAACTTGCTCTAATTTGAATCTGCGGGCGGCATTACAAGCATCAATATAATATAAACTAATATGCCTGGAAATGCAGCGCTAAAAACAGATACCAAAACATAAACGATACGAACAATTGTAGGATCCCAACCCTGCCATTCAGCAATACCGCCGCACACCCCGGCGATCATTTTATCGTGCGATTTTTTCAGCTGCATAAATGCTCCTGGTTTAATAAAATTCCGGAACCGAATTAATTCTTTAATTCACTTTAAAATATGCATACAGTGTCTTTTCTTTCGGAAAATTACAAATTTTTAAGAATATTATCTTCCCGAAAAGACGTATAAGAAAAATGTTTAATAGTTGGATTCTTTAATGGGAGATTAATATGGCAAAAATCGCTAATCCAAGGGATTAAGGTTTTTTGAAATATTTTTTAACTGAAATGAAATGCTGGATTATTAGAATGAACGACTAGACTGACGAAATATTATCTAAACCTTTCCTTAAGCTTTAACGCATATCTTCTGCTCATCTGAAATGGCTCATCAATGTTTTTAAGATAAACGTGGTATGAATAGTTAAACCATTTTTCCACTTTCTCAATTAATTCCAAATTTACTATCGTGGATCTGTGTATTCTTGCAAAATATTTTGCAGGAAGGCGTTCTTCCCATTCGATCATAGGACGAAGTACCAGTAATTTTTTATCATCTATAGTGCAAATGTAAGTGTAATCTTTTTCGGCCTTGATGCATTGAATATCACGAACTTTGATAAATCTTGATATTGAATTTACTGTAATAAAGATCCTGTCTTCCATATCTAATTTAGGGCCGTAGGAATTTGCTCTCGATTTCTTTTCTTTTCGTTCAGCAGGTCGGTTTGAGGTATGTTCTTTTAAAGGTATAATCCTTGAGCTTCCATGTTTGGCAGTATTTGCGTTGGATTCGTGCTTGTCGTAATTGTCATGTTTATTATTTGGTTTCATTGACTTCCCATTTGCTAAATTGCCATCAGTACCATTTGCTTTAATATGCATTCCGGTTTGTTCTCCTAAAAATTCCAGATTTTACTTTTTTCATTATTTGATTCAGTATTATGCATTCAATAAATTTTTATTTCTCTATAGAGATGTCAAGTTCCATACCAAATAGATTTAATCGGATGACAGGTTAAATGAACGGACTAAGTTTATTTTTCAGTCTGTATTCATATTATTTTAGTTGTAAGATTAATAAAGATAAAAAAGATGAAAATAAATAAGTGGTTTTTTTTAAGATTTTAAGGGTTTTTATGTCTTAATATGAGACATAAAACTATTGATGAATATATTATATTCTTCTGTAAGATAAATGATTGCGCAGTGTTTATAAGAGAATAATTTTACTGTTTTTTCGACATAATTCCAAAGCCGACTTTATATTTTGTATTAGGGAGTGAAACAGGAAGTCTTCCTGTAATATCTATCTTTCCTGTCAGAGCTTTCATCATAGACTTTTGAGAAACGGAAACATCACTAAAAGCAGAAAGATAAGTTTTTGATCTGGTATAACGCGATAGCAAATATGGATCACCGAAACTAATCATAATAGTTGGTGCTCTTACAACCAATAACTTATTTATGATTAGTCTGAACTTCTTGAATATTTTTTCTGAACTATTATTTGAAGGCGGCCTCATAAAATACGGGACCAAAATTAAATCAGCTCTTCGTGCAATTCTCAAAACTTTATCAAATTCTCTTTTGCTGGTTTTATGATTAAATATAAATGTGTTTGATCTACTAAAATTCTCCTTCACCAGGTTTTGGAAAACCAAAGCTGAATCTTCAGAAATCCCATAAGAAAAAGCAACTGATAGAACATTATGATATTTTTCTGTCTTTAATGGAATCGCCTTTCTTCTATTCCTGACCAGTGTAATCGATTTGTCCGCTATTTTCTCAGCCAATTTTAAGCTTTGTTCAGTAGCAATATTGTCACTGATCTTATCAACATTAGTAAACCTGTTTTTCCAAAGCTTCAACCATTTTTTGGCAGCAAGTATTTTTGTTACACTCTCATTAATTCTGTTAATGTCAATTTCGCCCGATTGAACTGCAGACACAAGAGCATTAATTGTAATTTCTTCATCAGGAGGCATAAGTAACATATCATTTCCAGCCTTTACTGCCATAATTGCTGCTTCAGCAACCGAATAATATTTTGTTATTGCTCGCATGTTCATAGCGTCCGTAATGATCAGCCCATCAAATCCTAACTTATTTTTTAAAAGATCAGTCACAATTGATTTAGATAGTGTGGCCGGAACACCTTGTTTCTTTTCAAGTCCAGGTACGTAAAGATGTCCGATCATAATAGACTGAACACCTATATTAATAGCTTTAACAAAAGGATAAACTTCATTGTTTATTAAATATACACTGTCGCCTGTAACTGTAGGAAGATCGACATGCGAATCGATAACTGTATTGCCCTGACCGGGGAAATGTTTCGCTGTTGATAACACTCTCTCAACAAAAGAGCCTTTTATAAAGGCATTTCCATATCCGGCAACTATTTTTTTGTTTTCTGAATATGAGCGGATTCCAATAACCGGATTATCAGGATTATTATTGATATCAATGACCGGCGCTAAATTCTGATAAACACCAATCGCTTTACTTTCTTTCGCTACAACTTCGCCCATTTTAAGAGCCAATTCGGGATCTCCGGCTGATGCTAATGCCATATTATTCGGGAAATTTGTCCCATCGATCAAACGCATGCCAAGTCCCGATTCAAAATCTGCTAAAATCAACAATGGAACATCAGCCAGAGCTTGCATTTTATTAATATCTATTGCTTCATTCAAAACATCACCATCAGAAAAAATTAGTCCGCCTACTTTCAAGTCTTTCACAAGGTGGGACAATCGCACCAGGCCAAGGGAATCGTCTGCATAATTTTTCCCCAGAGTCCAGGGTACAATCATTTGAGCACACTTCTCCCATGTAGTCATTCTAACCAAACTGTTCTCAATCCACTCTTTGTCTTCGTCATTTAAGGGAAAAACAGATGGATATTTAATACTTTGTCTCGACTGTAATTTATCCTTGTAAATTTTGTAATTGGACAAACTAGAAATTTTTATTACTGAAGGAAAAAATGAGAAGAAAATCAGTATACTGAAACTGGAAATGATTTTATTTGAAAGAGAGTTTCTGATCATTAGCAAGAATAAATTCCAGAAAATAATTTAAGCATATTTATTTGTTTTCCAATGTTTCTATTACAGAATTATGTAACGCAGGCCGTACTCTAAATAACTTATGATTTTTTCTTGTAGGATAAACCCTGTTAGTAAGAAAAACTACAAATAATTTTCTTTTCGGGTCAGTCCAAACCGAAGTACCTGTAAATCCTGTGTGACCATATGAATTGTCACTGAAAAGATTGCCTGCTGAAGAGCCTGTTTTTGATTTTGTGTCCCAGCCTAAAGCTCTAGAGCTGTTTTCGGACTGACGTTTAGTAAAAAGTTTTATTGTACCAGGTCTGATAATTTGTCTGCCGTTAAATTCACCATTCTGTAGAAGCATTTGCAAAACCTTAGCAATATCACCGGCAGTTGAAAAAAGTCCTGCGTGTCCCGCTACTCCTCCAAGCATTGATGCCGTCTCGTCGTGAACTTCTCCCTGAATCTGCCTATGACGCCAGTAATTGTCATATTCTGTCGGTGCACATCTATTTTTCAAAGAATCGGGAGGATTGTATATTGTATTTTTCATTCCAAGAGGATTAAAAATTTCCTTTTGTGCAAATTTATCAAGTTTCATATCCGTAACTTTTTCTATAATTTTACCAAGAGTAATAATCCCCAAATCTGAATATACAGTTTTAGTTCCTGTTGGATATTCTAATTTCGTTGTGTAGATATCATTCAAAACATCAGCAGCATTATTATACATTTCATAATACCGCTTAAAAGCCGGAAGACCACTGTTATGAAGAAGCAAATTTCTAATTGTTATCTCCTTCTTACCATTTTGTGCAAATTGCGGGATATATTTTGAAACTTTATCATCGAGTTTAAATAAGCCTCTATCAAAACAGATCATGGTACATGTAGTGGTTGCAATAACCTTAGTTAGGGAAGCAAGATCAAATAGAGTAGTAATTTTATCTGCAGAAGAATTTTTATCATAAGTAAAATGTCCAAATGCTTTTTCAAAAATTATTTTACCATCCTTCTCCACTAAAACTACTGCACCGGGGAATGCTGAATCCTTAATTGCATTATTTACAATCTTTTCAACTTTAGAAAAATCATATTTTTTTTTAGCAACGTTGTTGCTGTAATTTTCCTTTCCATAGATTAATAAAACAGGTAGTAAAAAGATCAATAATATTTTTTCTACTTTAAACATTTCAGTTAATTTTTTTATTCTTTCCAAACTCGGGGTCTATCGGAATAAACTTCGTTAAAACAAAAGCAGGTATCGTGCATAAACAAACCCAGATAAAAAAGTGTTGGTAGCCAAGGGTTTCCTGAATCCATCCGCTAAACATTCCCGGTATCATCATTCCAAGAGCCATTATGCCTGTCGCTATTGCGTAATGTGAAGTTTTATGCTCACCTTTGGAAATATAAATTAAAAATAACAAAAAGGCTGTAAAGCCGAATCCGTACCCGAATTGTTCAAGTGCCACACAAATATTAATTAAAAGTAAATTTGATGTTTGTGTATAAGCAAGGAACACATACACGAGATCGGGGAAATTTATAGCCAAAACCATCCACCAAATCCAGTATTTTAAGCCTTTTTTTGCTGCAAGAATTCCACCAAGTATACCGCCAATTACAAGAAAAATTGTTCCGACAGTGCCGTAAACAAATCCAAGCTCAGTAGTAGACAATGCAATTCCCCCTGCACTTTTAGAGTCTAGCAAAAAAAGTGGAGCCAACTTAACAATCTGCGCTTCTCCCAATCTATATAAAAGAATGAAAACAAGTATTATGAAAATCTTATCTTTCTTAAAAAAAAGTACAAAGGTTCGGAAATATTCCTTTAGAAAAGCCCTGGTTTCTCCGGTAACTGCAGATTTATCACCTCTTACCTGGGGTAACATAAAAGAATGATAAAAGGAAAAAAGCAGAAATAATCCTGCAAGTACAAAAAAGCAGATTGCCCATGCGTGTACGACATTACCGAGTGTTTTTTCAAAATAACCTGCTATCATAACTTGTAATCCTATACCTACCCACATAGCAATACGGTAAAAAGTGGAGCGAATCCCAACGAAAAAAGACTGGTCGTATTCAGATAACCCAATCATATAAAAACCATCTGCAGAAATATCATGTGTAGCAGAACTAAATGCCATAAGCCAGAAAAATGCAAGTGTGTATTGGAAAAAATTTGAGGTTGGAAGGGTGAAGGCCACGCCGGCTAAAGTAACTCCTATGAAAACTTGCATTAAAATTATCCAAAGCCTTTTAGTCTTAAATATATCGATAATGGGACTCCATAAGGGTTTTATTATCCAGGGCAAATAGAGCCATGCTGTAAACAATGTATTTTCCGCATTGGATATTCCCATTTTTTTATACAACACACCTGAAACTGACATTACAATTATGTAAGGCAGACCTTCTGCAAGATAGAGCGAGGGAATCCAGGTCCATGGATTTCTTGATTGAGTTTTATTATTAGGCAACTAATACCTTCAATTTGAAAAGATAATTTTGCACGAATTATGATCGTTTTTTAAGATACTTTAATGCCAACAAAATTGCCCCGACTTCGGGCGGATTATCCGGTTTAATAATTTCAACGCCAGGCAAACCCGATTTGATTTTTCTTCTCAGCAAGCCTGAAAAATAATCTTTATTTGAAATCAATGAACCTGAAAAAGTAACTCTCAGGTTTTTAATACCAACCTTTCTTTTTATGGTTTTAATATGCTGTATAAGTTGATCGGCTTCATTATTTAAGATTTCTATCGAAATTCTGTCTTTTTTTTCCGCAGCCTTTAATACGAAAGGAGCAAAAGAAGCAACGTTGAAATTTCTTCTGTAGACTTTGTTTATCAGTTCCTGCCCTGAACTTATTTTGAAATTTTTCTTCAAATAATTTGTAAGAAAAGTTTTCTTTCCTCTCCCATCGAAATCTTTGGATACAGCATTCAAGCCCTTTCTTCCAATTGAATAGCCGCTGCCTTCATCTCCTATTTTATTCCCATAACCACCAAGCCTGAAATGTTCTCCTTTTTTATTTTTTCCAAAAATTATTGAACCGGTTCCCGAAATTAAAATACATCCCGGATCATTGGGAAATGCTCCCTCAAGTGCTATTATCCCATCACTGACCACTTTAATTAATTTTATAGAAGCCTTTTTTGAACTTAAATATCTCCTAAGATATTTTTCAAGAAATAAAGCGTCCTTTTCTCTACCCGCTCCGGCTGTTCCTATAACAACGGCTTTAATATCCTTAGAAGAAATGTTCAGTTTTTTTCTGCAGGTACTTATAAGCGAATAAATATTCTTACAAACTTCACTTACATCAAATGTTAAAAAATTGGTAGGACCACTTTTACAACGATATAAAACCTTGGCATTTAAATCGCTGATCACACATCTTGAACCCGTCCCCCCACCATCAATCCCGATTAAATATTTCATAAAGAGTTGGTTCAATTTATTGTTTTAATAAAAATAGAAAAAAATGAAGGAAGTTGAAATAAAATGCTAACAGACGTTTTTAATGTAAAAATATTTTCAATATGATCTCTAAAGTAAATCTGACTTAAATATTGCATCAGTCAAAATTCTATGGAATGATTTTTTAATTTTTTAAAAAACATTTACAGTTATAAAACTTACTGTGGCTTATTTTACAATTTGATTAATACCTGACTTGACCACCTGGATAAGACTCATTCCTATTAAATGATTTACAATTTTTGTACGAATCACAGTCAAAAAGAGCTAATTCACGACAAAATAAAACAACTAAACTATCATTACACATTAAAAACAGCAGTAATTTTTACAAAAAAAAGCACTAAATAAAACTCACTTTATAAACGTAAACAAAAAGGACAGGTAAATTTTACTGATCAATTTAATTTTATTTCGAATTTCACTTAAAAATGCAGATTTTTTATTGGCACCTTTTGTGTCATTACAACGACAAAAATTGCAAAGAAAAATCAGTAGGAGAACTTTAACACACCTTTGAGCAGGACGTAAGAAGACGTTAAAAATGAAAATAAAGGCTAAAAACAGAGCTCTCAATTTTTATACTAAAAGTGCCGGCAGTAACCGGTACAATCCGATTGTTTCCGTTTTTATAAAAAGCACAGTCATACTCGTCTTATTTTCTCTTTTCACAACTACAGCAAATTCACAGCAAGTAACAAAGGTACTAGTTTCGGGGCTATCTGGTTATACTACGCATGATACTTATGTCGAAAACGCATTTCTTATTGGATATGCGAGTTATGACGGTACTCAATTTACCGGGCAGATAGATCTTCACGTAGATGATAGCCCCAACGATGCTTTAAATTATGCCGATCAAAATAATTATCAGATAGCAATTAGATCTTACACTGGTATAAGTAATCAGGTAGATGATACTGCTAAAAATCATCCGAATGTTTTGTTGTTTATGCCGGCAGGTTCAAACGGGTTCTATTATGTTTGCAATCTTGATATACCAAATGCAACAATAGTAGCCACAGGCGCGGGATCAGATACTCTTGTCACAGGATATAAAGTTGAGTTCATTTCAATCGACCCAATAACAAGTTATAATGAATCCAGTTTCTCCAACGGCTATATTGCAGGTCAAATCGCTTATCTCGCAAACAAATTAAACATCTCTCCTCAAGAGGCAAGAATGATTGCGCGAAATTATTCTTCAACAAATAATCAATCACCTGATTATGTTCAATATGGTGAAATCAATACACAACAAGTTGTGGAAAATGAGGCATTGCCTGTCCAACTTACAAACTTTACAGTTTCAGCAGAACAAAATACCGTGGTATTAAAATGGGCAACATCAACTGAAGTTAATAACTATGGTTTTAACATTGAGAGATCAACTGATAACCAAGTTTGGGGAAATATCGGTTTTGTAACCGGTGCAGGTAACAGTAACTCTACAAAGGAATATAGTTTCATTGATAACAATTTAAGATCAGGCAATTATTCGTACAGGCTGAAACAAGTGGATAATGATGGAAGTTTTAATTATTCGAATGTTATATCAGTCAAAATTAACTTAATAGCAAGCACCGGGATGGGTCAGAATTATCCAAATCCTTTTAACCCAACTACTACAATACAATTTACAATGGCAAAAAAAGAAAATGTCAGGTTAGTGGTTTACAATATGATCGGACAACAAGTTGCCGAGCTTGTAAATCGTGAAGTGGACGTTGGCACCCATAGTGTAAAATTTAATGCTGCTAATCTTTCGAGTGGAATTTATTTCTATACATTGGCTGGTAACTCAGTGAACATTACAAAAAAAATGATTCTGCTAAAATAAATTATGTACAAAACCACTCTGATTCAGAGTGGTTGATTTTCCTGCACAAATTTTATCAATAGATTTTTTAACCAATCTCTCAATATCATCTCTAATAAATCGTTAATAATCGACGGGCGGCGTAAATAATCTACAAGTGGTAATAATCTTTCTAAAAAGTTAGATTTAGTAAGCAAAAAGAGTACATTATAGTGTAGATTAATTTTGACTAAAATTCTTATATTTATTGGTTTGATAGATCAATAACAGACGAAAAAAGATGGAAAATCTTGAAAAATATTTCGAACAATTTAGAATCAATACGATTGGTTATAATACTAAATTTCTGTCGCCCTACGGCGAACAAAAATTAGTGTACGCTGACTGGATTGCAAGCGGAAGACTATATCAACCTATTGAGGAGAAAATATCTAAGCTATTTGGTCCGTTTGTAGGTAATACTCACTCCGAGTCCAGCGAAACAGGAACCCAGATGACACTTTCATATCACGAGGCACACAAAATTATTAAAGATCATGTAAACGCTTCAAAAAATGATATGATAATTACTGCCGGATCCGGCATGACTGCAATGATAAACAAATGGCAGCGTATACTTGGATTAAAAGTACCTGAACAATTACACCAGTTTATAAAACTAGAAGGGAATTTACGCCCGGTTGCTTTTGTAACTCATATGGAACATCATTCAAACCATACCTCGTGGCTAGAAACAATAGCAGAAGTCATTGTTATCAAACCGAATGATGAAGGACTTGTCGATTTAAACGATCTCGAAAAACAATTAAAGAAATTCGAAAGCCGTAAACTAAAAATCGGAGCATTTACTGCATGCTCGAACGTAACAGGAATTGAAACTCCATATCACAAAATGGCAAAGATTGTACATCAGCACGGCGGATATTGTTTTATAGATTTCGCCTGTTCTGCACCGTATACAAAAATCAATATGCACCCTAAAGATCCACTTGAAAAACTTGACGCAATACTTTTCTCACCACACAAATTTTTAGGAGGGCCTGGCTCACCCGGTGTTTTAATTTTTGATTCCCATTTATATCACAATAGAGTGCCTGACAATCCAGGAGGGGGAACGGTTGACTGGACGAATCCATGGGGTAAGCACAAATTTATAAACAATATTGAAGCCCGTGAAGACGGGGGAACCCCTGCATTTTTGCAAACAATCAGGGCAGCCCTTTGCATAAAATTAAAAGAACAAATGGGTACCGAAAATATCAGAAAGAGAGAAGAAGAATTAATAAAAATTGCTTTTGCTGAGCTAAGAAAAATAGAGGGTCTGCATATTTTAGCCGATAATATTGAACACAGACTCGGTGCAATTTCATTTTATATCGAAAATATACATTATAACCTAATTGTAAAATTGTTAAATGACAGGTTTGGCATTCAGGTACGTGGAGGTTGTTCATGTGCCGGAACATACGGACATTATTTGCTTCACGTTACTAGGCTACAATCAAAACATATTACCCAAAAAATCGATCACGGTGATCTCTCAGAGAAACCCGGTTGGGTAAGAATGTCAATACATCCTACAATGACAAACGATGAAATTTATTTCATCTGCGGTGCAATTCAAAAAATAGCAGAAAATATTTCAGGATGGGGCAAGGATTACAATTACCTCCCAAATAAAAATGAATATGTAAATATTCGTACAAACGGAGCAATTTCCGAAATGATAAAAGAATATTTTACAATCAGTTAGCACGCCTACTCATTTCAGACATATTTATTTAGATTCAAATTATTTATATTAAAGTAAGATTTAAAGTGGGGGGTATATGAAAGCTCTTGGGGCTTATGAAAAGTGCAGAAGGTATATTGAGTGTCACTCCGAACACCCCGATGAATTTAATCACTACCTAAAAACCAAAGGATACTTTCCAACAGTTACAATATCACGGCAGACCGGTGCAGGTGCGGCAATGGTTGGTGAAAAATTCATCGAGATCATGAATAATCAATTAACGGAACCTAAATGTGAATGGACTTATTTCGATAAAAATCTAATTGAGAAAGTTCTTTCTGATTACAATCTCCCCAAAATGCTGGTCAACATAAAAATTGAAGATAAATATTCCAACGTTGAAACACTCATAAAAGATTTTTTTTGGTTTAATGAATCAAACTGGAGTTTGGTTTATAAAACTTCGAAAACAATCTTAAAACTGGCCGAGATGGGAAATGTTGTAATAGTTGGAAGAGGTTCGAATATAATAGCCTCCAAATTAAAGAATGTATTCCACGTCAGGCTTATTGCACCTCTTGAAAGCAGAATAAAACACATACAGGAATATTTTGGAATGTCTATAAAAGAAGCAGAAGAATACATAAGGAGAGAAGAGGAAACAAGAAGGAGATATCTCAAATCATATTTTTATAAAGAAATCGAAAATCCTGTTCATTACCATTTAATACTAAATACTCAACTTTTAGGATACGACGGTGCTGCAGAAATTATTGCACGCACAGTTACTAAAAAGTTTCCGAAAGTATATGCTGAGGCAGTACACTGAAATATCCAAATCATATCTGAAGAGGAATTTTTTGGGTTATGGTTTGTAATTTCTAAGGTAGTTTAAATTCTCTCATGATTTTATTCACATCCGCTTCAGATATACCTGAACCGAGAGTAGCATTTCCTTTAACAAAAGAACTCTTAACTGCAGTATTAATTTTTTCCACAGGTTTAAAATCCGGTCCTTTAACGGGCAAGTAACTATCCCGGTGCGGAAAATTTCCCGCTCGTGCTTTTAATCTCTCTTCAATTTCTTTCATTAACGTACTTGAACCAGAGGAAGAGGTGCGCTTCTGCATGTTATCAATTTTAAATGATGTTACGCTGTTTCCTTTATTCACCGGATTAGTTTCAAATGCAAGACTTTTAATATTCATTAAATGTTTTGCTGTAACATTATCTGAAATTATTGATCCTCCCATAGTTCCAGGGCCCAAAGTCATAGAAGGATTAAGAGCCGTTGTATAACCTACTGCACCAATAGAAGCAACTGTGTTTACCAGGATTCTGAATGCAGGTTTCTCCAGCGCAAACTTCATAATTATACCCTGGTCATTGGAATGAATTGCCATGGTGTGCCCTATACCACCGAACCTTAAAAGGTCGATGCATCTGTGACAACCTTCCAGCCATCCGTCCACTGTGTAAAAAGCAAGAATAGGTGAAAGCTTTTCCATTGATAAAGGATCACTTTTTCCAACCTCTGTACATTCAGCAATTAGGACAGAAGTATTTTCAGGAACCTGAAATCCTGTGTATTGAGCAATGAAGTGAGCAGATTGCCCGACAATGGCAGGATTAATTCTGAAATCTTTCTGGATAGCATTAGCTAATTTTTTCTTTTCGTCTTCGTTTATAAAATAAGCACCCCTTGCTTTAGCTTCTTCTATCACTTTTTCACGCAATGGACGATCAACAATCATTGCCTGCTCTGAAGAACACAAGGTTCCGTTATCGAATGTAGTACCATAAATAATATCTGCGACTGCTTTTTTGTAATCTGCAGTTTTTTCAATAAAGGCCGGCACGTTTCCTGAACCCACGCCATAAGCTGGTTTACCAGCACTGTAGGCTGCTTTTACCATCGGATTACTGCCAGTAGCCAGAATCACCGCAATGTTTTTATCTTTCATCAACGCTTCCGTACCTTCTATCGTGGGATTAGTCAGACACTGTATCAGACCTTTCGGTGCACCTGCAGCTTCTGCGGCATCAGATAATACTTTTAATGATTTAGCTGTACATTTTGCAGTTCGCGGATGCGGACTTACAACAATTCCGTTCCTGGTTTTCAGTGAAATTAAAGCTTTAAACATTGCTGTAGAGATAGGATTTGTCGAAGGAACGAGAGCACAAACAACCCCCATGGGTACGGCAATCTTTACAATTTTTCCATTTTCTTCAATTGCAACGACACCCGTAGTTTTAAGATCCTTAATCGACTCATAAACATTTTTAGTCCCGAACTGATTTTTTATAACTTTATCCTGCCATTTCCCGAAACCACTCTCCTCAACAGCCATTTTTGCAAGTTTTTCAGATTCTGCATAACCTGCTTCAGCCATCGCTTTTACTATCTTATCAACCTGGTTTTGCTCAAAATACTGGTACTCCAGCTGAGCATCTTTTGCAGTCCTTGCCAGATCTCGGGCTTCCTGAATTGATTGTAAATCTTTGTCAAGTTTCATAAACTTTTTCCGGATAAAAAATGTTTAATCAGTTTATTATAATTTAAGATTTCCTGAAACGAAATGCATCAACAATTTTATTTATATGACGTACCGTGTGATACAGTGCGAATTGAATTGGTTGCGATAATTAACATAATTTCATCATAAAACTGTGGCAAATAATACTAATTATTTCTTAAATTATATTTTTAATAACCAATAATTCCATAGTACACTTTCTTAATTTTCAAATAGGAGAAACAATGAAAACAAAAACATCTCTCCTTCTACCAACTGTTTTTTCAATCATATTTTTTATATCCATAAACGCACAACAGGTTGATACTTCCCTTTTCAGGGGAATTAAAGCGCGAAGTATCGGCCCTGCAGGAATGAGCGGGCGCATCGCAGCAATTGATGCGGTAGACAAAGATCCAAATATAATTTACGTGGGATCTGCAACCGGCGGTGTATGGAAGTCTGTCGACGGAGGCGTTAGCTGGAAATCGGTATTCGACAAAGAACCGGTCTCGTCAATCGGTGCAGTAACAATTTACCAGCCTAACCCAGATATAGTCTGGGTCGGTACAGGCGAATCAAATATAAGAAACAGTGCAGGTGTGGGACGAGGTGTTTACAAATCCATGGATGGAGGAAAAACCTGGGAATTTTTAGGACTTGAGAATACTGAAACTATCTCGTGTATTCAGCTTGATCCTACAAACCCCAACGTTGCATATATCGGCGCACTCGGCACTAACTGGGATTACACAAAAGAGAGAGGGGTTTATAAAACTACCGACGGCGGTAAAACCTGGAAAAATATTCTATATGTGGATGAAAAAACGGGTGTTGGTGATATTGTAATGGACCCATCCAATCCAAATAAATTGATTGCTTCAATGTGGCAGCACAGAAGATGGCCATGGTTTTTTAATTCAGGCGGACCGGGAAGCGGACTTTATTTAACTATTGATGGCGGAGAACACTGGAAAAAAATAACTCACAAAGATGGATTACCTGACGGAGAACTTGGAAAGATTGGACTCGCGTTTGCCACAAATAAACCAAACGTAGTTTATGCTATGGTTGAAGCTAAAAAGAGTGAACTGTTAAGGTCTGATGACGGTGGTTATACCTGGAAAACTGTGAATTCAGAACCGGAAGTGAACCCCCGACCATTTTACTTTGGAAGAATAATGGTAAACCCTGTAAATGAAAATATCGTTTACAAAATTGAATTTATTTTACAGAAGTCAATTGATGCGGGAAAATCTTTTCACAGCATACAAGGAGATATCCACGTTGATAACCATGCTCTCTGGCTTCATCCGAACGGTGAGACTATGATTGCCGGCAACGACGGCGGGATAGCAGTTAGTCATGACCGTGGAAAAACCTGGAGATTTGTTCAGAATCTTCCACTTGCACAGTATTACCACATTTCTGTAGATAATGATATTCCCTACCATGTTTATGGCGGACTTCAGGACAACGGTTCGTGGAGAGGCCCGAGCACCAGTTACAGTAATGATGGAGTTTACAACTCTGACTGGCAATTCCTGACCGATGGTGATGGCTTTGATATCCATCCTGATCCTGAAAATTCTGATGCAGGTTATTCAATGTCACAGGAAGGTTTTCTTTATTATTATAACCTGAAAACAGGTTTGTTTAAGATGATACGTCCTACTGAAACGGATATAAAAGACAGGTACAACTGGAATACGGCTTTTGCCATTGACCCGTTTAATTCATCAACTATTTATTACGGAAGTCAGTTTATTCACAAAAGTACTGATAAAGGTAAAACCTGGACAATAATAAGCCCTGACCTCACGACCAATGATACAACAAAACAAAAGCAGGCAGAAAGTGGTGGACTAACAATCGATGCTTCCGGTGCTGAAAATTTTACTACAATATTATCTATATCTCCTAGTCCTGTAAAACAAGGTGTTATCTGGGCAGGTACTGACGATGGTAATCTTCAGCTTACAAAAGATGGCGGAAAAACCTGGACACTTGTTTCAAAAGAACTTGTCGACTCAAAAATGGTTCCTGCCGGTACATGGATTCCGCGCGTGAAAGCCTCGAAGCACGATGCAGGTACAGCTTATGTAGTTTTTGATAATCATAGGAAACATGACTGGACACCCTATGTATTTGTAACTCACGATTACGGTGAACACTGGACTAGTCTTGTTACAAAAAATATCGATGGCTTTGCTTTAACAATTGAAGAAGATCCTGTTGACAAAAATCTTTTATTCCTGGGAACTGAATTCGATTTATATTTCAGTATTGATGCTGGGAAACACTGGACAAAATGGACTCACGGTTTACCAACTGCCCCGATGGAAGCGATGACAATACAAAAACGCGAGAGTGATCTTGTTATCGGGACGTACGGAAGAGCTGTTTATATAATCGACGATATTACCCCACTGAGACAGCTGAGCGAAAATGTTCTTAAAAGTAAATCTTATTTATTCCATGTAAATGATGCAACTGAATTTATAAAAGCAAATGTTGGAGGAGGATGGTTCAGCGGCAGCGATGCTTTCAAAGGACAAAACAGAATGTACGGTGCTTTTTTTACTTATTATTTAAGTGACGTACCTGATAGTGTTACAAAATTTGAAGACACACCGAAAGAGAAAAAGGCTACAATTGAAATTTATAATTCTGATTCAACTCTTATAAGAACATTCAAAGGAACTTATCATAACGGAGTTAACCGTGTCGCCTGGGATCTTAGAGAAAAGGCAGCCGACAGGCCGCGTGCTAAAACAAAAGAAGGAGAAGACAGACCGGGACTACCTGTGCTTCCGGGTAAATATATTGTAAAAATTAAAGCAGGCGGCCAGGAAATGTCTCAATCATTTTTAGTAAAAAGCGATCCAAGGCTGGATATAAATTTGGACAATTATAAAGCCAATTATGATTTTGATAAAAAGCTTGACGATTTATCAGAAACTGCAGCCAAGGCATACAAGCAAATTCAAAAAACTTATAAATCAATTGAAACTATAAAAGAATTTGCAACAAATCTGGACAGTACAAAAGCTAAAGACCTGAAGAAAAAAGCTAACGACCTTCAGAAAAAACTTACAAAGCTTGCTAACAGAATTATACCAGATTCTACACAAACCGGGATTCATGATAATTCAGGTGTATTAATGTCTGAATTGGGTATGACAGGTTTCTTAAATGCCTACCCCCTGGATGCGCCGTATCAGAATGCTCAGGTTAAATATGAAAAAGTTAGAAAACTGGAAGAGGATATTTTAGCAGATATGAACAAGCTTTATCAAACCGATGTTGCAGATTTTGAAAAAGCTGTTAAGGATGCAGGGTTTA
>CAZQQD010000053.1:0-20825 GCA_964595355.1 uncultured Ignavibacteriaceae bacterium | reverse complement strand
CACGCATAAAAGAGAAATCACCAGTGTGGCGCGGCCAGACCCAGTTATCAGATTCTCCACCAAATTCTCCAATAGCTCTTGGTGGTACATAAACAAGCCTTACATCGCGTATAACTTTATACCTGAACAAAACATAGGACTGTCCGGTAAACATTTCCGAAACCCTGGCCTCTATGGTTGTATCCTTTTTCTCTTCTTCAGCCACAATTTCACTAATCTTTTTTGAAATTGCATCTGCCCTTTCATTTATATCTTTCGCTTCATCTGCAGCTTTTAAAACTATATCTGAAACATCTTCATAAGATTCAGTAATTCTGCAGGTCAATCCCTGTGCAGGGATTTCCTGTTCTTTTGTCTTTGCTAGAAAACCGTTTTCAAGGTAGTTATGTTCAACAGTGCTTGCTCTTTGTGTTGCACTGAAGGCACAATGATGATTTGTAATGATCAGACCCTGGTCAGAAACAAATGATCCTGTACATCCGCCTACATGTACAAGAGCATCAACCAGGCTAACACCATTTGGATTATAAACTTCATCTATCCCGATTTTTAATCCTGCACTTTTCAGATCCAGTTTCCTGATCTCGCTGAGCGGATACATCCCTTCGTCCGGCTGAAAAGGGATCATCCCAATTAGTAAAAGTGAAAAAGAAATAATTAATAATGAGGAAAGTCTTTTCATAATGGTAACCCACCTGTTATTTTTAAATATATCCCCTCACAGGGATAATACTAACAATTAATTTACAACTTTCTTCTTTTAAGATTAACTGAAATGTGATGAATGATTTTTTTTGCAAAAAAAAGCCCGGTTGAAAACCGGGCAATTTTAAAAACTTACAACTTTTCAGATCAAAGATTCTTTTAACCTTCGTGCTACGGAAACAAAAAATCCCAGAACCATTATTAGTATCCCAATCCATACAAGACTGATAAATGGTTTTATGCTGGCTTGTATTGAAAGAACTTCTTTAGGCTGAGTTGCTTCCTTTTCTTTAACAATCTTTGATATGACAAAATCAGCTTTCTGGGTATTCGGATCCACTTTTTTAATCTGAATATTCAGATTTGCTTCTTTTACATCTGCAGGGACATATTTAAAATTTCCCATACTGCCTTCGATCAAAGGTTCAACCGTGTAAGACTTATCACCTTTTTTGATGACAAGCTTTGTCCCCATTTTTATCTGTCCCCCGCTTGTCATTTTAGCAAGATCAGGTTGATCGAAACTCTCGTATTTAATACTAACCCCGTCAATATTTGTTTCCTGTCCAACTGATAACGAGACTGATTGACCGGAAGAATTTCCTTCATCATAACCTACAGGAGAAATGTACAGGTCTTTTGTCATTCCAACTTTAATTGCAGGCTCTCTCATCAGGCTATTATTATATTCTGCAATGTACATAACAGGACTTATGTGAAATTCCTTCCCATCTTTATCCATATGAATATTGAATGCGTATTTTTTCCCGTTATCAATCGCCTGCCATCCTTCAAACGTCATTTTATATCCAAACGCCTCTTTGGGCTGGCCTTTTACTAAATCCATATCCATTTCTTTACTATAAATTGCTGAACCAATTACGCCGAGAATAAAAATTGCAATTCCAATGTGTGCAACATAAGCGCCTAGCATTTTCATATTACCGCGTATTATCTTAATTGCAATTTCAAGATTGACAAAGAACGCAAAAGCAGTTGACAGAAGCATAAGAATTACCATCAGGTTGGTAACTCCTCCAAATATTGCAACCACAACAGTAAAAATAATAGAAGCAGAAATTGAGAAAACCGATTTCTTCAAAAGCTCCTGCCCTTTTGAGTGTTTCCATTTTATCAGTAAACTTAAACCATTCAGGACTCCGATAATAATCACGATCGGCAGTTGCATTTCATTGTAAAAAGTTGTCTCAACTGCATGGCTAATTAATGGAGCCGAAGTTCCAACAAAAACAATTAATGCTGAAGCACTTAAAACTATGGCTGCTGTAAATAGCGCAAGCTCGCGTGAAAGTAGTCCTTCTTCTTCCTGCATTTTATCACTTAAATATTTCCACCTGTAAATCAGTGTTCCAAATCCCAGAACAAAAAAAGCTCCGATAAAAATTACCAGGAATAAATAAACAAGCATCCCGGGATCAACAAATGAGTGAACTGATGCATCGCCTAAAACACCGCTTCTTGTCAGGAAGGTTGCATAAAGAACTAAAATATAAGTAAGTAAACAAAGAATAAGATTCGTTTTCGCAAACTTTCCTATTCCTCCTTTAGCCTGGCTTTTTCTCTGAACCAAAAGTGTGTGTACCGAAGCTATACCAATAAGCCATGGAATCAAGCTGGAATTTTCAACGGGATCCCATGCCCAGTAACCGCCCCAACCTAACATTTCATATGCCCAATAACCGCCAAGCATAATTCCTAGTCCTAAAATTCCGACACCTGCAAGAACCCATGGAAAAGATTGTCTAACCCAATCTTTGTAATCATTTTTCATCATTGCTGCCATTGCAAACGAGAAAGGCACAGTTGACATCGAGAAACCGGTAAACAAAATAGGTGGATGAATCTGCATCCAGAAATTGAGTAACTGCGGATTTAATCCTTTTCCATCTATAATAAACTGGTTAACCGAAATACCTGATGTTGTTAAAGCAGAGTAAAGATCAGTATTCATTTTGATAAACTGTTGGTTTGACTGTGCATCACTGTAAATAAAATTCTGCAGAAACGGCAAGGAAAGGAATGCGGAGTTAATATGTTTTGCTGAAACAAATACAGGCTCAGTCCAGATATATGCAAAAGGATTTTTAAACATTGGTGAAACCATCACTAAAAGAAAAGTCAAAGCCAGAGTAAAAACCGCCATAACTCTAGGTTCAAGGTCCCCCCTTTTAGCGCTGTAAGACTGAAGAATGAGCCCAATTATAGTTGAAAGAAGAAGCCACAACATAAAGCTTCCTTCCTGTCCACCCCAGAAAGTTGAAAGCAAATGTCCTAAAGGAAGATCATTACTGCTGTAGTCATAAACATATTTATATTCATAGGAATGCGAAAGGATGGCGTGCCATAATAAAGCTGCTGCAACAATTACGAGTATAGCCATTGCGTGATAAGCTATTCTCGCATAGTTAAGTGTATTCTGATATCCCCTGTAATTCAAAAAATACATTATCACTGCCAGAACTGCGCAAAATAATGCTAACGATAATACAATACTTCCTACCATCTTATCCTCGGTATTCTATTTACTTTTTAAGTTTGACTTAGGCTAAGTAAGTTAAGTTCCGGAGCCTATACCCCGGAAGCTTTTACATTATCACCTTCATATTTACTTGGACACTTCGTTAAAATTTCTTTTGCGTGGAAATATCCATCCTGATATTTTCCTGTAACAACAACACTCTGAGCACTTTCAAAATTGTTTGGTATTGTTCCATCGTAAACAACTTTCATAACATGTCCCTGAGTGTCTTCAAGATAAAAACTGAACGTTCTGTTCTCTTTATTTATTTCGTAACTTTTTGCTTTTACCCAGCTACCGGCTGCTTTAACAGTTTTATCCTTTTTCATTACTACCGCAAAATCATTTTCATACTTAATGTTGCTTTGCGTAAAAAGGTAACCCATAAGACCTAAAAATATTACAATTATAACCCCACCGAATATATATTTACTTTTCATCCTTTTCTCCTTTAAGATCTTTCTCTATTGACTTCATTCTTTTATCGAGATTATTGAGATATAAAAATATTCCAACCCAAACAATAAGTACGATAAAAGTAACAATGTAAATTGCGTTATTGTGTAAAAATTCGTAAAAACCGTTCAAGATTATCCTCGTGTAATTTGTTTTTGAATTCTGTCTTTATATATCAAAGATTTATAACCTAAGTTCCACATCCAGAAATAAAGAATTGTAAAAGCTGCAAGCGATAGGAAAAAAATCAGCAACATATTTCCATTCATTCTAAAATCAATTACCGGGCTTGCGCTTTGAACAATTTTACCATTAACAACTTCTTCAGATCCGGGATGCAGCCCGAGCATTATTCTCGGCATAATAAAAATAAAAAATGGAACAGTTACAAAAGCTATAATTGAATAAACTGCTGACAAGGAAGCTCTCTTTTCTTCCGATTCAATTGAAGAACGAAGAGCAAACCACGCACCATAAATTAATAAAAGAGCAAATATACTTGTTTGTCTCGGATCCCAGCTCCAGTACGCGCCCCAGGCAAACTTTGACCAGATTGATCCGGTAACGGTTGCCAAAATACAAAAAATAATTCCCAGCTGTGCTGCAGCATAAGATTTTGCATCGTCATCAAGATTCTTTTTTCTAAGGTATTTAATACTGTAAATTGTTGACATTAAAAAGGCAACTACTGTTAGCCAGGCTGTTGGCACGTGAAAGAAAATTATTTTTGCATTTTCCTCAAGCCCCCTAATTATAGGATATTGATACCAATGGACAGGATTCTCAACTATGGGAAAAGCTATTCCAGCTACGGAGACAAAACAAAGAAGCAGAAACAAAAATGTTTTCCAGACAATATCGAATTTTTTCATAGCTTTTTAATTAGTTGTTTTTTAATCTTTCCAGATAAAATCGAATAACATATATGAGGCTGTAAGCATAATAACATCATAACAGACCAAAACAGCTAAATTTATACTAGATTCACCAAATGTTGTGCCAACCATGCAGGCTGAGGTTAATTGCACAGATGTTAAAATTAAAGGTAATAAAATTGGAAATGATAAAACAGGATAAAGCGTTCCCTTAGAACCTGCCTTTGAAATAATAGCTGCAATTATTGTTGAAGAAACTGCCAGCCCGATATTTGATAAAATAAATGTTACCAGGAACAAATAGAAATTCAGAATTACAAACGCTTCAAAAAGAGCCGAATAAAGTAGGGCAATTATTATGTTCATAATGAACACAAGAATAAGATTGAATAACAACTTGCCCGTAAAAACTGTCGATGGAGAAGCTATCAATTGAAGCGTAAGGCTTGTGCCTCTCTCCTCTTCTGATACAAAAGCTCTTGCAAGGCCTGACATTGCAGAAAAAAAGATAACCACCCAGAACAATCCACCTGTTAAGTTTTGTGGAATTTTTTCCTGTCCGATTGAAAACAATATCACACTAATTGCAACAATGATAAACATCGCAAGCGAGTTCACAGCGTATCGGGTTCTTAACTCAGAACGAAAATCTTTCAGGAATAATGCAAATGCTTTTGATTTCATTACAATTAACCGGTTACCTTTTTCATACTTTAAATTTTTCCAGCATTATAGTTTCACTACACAATGCAAGATCTGATTTTTCGTTTGAAGCTATAATAACAATATTTTCTTCAGCTTCTCTTTTAACAATTTTATATACAGTGTTTTTACCTTCATCATCAAGATTTGAAGTTGGTTCATCAAGTAAAATCAATTTGGGAGAATGCATCAAAGCAAAAATAAATTTCATTCTCTGCTTCATGCCTGACGAATAAGTTTTTACCAGATCATCTTTCCTGTCATAAAGAAGAAAATCATTCAATAGTAATTCTATTTTCTCTTTGTTGAATTTTACATCTCGAATATTTGCAAACTGCTCCAGGTTTTCCCAAGCACTAAATTCTTCATAAAGTACAAGGTAAGGCGATACAAATCCCAAGTAGTTATGGAGCTTTTCAGGAATAATTTCCTTCTGATTGTTTTTGTGATTTATCTTGCCGGAAGTAGGTGAATTTATTCCTGCAATAATTTTTATGAGCGTGGATTTACCGGAACCATTAGGACCTGAGATACCATAAACATCGTTTTTGTCAAATTGAAAGGAAAGATTTTTAAATATTACTCTCCTACCAAAATTTTTTGAAATCGAATCACCTTGGGTTGAATATTGGCTAGTACTCATTGATTAAATATCACCAGCTTTCCTTTAACAACATTATCCCCTGCTTTAGTAACATAAATATAAACACCTGTTGCCAGTCTTTCATTATTCTTATTAAGTGCGTTCCATATCACAACAGAATGACCATTGTTTGAAAAAACATCGGCTAAACCGGAATAGACTAAATTTAGTGAAGATGAATAAATACTAAGATCTGCACTTCCACTATTATTCAACGACACAGGAATGTATATCTGTGAACCGGTTGTGTAATTTCTGCTGTAATAAAACGGAGATGGATAAGCATAATCAATTTCAGTTAATACAGGAGGAGCGGGTATTGTATCTGCAATTACCAATTGATTATTTAGAAAATCAGCATTTAACCAATTACTTGAAGAGCTTACAGATAATTCTGCCGAATAATTCGACGAAATAGGAACGGAACCACTTGCAGCATCAGTAAAAAATGTATATTGAAAAGATTTTATATTTTGAGAGCTATCAATTCCGTCTTGATAATCAATATTTGAAACCAGTGCTACTAAAGTATCAGGCAATGAAGAACTAATGAATGAAATAAAATTATTTGTTGCCGGTTTCGTATTAACATAAACAGATTTAGATGGTGGCGTTAATGAAACAGTTGAAAGAGACCTGAGCAATGGATATTTACTAGCAAGAGAAAAATATTGTCCGGAAATTGAACGATAGTTTGTATAATAAGTCCACACGCCGAATTTTACAAATTCTTTCCCAAACGATGAATTATTTTCAATCAAACTTGTATTAATAGCAGCAAGTGCTCTCATACCGGGCAATAGCTCCCATTGTCTTTTTATTATCCCATAGCCAAAATTATCTTTCAGATATAAATTCCAGATGGCCAGATCATAACCATCGTGATCACCAAAGCTTATATCTGTATTGTAAAAATATGAAGGAAGATAACTAACATAGTCGGGAATAGAAGTATAAACAAATATTTCCATTGAAGTGGAAGTTAATTCGTAAAAATAAACATCAGAACTCCTGAAAATATAATTGCCTATCTGAATTGAGTGATGGAACTCATGTGCAATGGTAACTCTTGCAGCATTGATTCCGGTTGTATAAAATCCCGGGAAATCATTATCGATTAAATTATATGATGTATATTTCCCACTGCCAGGCGATATTTCTGTACCAAAATCTGTTTCCCCATATTCATTTCCAAGATTGACTATATATACATCGTGTAGGTTATCGCCTCCTTCCCCATTGTCGGAAGGTGGAGGAGAATAACCCAAAAAATTTATCTCAAAGTTCCAGGCTGAATCAGCTGCAATTGCAAGAGAGTCAACATTATAATTAGGTGACTCACTTCCTGATTTATAGAAATGAATTCTGAAATACCCTTTAGGTGAAACTATACTTGTATCAGTTGCAGGTCGCTGAAGAATTTTTCTCAATATCGTCTGCTGATCAGGAGAAAATTTATCAATATTTGATCTTAAAACATTTGCCGGACCGAATCCACATTTAACAGCAGGATTTTCAGCAGCATGAGAAATTAAACCCGGAGCTACGTTCGGGATCAGTGAACCTTCTCTTATGCCTATATATTGGTTGTATAATGAATCTAAATGGGCTTTAGTATATTGTTGAGCAAAAGAGACTGAAGAGAAAGTCAAAATAAACAACAAAAATCTTTTCATTTGTTGATCTGCCTGATTTTTATACAATTGTCTAAAATATCTGTGTAAACAAAATAATAATCTCTATAACTCATATTTTTTACAAAATAGCTCTCCACATTAGGTTCTTTCTTTACTTTTGTGATCACTATTTTTTTCCCGTTATTAATAAAATCCATCTTATACAGTTCAGATACTTCCGGTACATATATAAAGAGTTTTTCCAGACCACCGGGCTTCATCTCACCAAAAAATAACTGATTTTTATTTTTAATCCTAAAATGATCTATAAAGTTTTTACTAACAACTGACAAAGGAGAATTGTCACCAGAAATGAGAGCAAAATTCTTATCTTTTGTTTCAAAAAAGCTGATTGACACTACCTCATCTTTATTAAACAAGTCCCCAGCAAATGAACTTATTAAAGTAGTGTCACTTAGTGAAAGTTGAAAATATTTAACAGGTTTTTTAAAATTATCCGCCAGTGAAACACGATACCAAGCCTGTTTGCCATTGGAAATCTTCCAGTAAAACAATTGTAGTGAAGGTATTGTAGCAATGTTAGCAGCAAATACACTGTCTGAAATACCCGCATATTCTGTATTATTAAAACCGTTTATATTCTTATAAAATGCATTCAGGACAAGTTCCCTGTCCTTAATATTTGCCACATAAATTTTAGCGACATCATTTTCCTTCGAGTATATTTTTACATCTTTAATTTTGCCGTGGGTATAAAGAGAATATCTCTGAGTGCTGCCTTTTAAAAAATTAAAGGTTATTACTTCGATCAGATTTTTATTAGGAGTAAAGCAATAAAATATTTTTTTCTTTGGCTCCGTATTATCAACTACAATATTAGTTTGATCATCAAACAACCTGGTTGAGTAAAGTGCTGAGGGGATGCCTGAATTGTTCCTGATAATTAGCTTCAGAGAATTTGTAAACCTATCTACAAAACTAAAATCTATAATTCCGTTATTATTCAAATCAAAAAAAGATATCGCAGTAGGTTCTGCTCCAAGTGATATATCAATATCACCGCTAATTGATAGTAATGAAGACTCAAGATAAAGATAACCTGTCGGGCTCACCAGGGCTATTCCATTTATGAATTTACTGTAATAAGGGATAAGATCGCTTATACCTTCTTTTTTTAAATATATTATTTCCGGGTAAAATTCTGATTCCTTTTTATTAAATATAATTGAAAGGATAGAATCGTATTTATTTATATAGGCTATATCTATTTTACCGTCGTGATTAAAATCACCAAGTATAACTTTGTTGGGATAATAAGATGTTTCCACAGACTTTACACTTTCATAAGAAGAAACAGAATCGCCGTAAATAATATTTATAGAATTCCCAATACTATAAATTAAATCCTGATAGCCATCCAGATTAAAGTCGAAACTCTGCAGAGAGTTAATTTTATCTTTGATTTTTAATGACCTGATTTTTCGGAAATCACCTCTCGTATCATTCTCAAAAAAATCTAAGGTACTTTCAATTAAATTATATGCAACTATATCCGGGAATTCATCATTATTAATGTCGATAAATATTGCATTTGTATAACTAACATTAGTGGATATTTTTTTATTGCTTATTATATTTCCATTCTCGGTTATAATTGAAAGTCCATTGAACGCACTGCCTGAAATTAAAAAACTTTCTCTTTCTTCATTGTCTATAATAGCTGATGAAATATTTTCAGGATATGAATCAAATTTAAAGACCTTTTTAAGATATGGCCTACCCGCTTTTGTAAAATCATAAATACCTACTTTCCTGTTTTTTCTCGAAGTGAATGCATAACCTATTACATTGTTAAAATTATCCTTATAGGCAACTATCTTGTTAATTTCATAAGGTATGTTAAACCTTATCTTTCTTCCGAAGTTTCCGGATTTGTCACCTGTTAGCGCAGTCAATTGTTTTTTCTGTGGATTGAAAAGAATAAGGTCGGTGTGAGAATCTTTGTTAAAATTTAATGTGAAAAGCGAGGTATAACCGGCATTAACTTTGAAACTATTTAATTTACAAAATCCGTTTATAGGCACCTGAGGAAAAGACTGATAAAAAGAGGATATTACAAAAAGCAGAAAGCTAAAAATTTTTAACTCTTTCCCTAAGTCTCTGATCTCTTCTCTGTAGAGCTTCTTCATATCTTCTCTTCTCTTCTGAAGTTTCCGGAATTGCTTCAATTGCTTTAACTGGTTTACCTTCTGTGTCAACGCTTACAAATGTCAGATAAGCTGTATTAGTATGGATTCTTTTTCCCACTTTAAAAGACTCTGAATAAACTTTAACCCCCACTTCCATTGAAGTATTGAACACCCTGTTTATTGAAGCAGTTAAAGTAACGGTATCACCCAAATTTACCGAATGAATAAAATCAATTCTGTCAACAGAAGCAGTCACACAAACACAATTATTATGTTTTGAAGCACAAATTGCAGCGCAGATATCGATCCAGTGCATCAATTGGCCACCTAACAACTTACCAAGTTGGTTAGTGTAATTTGGCAAAACTAACTCTGTCATTGTGACCTGAGATTCACTTACTTTTTTTGCTTTGGTCATTACTTTGAAGAAGACAAATTTACTTCAATTGAAGACTTTAGTTCTTCTAACTCTTTTGCCCTTCCATTATTCGGATACCTTTCAAGAAATTTGGAAATTTCCTGAAGTGCCTCATTATTCCTATTTAACGAGACCAATAAATTAATTTTATCATATAATGCCATTGGCGCATACTGCGTATCGTGATAGTTCTCAATAACATTGGTGTAATAGAGAAGAGCAGATTGGTTATCGTCCATAACTTCATAAAGATCAGCAGTATTATATTCTTTATGAGCAAGCTTATTATTAAGCTCAGTAATTTTCTTTTCAGCTTCTTTTACCTTTTCATTCGTCGGGAAAAAATCAATGAAAGCCTGGAATTCTTCAATTGCTTTTTTTGTGTATTTTTGATCCAAACGGTAATCAGGTGATAACTGATAATAACATTCTGCCAGCATAAATTGTGCTTTAGGAACGAACTTACTTGCAGGCATTGTTTTAATTAATTTACTGAATTCATAAGCACCTATAATATATTCTCCCCTTTGATATCTTGATTCGCCAAGATAATACTGTGCCTCATCAACGACAGGATTTCCCGGATATTGTAATATAATAGATTGAAATTCATTAACCGCGTCGAGGTAATTTTCATCGTTATATAACTTCTTGGCATACGAGAGGCGCTGGTCAGGTGTGTAGTTGGACGTATCAACACTGGAACCACAACCCCATACAAAAATAGAAAGACTAATAATTACTAGTATTTTGCGCATATTTCCCGCTTATTCATAAATTAATAAGTTACAATTATACAGAAATTTAAACGTGCTTCAAAGGCATTTATAATCCTGAGGTAGTATCATTACCACATTTTTTAAAATTTTCTAACATCACTTACTTCTAATCGTAAAGAACAATATTACAGCTATTGCAGCGCTTCCAATAGCTACAACAGGTTCAAACAAACTTGAGAAAAAAGGCTCAGACGGAACTTCCCCTTGTGTGAAAGGGAATGATGGATTTTCAATTACTCTAACGTCATCAACAGCAAGTGTATCATAATACATTAGATTAAAACTTTCTGCATTTATAATTTTGTTACCTAGAGAATAACTTCCGCTCAATCCTATTTCTCTCGGCATAATAAAAGCACCCAGAAATCCATCTCTTTCCATCTCGCCGTATTTTACACTCGCATTATCAATTGAATAATTAATCACTGTAACCGAAGAAGAGTCTTTAGGGACGCCTGATATGACAGTCCTGCCAAGTTTAGTAAAATCAGATATAACCTGGTTTTGAAATATTCCAAAATATTTTCCGGTAGAAAAGTCTATTTTCAAATCAGATGTACTAACTTCAGTGTTTATTTTAGAAACAGAAGAGTCAACCAGATCATAAAAAACCTGCAGGTTCGTTTTTGTTTGTGCAAATGAAAAAGGAAATGAAAATATTATAACAAATAAAATTTTTGAGAAGCCGGTTTTTATGTGATTTTTAATCTGATGCAATACTTTAAAAAATCCAAATAACTGATTTTGAGTTTCTAATAATTCCCTTATTTAGAGAAACCGCTTTAGGATTTAATTAATTTAACTGTTCTGTGCAATTTCCTGCAATCTTTTTATTCTTTCTTCAATCGGTGGATGCGTAGAAAATAATTTCATCACACCACTTCCACGTAAGGGATTTACAATAAACATATGAGCAGTTGCAGGTCCAATATTATCAACCGGTTTGACTTTGTTTGCACCCGATATCTTTTTCAAAGCTGAAGCTAGCGCGAGAGGTTGACCTGAAATCTTTGCTCCTCCTTCATCTGCAGCAAATTCTCTCGAACGTGATATTGCAAGTTGCAAAAGTGTGGCAGCAATTGGAGAAAGGATAAGCAAAAATAATCCTGCAAGTCCATCGTTATCCCTGCTACTGCCAACACGTCCGGTAAACATCATTGCCCAGCCTGCCATTTGTGCAATGAATGTAATTGTACCTACCAGAGTTGCTGCAATTGTACCGGTCAAAATATCTCTGTGTTTAACGTGAGCAAGTTCGTGGGATAACACTCCGGCAAGTTCGTCGTTGTTTAATCCTTGTAAAATCCCTGTAGTAGCACAAACTGCAGCGTGTTCGGGATTTCTACCAGTTGCAAAAGCATTAGGTGTCTGATCATCTATTATATAAACTTTTGGCATCGGGAGATTTGCATTTTCTGCCAAATGTTTTACAAGTTCATAAAATTTCGGCGCCGATTTTTCTGTAACTTCTTTTGCACGATACATCTTGAGAACTATTTTATCAGAGAACCAGTATGATCCAAAATTCATTGCAAGTGCAAAAATAAAAGCTATAATTAGCCCTGTTTTTCCCCCAAGCAGTCCGCCTACAAGCAGAAATAGGACCATCATTACGGTCATTAAAAATACAGTCTTAAGTGTGTTCACAGATCAATCTCCAAATTATTGAATCAAAATTAACTAAAGCCCTGCGCTGAAGCAAGAATAGAAAAATCACCAGATTTTTAACTATTCACATGTAGAGCGAGTTTCATAAAACAAGAATTTTCAACTATTTTTGTAAAAATTAACTTTTTTGCTATTTTTCCGTACATCAATATCATTAACCACTCTTCCCGATATTCTGGCTTTTTACATAAAGTTGTTGACAATCAGAAATCAATAAAGTACGTTTGCATTTATTACATAGCAACACAAGGTATCTAACAATAGTAGGTAAATAAATGGTCTCAAAAGCATTAGTTGCGGCGTCTACAAAGCCAATGATTTTATCAATTCTGCGCGGAGGAGAAAATTATGGTTACCAGATTATTCAGCGTGTTAAAGAAATTTCGGGCGGAAAGCTGGAATGGGCTGACGGTATGCTATACCCTGTTCTGCATCGTCTTGAAAAGGACGGGCTGGTAACGACTCAATGGAAACTTTACGAAGGCAGAATGAGGAAATATTATAAAATAACCGAAGCAGGTAAAAAAGAATTAGCTGAAGAAAGAAAACAATGGTTATCTGTACATAAAGTATTTCTGGAATTATGGGAACCTATTCCTTCATTTGAGTAAAACAACCGGGAGATGTAAATGTTTGATCTTAAGAAAGAAATTACCAACTGGAAAAAAACACTTCACAAAAATCCTTCACTTGAAGATGGATATATTGAAGAGCTTGAGTCACATCTAAGGGATAAAATTGAAGACTATACAAATAATGGGATGAGTAAAGAAGGTGCATTCAAGAAAGCTAAGGAAGAAATTGGCGATACAGAAAAAATAAGTGAAGAATTTTACATGACTGATAATTTATCCGGTAGTAAAAAAATCCTCTGGAATGAAAAATCAGGAATTTTAATTCTTGCTGCAAACTATTTTAAGATCGCATTTAGAATGATTAAAAAACACAAAAGTCATTCTTTTATCAATATTGCTGGTTTTGCTCTCGGATTTACTTGCTTTGCTCTTATAGCATATTTTGTAAAATTTCAGCTAAGCTACGACAACTTTCATGTTAATAAAGATAATATCTATCGATTGACTACAACAAAATATGCAACTGTGCCCGACTTGTGGGCCCCCGGACTTAAAGAATCATTTCCCCAGGTTCGAAGCTTTGTCAGGATGCAGCATTTTGGAGAAACATTAATTGAGAACAAGACCAATAAATTTTATGACAAAGACGGATTATACGCTGATTCGACTTTCTTCGATATATTTTCTTTTAATTTAGTCGAAGGCAATGCAAGAACAGCTCTGGCTGAGCCTTATTCAATTGTAATAACCAAACAACTGTCTGAAAAATTATTCGGGAAAGAGAATCCTTTAGGAAAAACTATAACATTTTTTGATGGTGATTCAAAACAAAATTACAAGGTAACCGGCCTAATTAATAATATACCCGCAAATTCTCATTTTACTTTTTCATTTCTTGTTTCTGAATCAACTAACAAAGCCTGGTGGGTTAATAACTGGAAAATGCACCAATTCTATAGTTACCTGCTATTGCAAAACAATAATGTAAATATTAAAGAGCTTGCAACTAATATAGATACCTGGCTGAAAGGAAAAATTACCGATCCAAACTGGAATGAAACTGTTCGTCTTCAAAAACTGACAAGCATTCACTTACATTCTCATTTAAGATCGGAGTTTGGAGTAAATGAAGATATTTCCACTATTTATCTCTTTTCAATGATCGCTCTATTAATCTTACTAATTGCAATTGTAAACTATATTAACCTTACCACGGCAAAAGCTGTAAACAGGGCTAAGGAGGTTGCGTTACGTAAAACAATGGGTTCAAAAAGATCTCAATTAATATTTCAGTTTTTAGGCGAGACGGTATTACTAAGCGTTATAGTTTTTGGTATATCAATGCTGGCTGTAGAACTTATTATACCCTCCCTGAATAATCTAATCCAATTAAAATTAGACCAGAACCTTTTAAATTTTCCGCTTTTTATTTTACAATTATTCGGGCTTATACTATTTATTGGATTATTGAGCGGGATTTATCCTGCCCTTGTTTTATCTGCTTTTCAGCCATCAGCAATATTAAAGGGGACAGCCAAATTTTCAAGTAAGAATTTTTTAAAAAGAATTTTAGTGATTTTTCAATTTGCTGTAACAAGCTTTTTAATCATTTCTTCATTCCTGATTTATAAACAAATGAACTATGTAAATTCAAAAAATCTCGGTTTTAATAAAGACCATATCATTACATTTCCATTGAGATCGGCCGGAATTACAAAAAATTTGGATGCGTTTAGAAATGCATTGGCAGCAAATTCCAATATAATTTCTATTAGTTTTACAGCAAATCTGCCCGGAGGCGGTGACTGGGGAATTCCATATCAGGCGGAGGGAAAAAATCAGGCGGATGTACCTGAAGCCCGGTGGCTGGTTGTAGATCAGAATTTTATATCTACATATGGAATGAAAATAATAAAAGGAAGAAATTTCAACAAATCGATAGAAAGCGACAAAAACAATTACATAATAAATGAAACCGAAGCAAAAGAATTAGGCTGGAAAAATCCTCTTTCAAAAAGATTATCCATAAATTATTTCAACAGGAAATGGGGAAATATCATTGGAGTGGTAAAGGACTTTAACTATCGCTCTTTGCACAAGCGCATAGAACCCTTAGTTATGTTTATTCCCCCTGATAACTGGTATTCAAATGCATCTATAAAAGTAAGAGGCTCCGGTTTAAGCAGCACGATCTCTTATATTAAACGTACCTGGGAAAAATTTGAGACAAGGAATCCATTTACTTTTTCATTTTTAGATGAAGAATTCAACAAACTCTATATTGATGATCAAAAAAATATGGAAATGATCACTATGCTGACTGCAATTGCTGTTTTTATAGCCTGCCTTGGCCTTTATGCAATGATGGTTCATACATTAACAAACAGAACCAAGGAAATAGGAATTCGAAAAATACTAGGAGCAAAGTTGAGTAGTATTGTCGGTCTCATATCAAAAGAATTTATTATCCTTATAATAATTGCAAATTTAATAGCCTGCCCTGCCGCATATTATTTTCTAAAAAACTGGCTGCAGGATTTTGCTTACAGAGTAAGTCTTACTCCACTTATCTTTATTGCGGGGTGTATGATTTCCCTTGTAGTCGCTTTTACAACAATCATATATAAAATAATTAAGGCAGCAAATACAAACCCGGTGAATTCACTCAGATATGAATAATTAAACGGGAGATAAAAATGTTTAATCTCGAAAATGAAATTACAAAATGGAAAAAATCCCTTCACAAAAACCCTTCACTTGAAGACGGATATATTGAGGAATTAGAGTCTCATCTTCGTGATAAAATTGAAGATTACATAAACAAAGAAATGAATGAAGAAGAAGCCTTTAAGAAAGCAAAGGAAGAAATTGGAGACTCAAAGATAATCGGGAAAGAATATTTTAAAACAGATACAAAATCTTTAAATGGAGACCCGGCCTGGGAAAGATCGGGATTCTCCCCTACCCTGCTTTTAAATTATTTCAAGGTTGGATTAAGAAATTTCAAAAAACAAAAAGGATTCTCTTTAATAAACATTCTGGGTCTTGCTGTCGGATTATCGTGTGTTATTTTGATTTCCCTGTTAATAATTTATGAAACAAGCTTTGATCAATTTTTCCCGAACAAAGACAGAACTTATCGCGTACTAACTCAAATTAAAAGAAACACCGGTACAATAACAATTGCACCGGTAATGCTCCCCTTTGCACCTGCTGCTAAAGACGATATACCTGAAATAGAAAAAGCGGTAAGAATATCTGAAAAACAAATTCTTTCCTCTTACAAAGACAAAAGCTTTTATGAAGGTGCACTTTATGTTGATAAAGATTTTTTTAATGTCTTCCCGTTCCCATTTATTGAAGGTAACCCTTCAACTGCCCTTGTTGAACCAAATACAATTGTAATAACTGGAGATGTTGCGGAAAAATATTTTGGTAAAAAAGACCCCCTTGGAAAATTCCTGAATATAAATCACGGTAACCTCTATAAAATTACGGGCATAATAAAAAACCTGCCGACAAACACACATTTAAGAGGAAATATTTTTGCTTCCTTTAGTACCTTTAACGAGAAGAATAATCCGAGGTTAACCGGCTGGGGCAGTTTTTCAAACGACTACACTTACGTTCTTCTTAAACCAAATGCTGATCTAAAACTAGTAGAAAAGAAATTTGCCGGTATGCTGAAAAACAGGTTGGAAAAAAGTTATTACGAAAGATATACTATGCTTTTACAGCCTTTAACCGAAATTCATTTAACTGATGATATTACATACGATAATGCGAAAACAATTCCGGAAAATTTTCTTCTTATATTCGGATTAATAGCAATCTTTATTTTGACAATTGCTGTAATAAATTTTATAAATCTTACCACTGCAAGATCAGCAAGAAGGAATAAAGAAGTCGGAATAAGAAAGGTAGCCGGTGCAAGCAGAGCCCAGCTTATAAAACAATTTCTTAGTGAATCATTTATTATAACATTCGTATCATTTTTAATTTCTCTTTTACTTGTTGAACTTCTTCTCCCTTCGTTAAGGGACCTTACTAAAGAAGATATTTATTTTTCATTGTTGTTAAATAAAACCTCTATTCTAATTTCTCTATCAATTCTAATATTTACCACTATAGCAGCAGGAGCTTATCCTGCTTTTATACTTTCAAGAGTAAGACCAGCCCTGGTCCTAAAAAGTTCCATCCTGAAAAAAAAGAAAGGATATTCACTCAGAGCAATTCTTGTTGTTTTCCAGTTCGCAGTTGCAGTTCTACTTTTGATTATGACAATTACTATCTACCTGCAATTGGATTTTATGATGAAAAAAGACCTGGGATTTCCTATTGACAAAATTTTTGTTCTCAGATTAAACGATGGAAATCTTATTAAAAAAGGTGAAGCCTTTAAGAGAGCCTTGTTAACTAACCATAATATTATTTCAGCTTCTTTTTCCGACGGTACACCCGGAAGTAACGTTTCAAGGACCAGCAATTTCAATCCCAAAGGTGGGAACAAAGATGACGAAAGGCAAATGCAGTTTCTCGATGTAGATTATGATTTCCTTAAAACTTATGGATTGAAAATGAGGAGCGGTAGATTCTTTTCGTCTGAATTCAGCAGTGACTCTACAAACGCCTATATATTAAATGAAACTGCAATGAAAAAATTTGGCTGGCAGAAAGTAGATGGAAAAATAATTACTATGGGAGGTAATGATGAAGATGCACACTGGAAAAATGTTATCGGTGTAATGCAGGATTTTAATTATTCATCTCTAAAACAAAACATCCCCCCGATGGTTATAAGAGTTAAAAACGGGGGGAACAATTTTTTATCTTTGCAGCTTAGCACAAATAATATAAAAGGAACAGTTGATTTCATAAAAAAAACATACTCGAAATTCTCTTCAGGTTATCCGTTTGATTATTTTTTCTTGAAAGATGAATTTGCAAAATATTACAGGGATGGCGAAACAACCGGAAAACTTCTGATAACTTTTACTGCGATGGCAATTTTTATCAGCTTAATTGGAATTCTTGGCCTGGTAGCTTATTCGACCGAGCAGAAATCAAAAGAGATAGGAATTAGAAAAGTACTGGGCGCTTCTTCAGGCAATATTGTATTTATGCTGTGCAGGAAATTTGTAAAATGGGTTATAATTTCAAATTTAATAATGTGGCCTGTGGCATACCTGCTAGCTAACAAATTCCTTGAAGGGTTTGCTTACAGGATTAACTTTAACTACCTGGTTTTATTCCTGACATTATTAGTTACTTTACTTCTAACAATTTTCGCAGTCAGTTATCATTCTATAAAAGCGGCAATAAGTAACCCGGTAAATTCATTAAAGTATGAGTAAGATTTATTAGAATAATTAAAATTAATTTTTAGTACTTATACTTCACGGCTTTTCCTTATTAAAAATTTTTCGATTTTTTATCATATCTGTCAAAACAACAATCAGCGTCAATCCTCCTAGTAAAAATAGAAATGATCGATTTATAAGGGTTGGAATAAATAGTAAAAAAACTAAACCTATTGAAAGAAAAACCTGCTTCAGAAAGGGGTTGTTTAGAACGTAATTTCCAAACGATAATGCCTAATAATAATACTAATCCTAGTCGAATTCCTATTTGAAAAAACAGTACTAAAACAGAATTCCAGAGATTATTAGAATTAATCCAGCTTTGAGGAATTAATGTCGAACCAAGAAGGACAAATAATAAATTTCCAGCAATTATTGCAATTAGTCCATCAGATATAACACCCATTTTTTTAAGAATCATTGTTATATTCTCCTTTAGTATAATATTAAAAGTTATTGTTTGTTATTAAAAAGATGTAAAATAATCTTTACTGATGCATTATTAAACAGTATAAGGCAATTAATGGAGCATGAATAAGTTATAGACGTTTACGTACACTAAATTGTTACAAATACATTGAGAATGTCTAAAAAGTTTTTTCAATTTTCTTTCCTTAGAGAAATAAACAAAAATTTTACTTAAATCTTATCTTATTTAATAAAGAGATTTGATTTTTGATCTACCGGTTTGAACTTAAGTGTCTTAAAAAAATATTATATAAGATAACATTTGTCAACAGATTTTACAGTTATGGATTAATATGATTATAAAGCCGGCCTAAAATTCCATTTACAATTCTAATCCGCATCGGGTTCAGATGAACTTCCTCCAATTTCTTTTTTATCTTGATTAAATTTTTGAAGTGTGTTAAGTTTAAGAACAGTTGTTTATGGGAAATGCGAAACCATTCAAATTTAACGGGGGTAAAATGTCAACTCTAAAGCAAGCTGCAAATGAGTTCCTTTCACATAAAAGAATAGCAGTAGCAGGCGTATCTCGCAAAGGAGACACTGCTGCAAATGCTGTCTATAAAAAATTAAAAGATAGTGGATACGAGGTTTTTCCGGTCAATCCCAATGCGGAACATATCGACGGAGACGCCTGCTATCCAACCCTTGACAAAATTCCCGGAAAAGTAGAAGGAGTAGTAATCGGCACAAAACCCGAAGCTGCGAAACAAATTATTGAAGATTGTGGAAAACTTGGAATAAAAGATGTCTGGATTCACCGTTCATTCGGGAACGGAAGTTATGACGAAAGTGCAATCGAAAAAGCAAAAGAACTGGGGCTGAAAGTAATTCCCGGTGGCTGCCCCCTAATGTTCTGTGAACCAGTTGATGTTGCACATAAATGTTTCAGATGGTTCTTTGGAGCGACAGGTAAATTACCAAAAGTTTTATAAAATCTATAAAAAAGAAGGAAGCCTCACTATTCATTTTACAAATTTATAATTTTTCCATTGACTTGATATGGTGTATATACTAAATTAAAGACGTTTCTTATGTGCGGTTCTGACACAATATCTTTTAACTTAGGGAGACCCATTCTGATTATTGCTATTTCTTCATTCACCAGCAATTAGAGGAGATGTAAAGTGAAAAAGAGCGTAATCCTTTCGTTAATAATTTTTTCTGCATTTCAGTTACAACTTTTTGCACAAGGGGAAAATACAATTCAGTTCAATAGTGGATTAATGTCTGCAACTGATTCAGACCATGGAATTCTCGGAACCGTTCAGTTTAACCACACCATTAATAGTAGCTTTAGTATTTATGCATATTCGGGAATATTATATTGGAATAACAATAATATTACGTACGACAATGGAGCTGTCTACAAAGAAGGTGCGGTTTTTAATAACTTTCAGCATACTTATACAGAAGATAGCCACAAATTAATTCCTTTCTATGCGGGAGCAAAATATTTCTTTAACAATTCTTCTGTTTTCAGACCATTCGTAAATATCGAAGTAGGCTTTTCTTTCCTGACATTTAATTCCTATAATCTTAATCAAACAAATAATCCTGATGGAACTGTTACTTTAACTCCCTCAAATAAAACCACAGAAAATGATACATTCTTTGGAGCAGGCGTAGGTATCGGAGCTTCGCACGACATAGGCGACAATCTTGAATTACTTCTGGAGTTTAGATTCAATACCATGAAGAATTCAAACTACGATTGGCTTAGCTCAGGAAGAACACTAAGGACCTTCCAGTTTGGTTTTGCTTATAAGCTTTAACTAATTTAGTAATCTGACTTTTAAATTCTTTTTCTC
>CAZQQD010000052.1:0-20991 GCA_964595355.1 uncultured Ignavibacteriaceae bacterium | reverse complement strand
GCGGGGCCGATCCCGCCTCATTTCATTCGGCAGGGACAAGCGAGACACAGCCTCTTAACCTGTTACACAATAAAAAAAATCCCCACTGCAGGGGGATTTTTTCTATTATGCGGGGCCGACGAGACTCGAACTCGCGACCTCCTGCGTGACAGGCAGGCGTTCTAACCAACTGAACTACGACCCCAGATTTGAAAGAACTATTCTTTATATTATTTCTTTCCTGGTGTTCTAACCATTTGAACGGAGTTTATCCCGATGTCAATCGGGAACCCCGGGGTTTAAATTCCAAATAGCAATCTACAAACTCTAACAGGGTAAAGCCTGATTTTAATTAAGAAACACTAGTTTTTAAAAACTAAATTCAAAAAAGAAAATCAAATATATAGCTTGAATCCAGCAAAATCAAATTTTGATGAATCCAATAATTATACCCTAATCCGCGAAGGAAATTCCGACTGCTTTTGCTGCAATAACTGCCTGTGTATTTTCTTTAACAAGTTTTTGTTTTGCAATAGCATCCTCAATCTTAACGTTTTTAACGTCATTGCCTTTAAGCGCTACCATCCTTCCAAATTTTCTCTTTGCTGCAAGGTCAATTGCAAATGCGCCAAATTTTGTAGCAAGAATTCTATCAAAAGGCGTCGGACTGCCACCTCTTTGTAAATGGCCAAGTACGGTCACTCTTGTTTCCCTTCCTGTATTTTCTGCAATTCTTTTCGCTACAACTTCACCTATCCCACCTAACTGTCTTGGGTCGTGTCTCCTGATATCACTTCCTTTTAGAACCATCTTTCCGTTTTTAGGTCTTGCTCCTTCCGCAACACATACAAGACTAAACCTTTTTCCCATTAGTTCGCGCTTCTTGATCTGTTCATAAATTTTTTCCCAGGAAAAAGGAAATTCCGGCAACAAAATAATATCGGCACCTCCAGCTAAACCACCATTCAGTGCGATCCAACCTGCGTACCTTCCCATTACTTCCACAACAATTACTCTGTGATGTGAAGAAGCTGTTGTATGCAGTCTGTCAAGTGCCATCATTACAACATAAATGGCTGAATCGTGGCCAAATGTAATATCAGTTGCTTCCAGATCATTGTCTATTGTTTTTGGCACTCCGACAATATTCATTCCGAGCTGGCTTAGTTTATTACAGATATGCATGGTACCATCGCCACCGATTGCAATTAAGGCATCAAGATTCCAGGCTTCGTAATTTTTCATTGCCGCTTCGGCTTTATTAACAATTTTGATCTTACCATCATTTTCTACAGGCCAGTGAAAGGGATCACCCTTGTTGGAAGAACCGAGTATAGTTCCGCCGCGTGAAAGAATTCCTGAAACATCTTCATTTCTTAACTCGCTTGCCCTTCCTTCAACAAGCCCTTCAAAGCCGTCGAATATTCCATATACTGTCATACCATAATCCTGTGCGGGTTTTGTAACCCCCCGGATCACTGCATTTAAGCCCGGACAATCTCCACCACCTGTTAAAATTCCAATACGTTTTATTTTGGATACGACCATTAAATATCCGATAAATTATTTGAACAATAAATTTACAAAATTTTCTTCGAAGTCTTAAAATGAAGTTTCACAATTTTTTGCAATAATTCTTCTCCATACAAACTCTTTATTCTTTTAGCTGCTTCTTCAACCTGTTTAGAAGCGCCTTTGGGAATTTGAAATTTTAATTCCTTGCTTTTCTTTTCAAACCAGTCGTTGAACTTATCTCTTGCAAGAATAGAAGCAGCGGCAACAGCAGTGTATCGTTCTGCCTTAGTAATCTGATGAAGAATAATGCTTTTGCCTTTCTCCTGTAAAGAGTTTTTTATATAACTCTCATCTCCAAACTTATCACTGATCGCCTCAGGTACACTTTCTTCTTTTAAGATGTTTTCAAGAACACGGGCGTGTGCCCATCCTAAAAGCCTGTTCACATTTTTGAAGCTTTTATATAACTCGTTATACTTTTCCGGAGAAATAACAACAAGGTTATAAGAAGCATCCCCGATAATTTTCTTTATCTCTGAGGAAATAGCCTTAATTGAATAATTACTATTAATTTCTTTGCTATCTTTTACGTCTGCTTTCTTTAGTAAGCTTATTGTATGCTTATTTGCCAATACTCCTGCAACTATTAACGGACCGAAATAATCGCCTTTGCCCGATTCATCAGTACCGATATAATTTTCAGGTTCCGATAGTTCTTTGGTATCAGCTTTAAACAATTCCTGGCCAAATATGATTCCCTTAACCCGTTGATAAAACTCACTCTCTTTATTTCCCTGCAAAACTACTTTGTTACCTTTTTTACCGAAATACACCTGAAGCTTCAGATTATTTTTATCATGATTCAGAATTGTCTCGTAGTTATAAGGACCCTTACTTATTCCTGAAACTATTATCCCTTCTTTCTTTAAAAGATGAGCATATTCATTTATAATTTTTTCAGCCGATTGTTCTAAAAGATTCACTTATGAATTGTCGTTGTGAGGAAAATTATTTGCTTAAAGGAATAGTAAAACTGAAAGTACTTCCCGAATTGATCTTACTCTTAATGCTAAACGTACCGCCATTCTTGGCAATAAAATCTTTTACCAGTTGCAAACCCAAACCGGTGCCGAATTCTTTTTCAGTTCCCGGATTTGTATAAAGATCCCCCTCTAAAATTCTTTTAATATCTGCTTCACTTATACCTACTCCTGAATCTTCAACAGATACTTTCGCCATTCCATCTTCATTGCCATTGGAAACAACACTCGACGAAATTTTAATTTCGCCATTCTTATATGTAAACTTTATTGCATTGGAAACAATATTCTGAATAGTTGATAACAGCATATCTTCATCAGCAAATACGTAAAGGTTTTCATTTACCTCTTCTATTATATGTAGCTGCTTTTTTACAAAATTGCCTTTAAGGAGCTTAAGAGACTCATCCACAACTTTTTTAAGCTGTAAGGTGGTCGGCTTAAATTCTATTTTCCCGGTCTGGAAACGTGAATAATGCAACAGGTTATTAGTCATTCCATAAAGATTTTTGGAAGAATCGTATATAGCTCTTATATATTCTTTTTTCTCCTCAGTTGTCAAGCTGTCATATTCATTCGTAAGTATTTCGGAAAAACCGAGCAAAGAATTAAACGGGCTTCTTAAATCGTGTGAAATCAAGGAGAACAGCTTATCCTTGGAGGCATTTAATTTTTCAAGGCTTTTAATCAGTCCTCTTCTTTCCGCTTCAAGTCTTTTTCTTTCAATTGTACGGGATATCGAATATGCAATAACTTCGAGTACCCTTTGTTCCTTTTCCGTATAAGTATCTTCATTTTCATAATCCTGCACAACAAGCACTCCAATAGTAAAATCCGCTATTATTAAAGGGATGCCAAGCCATATTGCAGATTGAGCGCCTACTAATTCAGTCTCTCCCTTTGCAACAAGTTCATCATCTTTTTCTTTAGTAATAAGAGCCGGCTTGCCAAGGCGAAGAACGTATTCGGTTAGCCCTTTGCCTAATTTTTTAGGTGTTGGGGCCTCAGGATCATATTTATCTACTGAATACGGAAAAGATATCGTTTCGGTTACTTTATCGTAAAGTGCAATATAAAAATTTTCAGCAGGCATTAATTTTCCAATGGACTTATGAATAAATCTAAAGAACTCAATCAAATCTGATTCTGTATTGGATGCCTCTAAAATGTCTGAAATTACGTGTTGAACTTTTCCTTCATTTTCCTGCTCAGTAAGGTCTTGACCTGAACTCAACATAAAAAGAAAGTTTCCATCATCATCTCTGAATATTTTGTTATGCCAGGCTATATATTTTTCTTCCCCGTCCTTTGTAATTATCGGATTTTCATGATATTCATAATCACTTTCTTCCCCGTTTATTGCTTGATTAAAAATTTTAAATAAATCATTCTTTACTTTTCCCGAGACATAAGATTCCAGCCATTTCTTACCGATTATTTCTTCTCTTTTATACCCCAAAACGTCACAAGCTTTCTTATTTATTAACTCTACTTTTCCTTCTTTGTCAAGAACAAGTAATATGACTTCTGCAAGTTCTATTATAGAATTCAACTTCTCTCTTTCATGAAGAGTCTGAAGTAAATAATCGTTAAGGGGAGTAACATCACGAATAAAACCGGTAATTAACGATTTATTATTTTCCTGCTTTTCTTTAAGAGCAAAATTTTCCACTAATTTCCATTTCCCGTTTTTAGATTCAATCCAGTACCTTGAAAAAAATTCGTTGTCTTTTTTAAGCTTACCTGAACCGAATGCCGATGTAACTTCAGTTTGAATTGCTTTTTCAAATCCTAATTCTTTTAATTCTTGTGATGAATAACCCGTTAAGTCTTCAATTGATGGACTGAAATAAGAATATTTTAAAGGAGAATCGTTGAATCTATAATGAACAGTATGTGGTTTTGAAAGAAGAAGATCTTTATTTTTTTCTATATCAAGAATTACGTCTCTTCGAGCCGACGTAAAATCATCATTCTTTATTATTTTCGGTTTGCTCAAATCGATTTGCTATAACCAATTTAGTTTATTGTTGAATTTAATTTAATAAAATAATATTTACTTTGGTAATATTCAAAGTACTTATTCAATAGGTACTTCCAAACCACTAAATTAAAGAATGAATTATCCGGCACCTTTATAAGGACAATAATTTCATTATAATTCTCTTGCATTTAAAATATGAGTAAAGGCACATTCAGATATGCTTTACAAATCAGAAGATATCTATTGGATAAATGTTTAGGGTGAATTTTTAAGCTGCAAATTAGTTCTAAAATATTCCTTGACTTTAAGAAATTGCTGTCTTATTTTTATATAGATTAAATCTTAATAATATTCGGAATTTAAATTTGGTTAAAAAATGAAGACAGCATCTCAACTAACATATGGCGAAAAAGTTAAAATTGATGAAATAGATGATCAGCATCCATCATCAAGAAGAATTATTGAAATCGGTTTCACACCCGGACAAGAAATCGAATTGATTAACAAGTCAGTTTTTAACGATCCACTGGCATTTTCCATTAGAGGAACGATTATCGCCATAAGAAAGAATGAAGCTGATTGTATTAAAGTTTCATGACTCCAATTATACTGGATAAGACTTCACTAATCACTTTAGTTGGCTCACCTAATTCCGGAAAGACGACACTTTTTAATTATCTGAGCGGCAGTAATATTAAAACTTCAAATTACCCTGGTGCAACTGTAGAATATTCTGTCTCGAAGCTGCTCAATAAATTTAATATTACTGCAAACTTATTGGATTCGCCCGGAATAGTAAGCCTGAATCCTAACTCACCTGACGAAAGGGTTACCATTAAATCTCTTTTTAAACACCCCAAATTTGGTGTACCTGATTTAATTGTAGTTACTGTTGATTCGAGCCAACTGGCCAGACATTTATTCCTTGTTAAACAATTACTCGCCTGTAAATTTAATGTAATTGTTGCATTAACGATGGCTGACATTTTTTTTAAGAAAGGTTATAAAATTTCAGTTGAAAAGTTAAGCAAAGAATTAAATTGTGACGTGGTAAATATCGATGGAAGAAATGGAAACGGAGTAAATGAACTTGTTAAAACAATTAATAAAAACCTGAAAGAAACACACAAAAAAGAAAAAATAATTCCCGTTCCATATCAAAATGTAGATGACAAACAAAAACTTATTGGATCATATGCAGAGATAGAATTAATTTCTGACAAAGTAATTGATGGAATTCCACAAAACGGGAAACAAATAAATTTAAAAGAAGCTAATGCTCAACTAAGTATTCTGCACCCGGATCTAAAGGCTAAAAACAATTGTTACGTTGTCGACAAGAGAACACTGAAGATAGACAAAATACTCCTGCATAAATTTTGGGGTCTTGCATTTTTCTTTTTAATAATGGCCATTACCTTTTCTTCAATATTCTGGCTTGCACAACCGATAATGGATCTTGTAAGTAATATTTTCGGATTCCTGGCTGATGAGGCTCTAATTATTATCGGAAATAATTGGTTCGGAGATTTTATTTCAACCGGACTTATCACTGGAATAGGTTCAGTAATGGTTTTTGTACCACAGATAATGATCCTGTTTTTAATTCTTGGTCTCCTTGAAGACACAGGCTATCTTGCAAGGGGCGCAATGCTGATCGACAGACCATTATCAAAAATCGGACTTAACGGAAAATCTTTTGTCCCGATGCTTTCGGGATTCGCTTGTGCAATTCCTGCAATGATGGCTGCACGAACTATTCCCAATAAAAGAGAAAGACTTCTTACAATTTTTATCATTCCCTTGCTAAGCTGCAGCGCAAGACTGCCAATATTTGCTTTACTTCTTGCATTTCTTTTCCCTGGTCCAAAAGCCTGGATTGGCGGACTGGTTATGGCAGCAATTTACATATTGAGTATTTTCAACTCAGTCATTATTGCAGCAATCATTAATAAGTTTTCAAAAAGCGTAATCAGAGAAACGGATAATTCCTCTTTTATCCTTGAATTGCCGGCATACCGGGTTCCAAAAATAAGAGTTGTCACTAATAATATGATTACAAGCGCAAGGGCTTATTTAAGAAAAGCTGGTCCTGTTATTCTTGTTTTATCAGTTGCGATCTGGTTTTTAACCTCATTCCCTAACTATAATCCAAAACTGAGCACACAAAATCATACACAACAAGGAGAAAATCAGCAAATACAAAACTCAGAAAGGCTGGCAAGTTCGTATGCGGCTGATATGGGAAAATTTATTGAGCCTGTAATGAGACCAATAGGTATGGATTGGAGAGTTGGTGTTTCACTGATAGCCGCTTTTACAGCACGCGAAGTATTTGTTAGTTCGCTGGCTTTAATCTTTAAAGTAACGGATCAAAGTGACGAAACTTTGCAAAATTCAATTGTTAAAGCTATGAACGATGCAAAAATTGATGGAACAGGTCAAAAACTTTTCACTCCTTCTACTATTATAGGATTGATTGCATTCTTCCTGTTTGCTTTGCAATGTTTATCAACTGTTGCCGTATCGAGAAAAGAAACCGGGGGCTGGAGGATTCCGATTTTGCAACTCATAATATTTTCATCTCTGGCTTATATAATTACGTTTATTACCGTAAATGGATTAAGAGCATTGGGATTAGCCTGAAATGCTGCTGTTCATGTTATATTTCTTGATATTCTAAATGTGCCGTGATATTTTTAATAATTAAATTGAACAAAAATTTTAAGAAAATTGAAAAATCCTAAAGCAGCTGAAATTTTTACAAATTTCCTTAAATCAGGAAAAAACAGGATAACACCGGAACGGTTTGAAGTGATGGACGCTGCACTAGAATATGATGGTCATTTTGGTGCCGATGACCTTTACATAGTAATGAAAAACTTGAACTCCCATGTTTCCCGGGCTACGGTTTACAAAACACTGGAATTACTCGTTCAATGTGAACTCCTAAGTAAAAGAAATTTTGGAGAGAACATTACGCGCTATGAAAGTAATTATAAAAGGCAGAGTCACGATCACCTGATTTGTATGGACTGCGGAAGAATTGTGGAATTTGTGAATCAGAAGGTTAAAAAGTTACCGGAAGAAATTGCGGATGAATTAGGGTTTGAAGTATCAAGCTATTCCTTCAACATCTTTGCCCGTTGTAAAAACATCAAAACTTGTAAATATTATCAAGGGAACAAATAATTTCAAAGTAATCACTTATCTATGTCAAAACAAAAATATCCACTAACCTGGAAAAAGAAAGATTTTTCTATTAAAATTTTTTGTTCAATACCGAATATTGCTACCGGAATATTGATTCGTGCAAATAAAGCACATTTCGTTGTAGATCCCGGCGATGGTATTTTACGCGACCTCAACAAAGAAATGGGTACAAAAAAACTTCTCTCTATTTCAGATGTTTTTATCACTCATGGTCATCACGATCACGTGGGTGGTGTTTGGGCTTTGTTAACTTATTTAAGGGTAATGCATAAAAAAACTCCGCTCTCAATTTATTACCCGGAAGGATGTGTGGAAATAGAAAGTATTTACAATGCTTTTATGAAGGTTTATTCGAACAGTTTGACGTACAAAATAACGTTGAAAAAGATAAAAAATGACAAAAGCCTCAGAAGCAAGAATGTTACAATAAAACCATTTCCCGTCATTCATAAAGAACTTCTTTCAGATGGAATTACAACCCGCCAGGTACCGGCTATAGGATATAAATTTACATATAATAAGATGAAAATCTGCTACGGCGGGGATACCGCCTATTGTAAAGACCTGGTGAAAAATGCAAAAAAGTCAGACTTAGCAATTATTGAAGCCGGCCACGGAGATGACGATCACGAAGATGATATGCATATGAGCATGAGCGAAGCTAAAGCAATTGGCGAAACAGCTAAACAATATTTTATGGTTCACGTTCCCGAATAATTTATCAAAAAAGTTAACAAATATATTTTGCAAACTTAATTTAGAGAAATAATGAAAAAGTTTAATCTGGTTTCCATTGAGGTCTTACTTATTACCGTTTTCCTTTCATTAAACATTTCCGCCCAAAAGTATGATGCTGCGAAAGATACTTTTAGATTTCCTCAGGAAAAACATTTAAGGAATATCAGGATGCTGACACACGATGGCGAAAATGCAGAAGCTTATCTTTCCTGGGACGAAAAGAAACTAATCTTTCAATCTAATGCCGGGGATCTCCCCTGCGATCAGATTTTCATAATGAACATTGATGGCACTGATAAAAAAATGGTTTCGACAGGATTCGGAAAAACTACCTGTTCTTATTTTCTTCCGGGTGATACAGCAATAATTTATGCATCAACACATTTAGCTGACAAGAATTGTCCCGCTCCGCCAGATATGTCTAGAGGCTACGTCTGGGAATTATATAAGACATTTGATATTTTCCTGGCAAAACCTGACGGCTCAAATTTAAAAAGACTAACAGATGCATACGGCTACGATGCTGAAGCAACTATTTCTCCCAAAGGTGACAAAATAATCTTTACGTCAACTAGAGATGGAGATCCGGAACTTTACACTATGAATCTTGATGGAACAGACCAAAAAAGATTGACCTTTCAAAAGGGTTACGACGGCGGAGCATTTTTCTCTCAGGATGGAAAGAAAATTGTTTTCAGGGCCAGCCGGCCGGTTACTGATAAAGACAAACAGGATTATGAGGAACTTGTGAAGAAAGGTTACGTAAGACCGACAGCACTTGAAATTTACACAATGAATGCTGACGGTAGTAATATGAAAAAACTTACCAACTTCGGTAAGGCAAGCTTTGCACCTTTTTTCTTCCCGGATGCAAAAAGAATAATTTTCTCTTCCAATATTAATAGCAAAAGTGGAAGAAATTTTGACCTTTACATGATAAACAGCGACGGATCTGGACTCGAGCAGATCACATTTAGTAATACTTTCGACAGCTTTCCGATGTTTACAAGTGACGGAAAACATTTAATATTTGCATCCAACAGGTTCGGCAAACACCCACATGATACAAATATTTTCATTGCTGATTGGGTGGAATAACTTTTTTTAACAAACTTTTCCGGGGGTATAGATGACACGTTTCTTTAGAATATTTATAGTAGTTGTTTTATTCATTTCGGGCATACCTGCACTTGCGCAAAAGTCTTACTCGCCCGATATTACTGCAAAAGAAATCCAGGAAAGCATAAATTTTTTGGCTTCCGACCAACTGGAGGGTAGGTTCACGGGGTCGGCGGGTGAAAAGCTTGCATCGGATTTTATACAGAAAGTTTTTAAAAATGCGGGCCTAATTCCCCTCTTCAATGGCAATTATTTACAGGAGTTTCCGTTTGTAGCTTCACTCAAACTAACCGAAAATAATTCACTAACATTCGAAATGAACAACTATGAACTAAAACCAAAAGTTCAATTGGAGTTTATTACATCTCCTATCTCCGGTAAGGCAAAAATTGAAACCGATCTTGCATTTGTAGGTTATGGGATTTCAGCACCGGATCTTAAATATGATGATTATGCAGGAATAGATGTAAAAGGGAAAACCGTCGTTATACTCAGATACAATCCTGAAGGAGATAATCCCCACTCAGAATTTGAAAAATATTCCGCATACAGATACAAAGCAAAAGTAGCAAGAGAAAAAGGAGCAGCAGGAGTTATATTCGTAACAGGATATTATCCAAAAGATGATGTCGATAAACTAATGAGTTTAACTTACGATGGAGCAAGCGGTGAAACTTCACTTGCCATAGTGCAGGTAAAGAGAAACATAGCCAGTGATTTATTTAAATCAGAAAACCTGAATCTTAAAGATTATCAAAAGAAGATCGATGATGATAAGAAACCAGCATCATTTATCTTTAAGAATGTTCGGGTTAAAATGTCGACTGAAGTCAAGGAAATAATCCATCAGGGACATAACGTTGCAGGGTATTTAGAAGGCAGCGATCCGAATTTAAAGAACCATTACATAGTAATAGGTGCTCATTACGACCACTGGGGCTGGGGTGGTTCCGGTTCACTTTACAGAGGCGCTGAGCCTAAAATTCATCACGGCGCTGATGATAATGCTTCAGGAACTGCAGCCGTGCTTGAACTTGCGGAAAAATTTACTACAATAAAAGACAGTTTAAAAAGAAGTATAATATTTATGACATTCTCAGGTGAGGAACTTGGTTTGTTGGGATCAAACTATTTCACCGAGCACTCCCCTGTTCCTATGGATAAAATAGATGCGATGTTAAATCTGGATATGGTGGGAAGGCTTAATGCCGATAAAAATCTCATTATTTATGGAACCGGAACTTCGGCAAACTGGAAAAATATTCTGAATGAATTTAACAAGAACTACTCTTTCAAACTGACGTTTAATGATGAGGGGTATGGACCGAGCGATCAATCTTCATTTTATGCAAAAAATATTCCGGTTTTATTCTTCTTTACAGGAACGCATCCTGATTACCACAGACCCAGCGATACGGCGGATAAGATTAATTCAGCTGGAGAAGAATCTATTACAAAATATGTTTACCAGGTGGCCGAATCCATAGATGAAAATGCTGAGAAACCCAATTACATAAATGTCCCGAGAAAAGATTCCGGCAGAATGACTTTCAGAGTTTACGTTGGTACAATTCCGGATTATGCATCACAGGTTGATGGTTTGAAAATTACAGGCGTAAGTGAAGGGGGACCAGCACAAAAGGCAGGATTAAAAGGCGGCGATATTATTGTTGAATTCGGCGGAAAGAAAATTTCAAATATTTACGATTATACTTATGCACTGGGAGATTTTAGCCCCGGTGATATTGTAGATGTAGTAGTAATGAGAAACAGCGAGAAAAAAACATTTAAAGTGGAGCTAGGAGCAAGGTAAAAACAGCCTGAAGACGCAAGATTTAAGGATTGTAAGGTGACTAAAGGAAGATTACTATTTTTTAGCTTTTTATTAGTATTATCAGTAGTACTTGCTTTTATTTATTATAATAATTTTTATTATCCTTCAATGGCCGCACAGGATCTTGCTCATGCTTATACCAGGGATGAAATTTCAGCCGATAAAGAATTCCTCAATAAAAGATTAAATCTACTGGGAGAGGTAAAAGCATATTACTCTGTGATGGATTCAAAACCTGTCCTGGAATTACAGACTTATCATGGTGACCTTCCTGTAATTTGCTTTTTCCTAAAAAATGAAGATAAATACACAGCCAGCCAGCTTAGGGAAGGTCAGGACGTTTCGGTAAAATGCAGGTGTTTGGGTACCAGTCCTTATAGTTCCGTTAAAGGAGTTAAAGTAGAAGTTGATGGCATAATTCCACAATAGAAAGAGAATGGGTAATATTCAAAAAGAAATAGTCTTAAAAGAAAAACCAAGAGGATTTCATTTAGTTACAAACGAAATACTTTCGGGGATTCCGGAATTAAAAAACTTTAAGACAGGGATTCTCCATATCTTTATTAAACATACTTCTGCTTCCCTGACAATTAACGAAAATTATGATCCTGACGTAAGAAGAGATTTTGAATCACACTTTAACGAAATGGTTAAAGAAAATGCTCCTTATTATGTACACACAATAGAAGGAGCTGACGATATGCCAGCACATTTAAAAACGTCTATCCTTGGTAACAACCTATCAATACCCATAACAAACGGAAAGCTAAATCTCGGAACCTGGCAGGGTATTTATCTATGTGAACACAGAAACCGTGGTGGCGGTAGAAAGATTGTCTTGACAATTTACGGAGAATGAGTTAAAAATTTATAAATAAGCCCCGACTGTTACGGGGCTTTAAAAAATATTAAGGTTTATAACCCCACTTTTCTTTGTTTGCCTGAACTTCTTCAGGTGTAGGAATTGGATCATCGGGATTTCGAACCGGGACTTTTCTTTCCTTGCCTACTATCCTTGCATTTAACTCAATATCATCATTAAAAATATCGGGGACCATATCTTCCTCAAAAATAGCTTCCCATGGACATTCAGGAACACAAGCATTGCAGTCTATACATTCATCAGGATCAATCAAAAGCATGTTTTTAGGTATCGACTCATCGTCACCTGTATATTCATAAATACAATCAACAGGGCAAACCTGTGTACAGGCAATATCTTTACAATCGAGACACAGCTTGGTTATAATATAAGCCATAAATCTCTCCTTTTATTTCTGGACATTTTCTTAATTGTTTGTCTTAGGCTCTAGGAATTTATGTTAAATATATTTGCAAGTCAACTATTTAAAATCACGATAATATTTTTTGGCTTAAGATTTATATGCAGTTATGGGAACAACCCACGCACTTTTTTTGTAAGTTTGTAATATTTTTTATAAAATAAAACAACAGTATATACACAAAAGCGTGGGAAATTTAGTATGCACAATAAAAAAATACTTTTTGTTTGCCTTGGTAATATCTGCCGTTCACCGGCTGCCGAAGCAGTCCTTAAAAAAAACCTGCAGGATGAAAATCTGCAGGATAAAATTTATGTTGATTCAGCAGGCACTGCAGGATATCACGTAGGTGAATCGCCTGATCCCAGGATGATAGGATACGCAGCCAAACGAGGTTACAATGTCGACCATACTACAAGAAAATTCAATCCAGCAAAGGATTTTATCAAATTCGACTACATCATCACAATGGATAATGAGAATTTCGAAGAGGTAAAATCACATGATAATGTGAATAAATTTTCTCATAAGATATTCAGGATGGCTGATTTCTGTAGAAATATTAAAGTCGATGAAGTTCCCGATCCATATTATGAAGGGGAAAAAGGATTTAATAACGTGCTTGATATTCTTGAGGACGGATGTAAAGGAATATTAGAAAAGTTGAAAAATGAAAATCACTTATGAGTTGAAAAAGAAAATTGAAGAAAGGACCAGAACAGAAATAATTTCAAGCAATTCCGTTTCCGGAGGATGTATAAGCAATGCATGCAAACTGGAAACGAAATCAGGTAAAAATTATTTTCTTAAGTTCACTGATGTTTCTTCAAACGATATGTTTCTGAAAGAAGCCAACGGCTTGAAGGAACTCGACAAAGCAAATGCAATAAGAATACCTGAAGTTATTTTAGCTGAAAAATCTTTTATACTGCTTGAACATATTGAAAGTGGTAACCCAAGCAGAAGTTTCTTTGAAGATTTCGGAAGAAAGTTTGCTGATATGCACAAATATTGCTCGCATTCATTTGGCTTTTTTGAAGACAATTACATAGGCTCAACGGATCAGAAAAATATTCCTAATGAAAATGAAAAAGAAAACTGGACGGAATTTTACTGGAATAAGAGAATCCTTTTTCAGTACAGACTCGCCGAAAGAAATGGTTATACCACAACAGAATTAAAAGATGGAATCAAAAAGCTCGAAAGCAAACTTGAAGAAATTTTATCAGGAAGCGAAGAAAAACCAACACTACTGCATGGTGATCTTTGGAGCGGTAATTATATTTCTGATGAAAACGGAAACGCCTGTATAATTGATCCAGCGGTCTACTATGGTCACCGCGAGGCCGACCTCGCTATGACAAAATTATTCGGTGGATTTGACAACAGCTTTTACTCGACATACAATGAAACATACCCCTTAAAAGATGGCTGGCGTCACCGCGAAAACATTTACAAACTCTATCATGTAATGAATCATCTTAATTTATTCGGTAGAGGTTATTACTCTCAGGCTGTTTCATTAGTAAAAAGTTATTTATAGTAGAACAGTTTTTTAATCTGTTCTGCAACATATTACACCCTGCTTCTTAATCACTTATTCCTTGGTTGGAGGTGAGCAGATTTCGGCACTGTTAAGGGATAATTGTGAAACATAGAATGCGAAAAATGAATGCCAAATGTAAAACAAAATTATCAATTACTTTTAATTGTTTAATTTTTTAACCCATTCGTCTTTTCTGTTTTCATATTTTGTGCTATTCTACTTGCCTCTTTTTAGAGTAATTATTATCCTTAGCCTTAGATGGCTATTTAGCATATAATTCCTGATAACTTAAAAAACCGGAAAAATTATTATTCAATCTCGAATTTAAATGCCTAAGCTATTAAATCCAGTATATTTCCAAAAAGCATACTCAATATTATATTCACAAAACAAGGAGCAAAAAAATGAAAAAACTATCCATTTTACTTACAGCCTTAATAGCTATTTCAGTTTTTTCCCTTTCCTGTAGTAATAACAAGAATACTAATCTTGTGAGAGTAGTTGCAAAGGATTATTATTTTAATATGAATCCAACTATTCCTTCCGGATGGTCAACATTCAGGCTTGTGAATGACGGACACGCAACTCACTTTTTCTATTTAACCTTACTTCCTGATGGAGCTACGTTTCAGGATTATACCAGTGAAGTAGTTTCCGCTTTTGCAGCAACATGGGATACATTGCAGGCTGGTGCGTCGAAGGAAGTGGCAGGAAATTTTCTCGGCAGCTTACTTCCCAAATGGTATGCTTCGGCGAAGTATATGGGTGGCTCTGGCCTCATAGCAAGAGGAGATTCTACGGAAGTAACATTAAAACTTATACCGGGCAATTATGTAATGGAATGTTATATGAAAACTGAAGAGGGAAAATTCCACGGTGAACTTGGAATGATTCGTCCTGTAACAGTTACAAATGAAATTTCCAAAATGAAAGAACCTGACGATGCAGATATAGAAATAAACCTTACAAATGCAAATATGGAAGTAAAAGGAAATATATCCTCAGGAGAACACATAGTAGCCGTACACTTTAAAGAACAACCTGAATTTGGGCTAGGAAATGATGTTCATCTTGTCAGACTGAAAAAGGACACTGATCTGAACGATGTTATCAACTGGATGGACTGGATGAATATTAACGGTTTGAGAACACCCGCTCCTGCTGAATTCTTAGGAGGAACTCAGGAAATGCCCGTTGGAAATACATCTTACTTTAAAATTAATCTTACACCCGGAAGGTATGCATGGATTTCTGAAACCTTTGCGAAACAAGGTGTAGTAAAAGAATTTACCGTTGACTGAAATAATCTGTTCTAAATCCACTTGTCTGTACTTTTTACTAAATTAAGCATTGGTTTATAGTAATCTATGAAGGTAAAACATTTTTATATTCTTGCCAGTTTGATATTCATTTTTATAAGTACAGGCAGTAAAATGAATAATGAATCACAGCAAACAAGGGTAATTTCGGATTGCAATTACACTTTAACCGAAGCCCTTGCTGGAAAGAAAATTCCCGGAAACATAAAAACGGATCTCCGGCTTGTCGATGTTTATTATTATTCGTTCGATGACAAGCTGCATAAAGGGCAGCTTGTCATTCATAAAGACCTTGTAAATGATATTGAGTGGATATTTGAAATGTTAAAGGAAAAGAGATTTCCAATTAAAAGAGTTATTCCGGTTGTAAGATATAACTGGTCAGATGATGAATCGATGAAAGCAAACAACACATCGGCATTTAATTATAGACTGGTCGCAAATACTAATAGGTTTTCGAACCACTCAACCGGCAAGGCTATTGATATTAACCCATGGCAAAATCCACAAATAATTGATGGCAAAGCCTCACCCGAAGGAGCCGTTTACAATCCTAAAGTAAACGGCACAATCTCGAAGCGATCTATTGTTGTAAAATTATTCAAAGAAAGGGGCTGGAGCTGGGGCGGCGATTGGAAAACACGAACTGATTATCAACATTTTGAAAAATTAAAATGACAAACAAAATAAACAAATCAAATGCAGAACATTACACGTGGGGTGAAGTGTGCGATGGGTGGCACCTGGTAAACAACGATAACCTGAGTGTAATTCGGGAAAAAGTTCCTGCCGGTAAATCGGAATTAAAACATTATCATAACATTTCAAGACAATTTTTCTTTGTTCTCAAAGGCGAGGGTACGATAGAACTTCCGGATAAAATTGTTAATCTTTCAAAAAATGAGGGGCTTGAAATTCCTCCCGGTACCATTCATAAATTCAAAAACGAATCTAACAGGGATGTGGTCTTTTTAGTGATCTCTTCGCCGAAGAGTCAGGGTGACAGGGTTGAATGCGAATAGATAGTTCTGCTTAGAAACTGGAAATTTGGTGTTTTTTTAAGATTTATTATTTCGGATTTATGATTCACTCACTTGAATATCTGTCAAGCCTGAACTTTTCGCCAAGGTAAAGTTTTCTTATCTCTTCATCTTCAGCAAGTTCTTTTGCATTTCCCTGTTTGAAGATTGTTCCGTTTATAAGTATGTAAGCATTATCGACAATACTCAATGTTTCGTGTACGTTGTGATCTGTTATCAGCACACCTATTCCCCGTTCTTTTAAATTCGCTACTATGTTCATTATATCCTCAACCGCAATAGGATCAACACCAGCAAAGGGCTCATCAAGTAAAATAAAATCCGGATCTGTGGTTAATGATCTAGCTATCTCTGTTCTTCTCCTTTCACCCCCACTTAATTGAACACCGATACTTTTTCTTAAATGAGAAATACTCAATTCCTCAAGTAATCTTTCACATTTTTCTTTTTTTGCTTTAGCATCAAGGTCCATCATTTCAAGAATTGCCATTAAATTCTGTTCAACTGTAAGTCTTCTAAAAATTGAAGCTTCCTGAGGAAGGTAACCAATTCCCATTCTAGCACGCTGGTACATCGGAACTTTAGTAATATCTTCACCATCGAGATAAACGTTACCGGAATCTGGTCTTATCATTCCGGTTATCATATAAAAAGTAGTAGTTTTACCAGCACCGTTCGGACCGAGAAGGCCGACTATCTTCCCTTTTGAAACTTCTACAGAAGCCTTATTTACAACAGCGCGTTTCTTATAAATTTTTACGAGATTTTTACAACTTAGGGTATTATGTTCCATAATAAACGGAAAAAGCCATTACGTGCTTCTTTTTAATTTTGTTAATAATGCAAACAAATGATTTGTTAATTTACTAATATTTTCAGATTCATTTCAGTTTACAGTTTTAATAACAATATTATTTCCACCTGGGACTTATATCATCAAGTATACTTTCTTTTTCAGGTCTTGCTTTATAAGGTACATACTTTGCTAATACAAATGTATCTTCCTTCCCTTTGACAAGTCTTTCAGGATAAAATTCGCTGTTTGGCGAACCATACATTCTGATTTCCTCAACTTTGTTATCAACAAAATTAATCACAGCATTTTGGGCAGAAGATTTCGTCAATCCATTTGGCCTCTCTTCATCATACTGATAGTAAATACTGAACATATTTCCCCAGATATTTGTCTCCTGTAATCTGGAGTTTTCAAACGTCATAAAAACGCTGTCACCTGAAGTCTGGTCAAACCTGTCGTGATAGGTTTCATTCTGTGAAATTATATATGCATCATCGTTAACCTTTAAAAAATGAATCCTGTTACTATCCAAAAAGATCGTCACTGAATCTCCAGTTAATTGAGTATTTTCATACCATAAATAAGGCTGGGCAGTTGAATCTGAAGTTTTATAAGTAATTATTTCACCTGCTTTTCTGTAGTATAATGTTAAATTATTTACCGACGCAAATTCGCCACGAATAATACTGACTGAATCTGTAGCTTTAAAATAATCAAGAGTATCGCGAAATGCTTCCATCAATTTTGATTTTATAAGTAGTGAGTCTATCTGCATAGTCGAATCTTCACTTTGCACCTGGTTCTCCGATAAGCTATCCACCTTATGAACATATGAGGTATCAATTTGTAATAATACAGGATTTTTATTTACCAGAGTGTAATGCTTTTCAGGGTAATCTTCAAGGTGATCTCCGAATAAAATCAGACGATTGGCTCTGTTAACTGCTTTAACATTATTATCAGCATAAGTCACTCCCGTTTTTCGAAAATGCTCAAGACTGTCTGCAAATATTGAGCTTGCTGTATCAACTATATTTACATTGCTTACAGCTACAATCCTGTCTTCATCTTTAAAATAAGTCAGACTGTCTGAAGTTAATACAGAAACAGAATCTTTTAATTTCACGCTATCCTGAAAAAATGCCCTATGTTCATCGAAAAAATATTTACCACGTTTGGCAATTAATGTAACTTTCTTGTCCTCAAGCTTTACAGCAGTATCAGATACAGATTCTTTTTCATGTCCATAATAGAATCCTCTTTCAGTTGATATCGTAATGCTGTCCTGTTTTATAACAACATTGCCAACCAGCTCAGCTTCATTCCTGGAAATAAATTGCGTGGCTTTATTACATGTAATTACGACATTACCCTGAGTTAGAACAACATTGCCATAGACTTCCCGGACCATTTCACCATCAACAGTTTTCCCAACAAGACTATCGCCTTTTACCTGTATGAAATCATCCTGTGCAAATAATGAGGTTAAGCCTGTAAGTATAAAAATTATTATGAAATATTTTATCATATTTATTTGGTTGTATCTGTCCTGGTAATATAAGTTATATTATAGATTACATAGTTTTGCAGGTTTCGGTCCGATTCAAAGCCATATCCTTTTATAGTTTCTTTCGGAGATACAATTGTAACAAATTTGTCACTCACAATCTTTTGGTCTTTGTTCCTGAACATTAATTCTTCTGTTTTTACTACTGTACCACTGTCACTGACTGCAACTACACTATCGATTGCATAAAGATCCTTTGTAGCATCATCCACTTTACCTCTTTTTGACGTAATAGTAGAAGTCTTTACCATATTATCATCGTAAAAATCTACTTTCATTCCCTGGTCCAGCAGAGTTTCGTGAGATTGTTCAAATACTCTCAAATGTCCGGTATGTAATATTGCTTTTGTTTTTCCGGAATCGCTGAAAACAATTGTTGAATTCCAGCTCTCCTGAGAAGGAAGTTCACCAGTCTTCAATGAAGTATCAATCGTAGGTTTTACTTTATCACTATTGCAGCCTGTAATGAACGATATAAAAATGATGAAGAGAATATATTTCATCTTTGAGTTAACCCAAGATTTATCAGGTCATGGAGGTGTATTATTCCTACGGGGTGTTTACTTTCATCGATAATGATTAAAGAAGTTATTTTGTGATTTTCCATTTGTTGGAGTGCAAAGGATGCCAGATAATCCGGGTTCATAACCTTTGGATTTTTCGTCATTATATCTTTTGCAATAAGCTCCTTTATATCCAGTGTTTTTTCAAGCAGCCTCCTCAAATCGCCGTCAGTAACTATTCCGGTAAGTGTTCCGTTTGAATCAACAACACACGTCGCACCAAGCCTCTTTGAAGTGATCTCAAGAATAACATCCTTAATAGGACAGTCTTCTTTAACAACAGGTATTCTATCGCCCTGTGTCATAATTTCTTTAATCTGTAGAGACAATCTTTTACCGAGACTTCCACCAGGATGAAGCAGAGCAAAATCCTCTGCAGTAAATCCTCTTTTCTTTAATAAAGTTACCGATAGAGCGTCGCCAATTACCAGGGTTGCGGTTGTTGAAGCAGTCGGAGCCAGATCGTGCGGACATGCTTCTTCCTTTACAGCAATACTTAGAAAAAGATCGCATTCGTGAGCAAGTTTTGAATCTTCTTTGCCGCACAACGCAATGAGAGAAACGTTTAGCCTTTTTAGCATAGGTAAAAGGTTGATAATTTCTTCAGTTTCCCCACTCTTAGAAATCAAGATAACCACGTCTTCTTTTCTTACCATTCCCAAATCACCGTGCAATGCATCTGTAGGATGGAGAAATATTGACGCAGTTCCTGTCGAGTTTAAAGTAGCAACGATCTTTCTCGCTACAAGACCGGATTTACCCATACCCGATAAAACCACTCTACCTTTTGAATGATATATCAGATCAACTGCCCGTGCAAATTGCTCATTGATACTTTCAGTCAAGCCAGCCACGGCGCCGGCTTCAATATTTATTACTTCTTTACCTGTTTTTATTATTTCTTCAATGTTCAATTTTTACCTCTTTTCAGAAAACTAAATATACTTTTAGAAGAAGATTTATCATTTTCTTTTTCAAAAAAAGTCATATCTATATCAAATCTTTTTATGTATTTATTGTAAGTGATCAGCGCAGAAACCAGATCACCATCTGAATAGTTATTTAATTGTTCAAAAAATACTCCGGGATTAAGAGCAACCTCGGTATTCCTGATATCTTTTACCATCATTAACTGATTATAAAAATTACTTAACGGAATTAAATGATTGACACCTGATTCAACATTGTGAAGCCAGATTTTTTTATGAACAGGTGCAATTGATAAAATTAATTTTCGGGGAATAATTTCAACTTCTCTTACAACTGAATTATCTTTTGGAGCACCATCCCCCGGGCTCCAATTAGAATAACTCCAGTTCGACAGCTCTGTAACATCATCATCAGGCTTACAGGAATTATTCGTAGAAATATCAAATTCTATTTCATTATCTATCTCTTCGTGAATTGCAACGTCTATCTCAGTTTCTTTACAAATAATAGTTCCCGTTGCAAAAA